>NZ_JBQHDF010000004.1:0-503982 GCF_052068495.1 Micromonospora sp. SD12 | reverse complement strand
TGGTGGTGGTCATTGGTGTGGAAGTGCGCTGGTGCTGGTCAGGTGTCGTGGGCCGGCGGTGGGGCATGAGACCGTCACATTCAGCTGGTGACCCGCGCACGAATAACCGGGGAAAGGCGCCCCGCGGAATCGTGCCGTCGCTAACGGCGGTCAATTGACGGGCGAATGCCGCCGTCGGATCCCGCTGTCGAAATACGGTCACACGCCACGACGCCGCCGGGGCGCGGAACCGGGTGACCGGATCCACGTCCCGACGGCGACACGCCCCTCTCCGGGGGCGGGTGGGGAGCCCTCAGACCGTGACGGGTAGCGACAGGAGTGCGGGGATGAACGGGTAGGCGCGCAGCTTCAGCGACTCCCGGGGGGCGGCCAGCGCGATGTCGGGGAAGCGCAGGAACAGCTCACGGAGGGCGATGGTCACCTCCATCCGGGCCAGTTCGGCCCCCGCGCAGAAGTGCGGGCCACCGCCGAAGACCAGGTGCGTCTTGTCGGCGCGGTCGATGTCGAACACCTGCGGGTCGGCGAACCGCCTCGGGTCGTTGCCGGCGGCGGCGACGTGCAGGAGCACCGTGTCGCCCTTGCCGATCCTGGTGCCGTCGATCTCCATGTCCTCGGTGGCGAAGCGACGAAAGGCGTGGTGCACCGACGGGTTCTTGCGCAGCATCTCCTCGACGGCCGCGTCGAACAGCTCCGGTTGCCGTCGTAGCCGCTCCAGCGTCTCCGGGTCGTCCAGCAGGGCCAGGGCGCCCCGGCTGATCATGCCCGCGGTGGTGTCGTAGCCGCCCAGCATCGTCAGCGCGGCCAGGACCAGGACCTGCTCGACGTTCAGCACGGGGGTGCCATCGGCGTCCTTCGTGTGGATCCAGTACGAGAAGAGGTCTTCGGTGGGCTCCGCCGTCTTGCGCCGCCTGATCTCGTCGAGCATCTGCAACATGTCCGCGCGGAGCTGGGCGTTGGTCTCGTCGTCGCTGCCGAAGCCGAGGTCCGCCATCCTCTTGAGGTCCGTGCGGTATTCGTCGGGGATGCCGAGCACGTCGCAGACGATCGTGATCGGCAGGATGGCCCCGTAATCCTCGACGAGGTCTCCGCCGCCCGCCGCCTCGAGCGCGTCCAGCCGCCCGGCGACGAGCTCCTGTATTCGCGGTCGGAAGGTCTCCAGGTTGCGGGGCAGGAAGGTGAAGTTGATCATCTTCTTGAGCCGCGTGTGGTCCGGCGGGTCGAGGGTGACGATGGTGCCGGTCGGCGTGCCCTCCGGGAAGCGCTGGCTGGTGAAGTCGCCGTTGGAGTACTCGCGGGGACGCGCCAGGCGCTTGTCGCGCAGCGCCGTGTAGACCTCGGCGTGGCCGGTGACCAGCCACACCCGGCCGTGGTCGTCGAGGCATGTCTGGTGGACGGTGCCCCGCTCGTGCATGACCGCGTAACGCTCGTTCGCCGCGTACGGGCTGGCGAAGTAGTCGGCGTCCATCAGCTTCTCCAGCCCGTGCACGGGGCACCTGCTCACCATGTTGGCCTCACTCTGGTCGGTGGGAAGGGAATCGCTGGCGGCTTCGGGTTCAACCGGTCTTGCGCCCCGCGGCGATCCGCCCCTCGCCCAGGGCCGGTGGATCAGTTGGTGCTGCTGAGCACGTGCCCGTCGGCGGGCCGCATCACGCGGGAGCGGCGGAAGTCGCGGTGCACGAAGATCCGTTGCAGCCAGCGGTCGCGGCCGTCGTAGCGCGGGGTGAACTCGGTGCGGCCGTGCAGGGCCAGCCGGTTGTCGACGAACGCGAGGTCGCCGGGCTCCAGGATGAACGTACGGCGGACGGTGCGCAGCGCGTCGCCCAGCATCGACAGCGCCTGCGTGGCCTCGGGGTCGAGGGGGAAGGAGCTCTCGAAGTCGACCCGTACGTCCGGGTCCTCGAAGCTGCCGACGAGGATGCCGTGCGGCTCCGGCGCGCTGTGCAGGTCGCCGAACGACGCCGGCGGCTCGGTGACGAACCGGGGCTCGTGCAGCACCCGCCGGACCTGCTCGGACAGCAGGGGCAGCGCGTTGCGCACGGACGTCACCTGCAACCCGGCGACGTTGTCGTGGTCGTTGCGCAGGCAGTGCAGGCCCACGTAGTCCGGGCGGTGCTGGTGGAAGGCGTTCTCCACGTGCATGGAGAGCGTCACCGAGCCCGCGTTGCCCTGGAACTTCTCCATGCCCGGCACCGGCACGACGTCCTGCACGAGCGCGCCGCTCTTCTCCTCCTTGAAGGCGATGAGTTCGCCGAGTTGCAGGCCGAGCAGCACCTGGGCGGCGGCGGGCACCGTGGACTCCCGCTGCACCGAGCCGGCCACGGTGGGCGTCGCGGGCAACTCGTCGACGTCCACGGGCAGGTTCCGCACGAGCAGTACGGCGTCGAGCCCGGGATCCCAGGCGAAGCGCCGCACCATCTGGCGCAGTCGTACGGGCAGGTTGCTGGACAGCTCGCGGGCCGACGCGAGCCAGGCGGTCGCGTCGACCATGCGCGGCGGCCGGCCCGCCAGGTAGCGGGCGATCGTGTCGACCTCGATGTTCTCCTCTCTGGTCAGTGTGATCATGCGGTCGGTACCGCGGGTGGGCTGGACGTCGACGGTCACGCCGAGCCTCCTCTGCTGAGGTTCGAGACGGTGTGGGGGTTGAGCGATCGGTCAGTCGTCGTCCTCGTCGTCCCAGAACGCGTCCTGCAGGTGCTCCGCGAGCTGCCGGGGCGTCGGGTTGGCGAACAGGTCGGCGAGCTGGACCGGCATCGACAGGTCGGTCCGCACCCGCTGCACGAGCTGGGCGCCCAGCAGCGAGTGGCCACCGCTGGCGAAGAAGTTCGAGTCCGCGTGCAGGCCCGGCCGGTCGAGCATCTCGGTCCAGATCCCGACGAGGGCGAGGGTCGTCTCGTCCGGCGGGTCGGCGTCGGCCGACGTCCGCGCGGCGGCGAGCGCCACGAGGGCCGCGCGGTCCACGGTGCCGGCCACGGTGACCGGCAGCTGGTTGAGCACGACCAGTTCGGGCGTGAGCGGCAGGGCGGCACGGGCGTGTTCGCGCAGCCTGTCGGTCACGTCGGGCTTGCGGGACTCGACGAACGCGACGACCGTGCCGTCCTGCGCGTCGCCGCCGGACCCGACGGCGGCGACCGCCTCCACGTCCGGGTGGGCGGCGAGGACCGACTCGACGTCGAAGAGATGGATCCGCTGGCCGCCGACGCGTACCTGCGCCGACAGCGGGCCGACCACGTCCACCCGGCCGTCGGGCAGCAGGCGCGCGAGGTCCGCGGTGCGGTGGAACCGCCCGTACGTCGGGTGCTCGCCGAAGCGCGCGGCGGTCAGCTCCGGCCGGCCGTGGTAGCCGGAGGCCAGCGTGTCGCCCGCGACGCACAGCTCACCGCGTACGCCGATGCCCAGCTCGTGTCCGGTGCCGGGCTCGGTGACGAACACGCGGGTCGCCGGGCGGACGCCCGGCTCGTCCAGGCTGTCGTCCAGCGCGGCGTACCCGGCGACGCCGGGCGTGGTGTAGCCGTGGTGCGGCGTGCCGCCGGTGGCGCGCAGCTGCGCGGCCAGCGGGCGGGGGAGCGGTTCGTGCGCCACCAGGACGACGCGGCCCGCGAGCCGGTCGCCCGCGTGCTCGGCCACCTGGCGCCACACCGCCGGCGTCGCCTGCACCACGTCCACCGCCTGCCCGCGCACCAGCTCGCCGAGCGCGTGGCCGTCGGTCCGGGCCGCGTCGGGAGCGACGACGACCCGGCCGCCGGTGCTCAGCGCGACCAGCAGCTCCGTCAGCGCCGCGTCCGTGGCGGCGCTGCTCAGCCAGGCGGTCACGGCCGGCCCGGCGCCGACCCGGTCGATGAGCCGCGCGACCGCGCCGGCCAGGGCCCGGTGGGTGACCGTCACCGCGAGCGGCGCGGGCGTGTCGAGGTGGTACTCCAGGTAGGCCACCGCGTCGAGGTCACCGCCGGTGGGCGCGTCGGCGCGGATCGCGTCGGTGGCGGCGGGGACGGCGGGGATGGGCAGGGCGCCGGGCACGGGGAGGCCCTCGGCCGCCAGCACCGGGGCGGCACCCGAGTCGGCCAGCCGGGCGGCGAGGTCGGGGATCGGCTGGGCCGGGTCGAGCAGGACGCAGCGCGCGCCCGCCAGCCACACGCCGAGCCACGCGGCGGCCAGCAGCGCGCCGCGCGGCGCGAGCACGGCGACCGTGCCGCCGCCCGAGGCCGCGACCAGGTCCCGGGTGGCGAGCGCCGCGGACCACAGCCGGCCATACGACACGGCGTCCGCGCCGTCCTGCACCGCGACGAGGTCCGGGCTCGCGGCGACCGTCGCGTGCACCGCGTCCAACACGGACGCGGTGGCGGCCGGCGCCGACGGCGACGCCGGCAGGGCGAGGTCGCTCGTGCCCAGGCGGGACAGCTGCGCCACCGGCCGGTCCAGCTCCTCGCCCAGCCGTACGAGCAGCGCGTCGTAGCGTTGCAGCAGCAGCACGACGTCGGCCGCCTCGAAGGCGTCGACGCAGAACGCCGCGCGGACGGTCGTCGCGTCCTCGCCCGGCATGATGAAGAACTCCAGGTCGAAGCGGCTGTAGCCGTTCTCCACCATGACGTGCCGCACCGGCATCCCGGTCAGCGTGGCGGAGGTGTCGACGGTGCCGGGCACGTAGTTGAACAGGTGCCGGAAGAAGGAGCTGCGCCACGACGACGGCGCGTCGCCGAGCACGGCGGGGGACACGTGCTCCAGCGGTACGTCGGCGTGGCTGATCGCCTCCAGGAACGTGCTGCGCGTCTGCTTCACGACGGCGCGGAAGTCGGCGTCCGGGTCGAGCCGGACCCGCAGCGGCACCAGGTTCGCGTGGTAGCCGATGGCGTTCATGCTGCGCTGGTCCCGGACGTTGACCGGGGTGCCGATCACCACGTCGGAGCCCGCGCCGTGCTGGGCGAGCAGCACCGAGTACGCCGCGAGCAGCACCACCGCCTCGGAGGCGCGCAGTTCGCGCTGGAAGCGGCGTACCACGGCGCGGGCCGGCGCGGAGAGTTCGTGGTGGACGGTCTCGGCGCGCAGGGACGGCGCCCCGACGGGCGGCCGGGCGCACCACAGACCCGCCTCGGCGGCCCGCAGCCCGTCGAGGTTCTTCCGCCAGTACGCGACGCTGCGCTCGTTCGGCGCGCGCTCCGCGAGCGCGGCCACCGGGGCGTCGTCGGGCTGGCGTCCCGCCGCCACCGTCTCGTACGCGACGAGCAGTTCGCGGAGCAGGATCGTGGTCGACATGGCGTCGAAGTTCAGGTGGTGCACGACGACGCAGCACACGTCGCCGTCGGCTCCCGCGCGGATGCCCGCCCGCACCAGGGGGCGGCCGTCGATCGCGAAGGGCTCGGCGGCGAACGCGGTCAGGTCGGCGTCCATCCCGTCGTCGCCGGCCGGGACGTCCACCACCGGCACGTCGATCCGGTCGGCGGCGAGCACCTCCCGGGTCAGCGTCGCGTCGTCGGTGCGGAACACGGTGCGCAGCACCTCGTGGCGGGCCAGGACCGCCCCCAGCGCCGCGGTGAACAGCTCGCGGTCGATCCGGCCGGCCACCTCGAAGGCGACCGCCACGTTGTTGACCCCGGTGTCCGGCACCAGCCGCTCGAGCAGCCACATGGCTGCTTCCTTCCTGCTGGCCGCGATGCTCATGCTCACTCGTCCCCTCGGTCGGTGTCGGCGCAGACCTCGGCGAGTCGCGCCACGGTCCGGTTTTCCAGCACGTCACGCAGCGACAGGGTGAGTCCGCGTCGGCGTGCCTCGTTGACCAGCTGGGCGGCGCCGAGGCTGGTGCCGCCCCGGACGAAGAAGTCGTCGTCGACACCGATCGAGGAGACGGCCGTGTAGGTGGCGAAGAGCTCGCACAGCAGCGCCTGCAACTCGTCGGCCGGCGCCCGCCCGCCCGGCGTCGCCGTGACCTCCGGCGCCGGCAGGGCCGCCGTGTCGAGCTTGCCGTTGACGGTCAGCGGCAGCGCCGCGAGGCTCACCACGGCGCTCGGCACCATGTAGTCCGGCAGGGTCTCGGCGAGGTCCTTGCGCAGCTGCTGCGGGTCGAGCGTCGCGTCCGCCTCGGCCACGACGTACGCGACGAGCTGCTTGACCTCGGGCGCGTCCGTGCGGATCACCGCCGCCGCGTGCCGCACCTGCGGGCTGCGCAGCAGCGCCGCCTCGATCTCGCCCAGTTCGATGCGGTAGCCGCGGATCTTCGCCTGGTTGTCGACCCGCCCGCAGAACTCGTACTCGCCGTCCTCGGTGGGCCGGACCCGGTCGCCGGAGCGGTACATGCGCGAGCCGGGCGGGCCGAACGGGTCAGGCAGGAAGCGCTCGGCGGTCAGCCCCGGCCTGCCCAGGTAGCCCCGGGCGAGCTGGGCGCCCGCGATGTGCAGTTCGCCGATCTCGCCGGGCACGACCGGGCGCAGCTCCTCGTCCAGCACGTGGAAGCGCACGTCGGGCATGGGCTGGCCGATGGGCAGCGGCCCCGGCGGCACCGGCTGGTCGGGCTCGATGACCACCGTGCTGCACCCGACGGTCGTCTCCGTCGGGCCGTACTCGTTGACGACCCGCGCGCCGGGGTGCCGGCGGCGCCAGGCGTCGACGGTCTCGCCGAGCAGCAACTCGCCGCCGGCCATCAGCTCCCCGGTCGGGGACGCCTCGGCGGGCAGCGCGGTGAGCAGCGGGATGTGCGAGGGCGTCACCTTGACGAACGTGGGCCGCTCCTGCCCGAAGGGCCCGGCGGCGGGCGTGCCCATCTCCTCCAGGGCGCCGACGTGCACGCAGCCGCCCGTCATGAGCGGCGCGTAGAACGCGGTGACCGTCAGGTCGAAGGCGAACGAGGAGTGCAGCAGCGCCCGCCCGCGTACGCCCGGGTAGGACCGCACGACGTGGCGCAGGTACGTGCCGAGCTGGCGGTGCTCGATGACCACGCCCTTGGGGCTGCCGGTGGAGCCGGAGGTGTAGATGACGTACGCGGTGTTGGCGGGCCGCAGCGGGGCGAGCCGGTCGGCGTCGGTGACGTCGGTGTCCGGCTGGCCGGCGTACGCGTCCGGGTCGTCGAGGAGGACCCGGGGCGCGTCGGACGCCGGCACCGCGTGCTGGTCGTCGCCGGTGGTCAGCAGCAGCATCGGCCGCGCGTCGGTGAGCATGTGCTCCAGCCGCTGCGGCGGGTAGCTCAGGTCCAGCGGCAGGTAGGCCGCCCCGGCCTTGAGGGTGGCCAGCGCGGCCACCACCAGGTGCGCGGAGCGGATCCCGATCGCGACGAGCCGGTCCGGGCCCGCGCCGAGCGACACCAGCCGGTGCGCGAGCCGGTTCGCCTCGGCGTCCAGCTCCGCGTACGTCCTGCGGTGCTCGCCCCACACGACGGCGGTCGCGTGCGGGGTGCGCCGCACCTGTTCGGCGAACAGGTCGGTGAAGAGCGCGGGCTCACCGCCCGCCGGGCCCGGTGCCACCGCGCTACCCCGCGATCCGCAGACCGGCGTCCGCGCCGGTCATCAGGGCGGAGACCGTCGCGGCGACGTCGGGATGGCGCAGCATCTGGTCGTGGTCGACGTCGAGCGGGACGGTACGCCCGAAGCCCTGCCCGCCCTGGGTCGAGTGGGCGGAGGTGATCGCCGTCGCCGTCGCCCACTGCGGGGTCGGGTCGATCTCCGCCGCCGCCCGCAGGTACCCGACGAACGAGGCGAAGCTGCCGCCCAGCTCGCCCCGGACGTCGTCGTCGAGCCCGAGCCTGCGGCCCGCCACGTCGATCGCGCCGCGGAAGATCCCGGCGAGCGCGGGACCGATGAGGGTGAGGTCCTCGAGGCCGTACTTCTCCCGCACCGCCTGGCCGTCGGCGTGGAACGCGGCGATCTCCTCCGGGGAGAGGATGGTGCGCAGCGCGTCGGCGGCGGCGTGGAAGTCCCGGTAGAGCCCGACGATGTTCGGCAGCTCCGGGTCCAGCAGGATCAGCCGGGGCGCCTCGTCCTGCGCCTCGGCCAGCCGGGACGCGAGGGGGGCGGCGAAGACCGCGCCCACGCAGTAGCCGATCACGGTGTCGACGGTGCGTTCCCGCCGGCGTACGCCCTTCGCCCACCGCTCGACGTAGTCGGCGCCGGACATGGTGTCCTCGGCGCCGGAGGCGGGTGCCACGGTCTCCCAGATCTCGCCGGGCGCGCTCAGCAGGGGGACCAGGTCGCGGAAGCACGCCTGGGTGCGGCCGGTGCTGGTGAAGTCGACGGTGAGCGTGAGGCCGCCCGGTCCGCCCTTGCGCAGTATCTGCCAGGAGTTCTTCTTCACGATGCAATCCCTCGTCGTAGCGGTGCGTACGTTCGTCGTGCGGGGTGTGGGAGGTCCGTCGGCTCCCGGCTCAGACGCGGGCGCTGTCGCGCACGTAGCGCAGGGTCACGGCGGCGCCGAGCACGATGGTCCAGCCCGCGAGCACCAGGGCCGCGAGCCCGAGGCGGGAGTCGGCCTCGAACGGGCTGTGGCCGACCACGGCCAGCCAGTGGCTCGGCATGACGGCGGACACCGCCTGGAGCCACTCGGGGAACGCGACCGACGGGAACAGCGCGCCGCCGAGCACCCCGAGCAGCATGTGCGAGACGGAGGTGAGGACCTGCACGCTCTCGGCCGTGGCGACCTGGCCGATGAAGACGCCCAGCAGCGCGAACGGCAGCGTGCCGATCCAGACCCCGAGCACCAGCTGGAGCCAGCCGCCCAGCGGCAGCCGGACGCCCTGCAACAGCGCGCCGGTGAGCGCCACCGCCGTGATCGCCGGCAGCGCCACCACCATCGCCGCGGCCAGCTTCGCGGTCAGGTACGACGTCGGCGACAGCGGGGTGATGCGCAACTGGCGCTGCCACCCCGTCGACCGCTCGATCGCCACCCGGGTGCCGACGTTCAACGCCACGAAGAGCGCGCCGAAGGCGGCGAGACCGCCCAGCAGGTGCTCGCTGAAGTTGATGCCGGTGCGCTCGACGACCTCGCCGCGGAACAGGTTGGCCTGCATCAGGTAGAGCAGCGTCGGGAACAGGAACGCGACGATCCAGAACTTGCGGGCGCGGATCACCCGCTTCACTTCGATCTTGAGGAAGCCCGTGCTCATCAGGCGGCCCCGCCCTTCGTGGAGGTGAGGGCCAGGAACGCCTGTTCCAGGCCGAGGGCGCCGATCTCGACGTCGTACGCCCGGGGATGGCGCGCGAACAGCTCCCGGGCGGCGGCGTCGGAGTCGGAGCAGACGAGTTCGAAGCGCTGGCCGCGGGACTCGGCGCTGAGCACGCCGGGCAGCAGGCGCAGCTGCTCCACCGTCGCGTCCGGGACGGTGGCCGACAGCGAGCGGCCCGCCACCACGGAACGGATCTCGGCGACCGTGCCGTCGGCGATGACCGTCCCGGCCTGCACGAGCACCACCCGGTCGGCGAACTCCTCGGCCTCCTCCAGGTAGTGAGAGGCGAACACCACGGTGCGCCCGGAGTCGGTGAACTCCCGCATGGCGGCCCAGAACACGTGGCGCGACTCGACGTCCATCGCCACCGTCGGCTCGTCCAGCACCAGCAGCTTCGGGTCGGACACGAGGGTCATCGCCAGCCGCAGCCGCTGGCGCTGACCGCCGGAGAGCCGGCTGCGGCGGTCGGCGATGTCGGTCAGGTCGGTGCGGCGCAGCACCTCGGCGATCGGCAGCGGGGCGGCGTGCAGCGACGCCACCATCGTGAGCAGCTCGCGAATCGACACGTCGTCGAGCAGTGCGCCGTCCTGGAGCGTCGCCCCGATGACGCCCCGGGTGATGGCCTCCCGGGGGGTGTGCCCGAAGACGCGGATCTCGCCGCGGTCGGGGCGGGTGAGCCCCAGGATCATGTCGACGAGCGTGGACTTGCCCGCGCCGTTGGGCCCGAGCAGCGCCACCACCTCGCCGGGCGCTATCCGCAGGTCGATGCCGTTGACGGCCCGTACGTCGCCGTATCTCTTGTGCACGGCCGAAACGTCGATCGCCTGTGGTTGCACCGCACCGGCCGTGGGTGTCGCCACGAGGTTCGCGATTGCGTTGCTCATTGATTTCCCCATTTAGATCGGTGCGGGTATGCGAATAGTATTTATCAGCGCCGCGGAGCGGGGAGCCAGGAACTCCGGGGCCGTCGCCGCGAGGATCGGCGTCCGAGGCGCCTCATTCCGGGGTGGTGAGGGGTGACCGTAGGGGTTACCCCGCGACGGCCGCGACCGCCATCGTCGGAGTTGTCGTGGTCCTGGGCCGCGCATTTTTTGTGGCCCGTGCGGGGAGGTGTTCGTGGCACGCCAGAAGCGGAACGGTGACCGTCATTCGTCGAACGGTGACGCGAAGACGGACGTCATGGTCGGTGACGATGTCACGGCCGAGTCGTTCGTTTTTCCGCACAGCGACTTCTTCCGGCACACAAGAATGGACGCGGAATCGGAATTGACCGGCGACCGGCCCTCGCCGCGGGTCGTCGCGACCGGCCGGCCGGGTCACGCGGCGGTGAGCTGACATGGACCACGTCGCCGCCGCGGCCGAGCGGGCCGACCGGCTCGGGCCGATGCTCGGCACCTTCCTGCACCGCTTCCCGACCGTCGACGCCGGCACGGACGGGCCGCTGCGCGGCACGCTGATCGGCGTCAAGGACGTCGTCGCCGTGGCCGGCGCGCCGAGCACCTGCCAGAGCGTCGTGCACGACGCGGACTGGTGGGCCGACCGCGACGCGACCGTGGTGGCGCGGCTGCGCGCCGCGGGCGCGCTGATCGTCGGCAAGACCACGATGGGCGAGCACGCGCTGTCCCGGCCGGACCCGGAGGCGCCCTTCCCGGTGCCCCGCAACCCGTGGGACCCCCACCGGTTCACCGGCGGGTCGAGCTGCGGCAGCGCCAACGGCATCCCCGCCGGCTTCTTCGACGCGGGCGTCGGCACCGACAGCAACGGCAGCATCCGGATCCCGGCCGCGCTGTGCGGCGTGACCGGGCTCAAGCCGACGCAGGGCCTCCTGCCGGCGACCGGCGTCCGCCCGCTGGCGCGCTCGGTCGAGACCACGGGCCCGCTGGCGCGCACGGCCCGGGAGTGCGCGCGGCTGCTCGCCGTGATGGCGGACCGGCCCGCGGAGCTGTCCCGGCCGCCGCTGGCCGACCTCGCGGGCGTACGCGTCGGCGTCCCGGGCGACCTGGTGCGCTACGCCGCCGCGCTGACCGAGGACACCGCCGCCGCCTTCGACGCCGCGCTCGACGAGTTGCGGGCCGCCGGGGCGCAGGTCGTCGACGTGCCGTTCGACGAGGCGTTCCCGCTCTTCGCCGCGCAGCTCGTGACGATGCTGGTGGAGGCGTTCGAGGTGCACGGGGCGCAGCTGCGGGCGCGTTGGAGCGACTACGGGCGACCCTTCCGGTGGAACGTCGCGCTCGGCGGCGTGCTCCCGGCGGAGACGTACCTGCGGGCCCAGCGGGTGCGCGGGTGGGGCGCCGACGCCCTGCGGGCGCGGTTGCGTGACGTCGACGTCATCGCCACGCCCGCCTGGCCGTCCGGCGCCCCCCGCTACGACGACCAGGCCAGCCTCCAGATGATCTCCTTCCTGCCCAGCGCCTGGAGCGCGGTTGGCTTCCCCGCGCTGGCGCTGCCGATGGGCGTCGACGGCGACGGGATGCCGCTGTCGCTGCAACTCGCCGCCGCGCCCGGCCGCGACTTCGAGCTGGCCGCCGTCGCCGACGTCTACCAGCGGCGTACGGGCTGGCACGAGCGGGAGCCGAAGCTGGAGGTCGTGACGGACCTCGCGTCCGTCTGCGTGCCCGAGGCGCCCGCCGACGGCGTCGACCCCGTACGCCGGGAGCGGCTGGCGCGGGCGTTCGGCGAGCTGGGCGTCCCGCTGGGGGACGGGGACCTCGACCAGGTGACCATGACGTGGACGAAGGTCGAGGCGCTTGCCGGGGTGCTGCCGGAACTCCCGGTGGACGTGGCGCCGTTCGCCGCCCACCCGGCCGGTTGAGCGCCCCCCGGATGCACCGGGCCACCGACCGCTCGGCGTCGTGTCCGCGTCCGCGCGTCCGCTGACCCCGGGCGGCGCGCCTGCCCCGGACGTGGGGGACACACGGGTCGGGCATGCGTACGACACGGTGGGAACATGACGCGACGGGGGTTGGAACTGTCGCCCACCGACGGCAGCCTGATGAGCATGGATGACGTCGTGATCGAAGTGGACGGGCTGCGCCGCAGCTACGGGGAGTTCGAGGCGGTGCGCGGCATCTCGCTGCGGATCCGCCGGGGCGAGCTGTTCGCGCTGCTGGGCACCAACGGTGCCGGGAAGACCACCACCATCGAGGTCCTGGAGGGCCTGCAACCGGCCACCGCCGGCCGGGTCCGGGTGCTCGGGCTGGACCCCGTCCGGGACCGCAACTCGGTGCGCCCCCGGACGGGGGTGATGCTCCAGCACGGCGGGTTCACGGGCGCGCTCACCGTCCGCGAGACGGTGGAGATCTGGCGGTCGCTCACCGTCCGGCCGCAGACCACCGCGGAGGTGCTGGACCTGGTCGACCTCGGCGACCGGATGAACGTCGCCGTCGAGCAGCTCTCCGGCGGCGAGGGCCGGCGGCTGGAGCTGGCGCTTGCCGTGCTCGGCCGCCCGGAGGTGCTCTTCCTCGACGAGCCCACCACCGGCATGGACCCGGCGTCGCGCCGCCGCACCTGGGACGTCGTCCGTGAGCTCCAAAAGGGCGGCACCACCGTCCTGCTCACCACGCACTACCTGGAGGAGGCGGAGGTCCTCGCCGACCGGGTGGCGATCATGCGGGGTGGGAGCATCGTCGCCACCGGGGCGCCGGAGGACGTCGTACGCACCCTGCCCGCCCGGATCAGCTTCCGGCTGCCGGCCACGGAGTCGCTGCCCGACCTGCCGCACGCCGCCCGCCTGGTCGAGGGCGACCGGGTCACGTACGAGTCCCGCCAGCTCCAGACCGACCTGACCCGGCTGCTCGAGTGGGCCAACGCGGGCAACATCCGGCTGGCCTCCCTGTCGGCCCGACCGGCCACCCTGGAGGATGTCTTCCTGGACATCGCCGCCGACCACGACCCGACCGACCAGCACGCGGAAGCGGAGGTTGCCCGATGAGCGGGACGATGACGACGCCGAGCCCCACCACCGCCGCCGCCTCGGGCGACCGCGCGACCAGGCCCATCTGGCAGATGGCCGCGATGCTCAAGATGGAGCTGCTGGCGCTGCGCCGCAGCTGGACGTCGACCGCGATGTCCGTGGTGACGCCGCTGATGATCGCTCTGCTGCTGGTCAGCGAGTACCGCGGCCAGACGGTGCCCGGCGTGCGCCGGGTCGTCAGCGTCACCACCCTGATCATGGTCTTCCTGGTGCACCACCACCTGACCACCGTGTACGCCTCGCGCCGCCAGGAACTGGTGCTCAAGCGGCTGCGCGCCGGGCTGGCCTCGGACCGCACGATCCTGTTCGGCACGGCCAGCAGCACGGTGGCGATCTTCCTCGCCCAGTTCCTCGCGCTGGCCGTCTACGCGGTCCTGGTCCTCGACCTGCCGATGCCCAGGAACCCGCTGGTCATGGTGGTGGCGCTGCTGATCGGCTCCTCGATCATGGCGGCGTTCTCGGCCGCGCTCTCCGCGATCACCCGCAGCTCCGAGGCGGCCATGCTCACCACCCTGCCGACCGTGGTGGTCTTCCTGGCCACGCCGGGTGCGCTGCTGCCGCTCGGCGCGTTGCCGGAGTCGCTGGAGCGGGTGCTCTGGTTCCTGCCCAACGGCCCGTTCACCGAGGTCATGCGCGTCGGCTGGCTCGGCCGTACCGACGAGGGCCAGACCCTGAGCTTCGCCGGCACCTTCATCGAGACGCTGCCGTCCTTCGGGGTGCTGCTGGTCTGGCTGGTGGTGTCGCTGCTCATGGCGGGCCGGTACTTCCGGTGGGAGCCCCGGCACGGATGATCGGGGCAGCGATCGCGTCACCCGGCCACGGGGACGTGAACATGGACCGGGCGCAGGTCGAGCGGGATCTCGGCCTGCGCCGCGCCCGCGTCGTCACCCTCACCACCGTCGGCAGCGGCGTCCTGGGGACGCTGCTGCTGGCCGCCGCCGGGCTGTCGCGGGAGGACGATCCGGGGTGGACGGCTGCCGGGGCGGTGGGCATCGTCCTGTTCGTCGTCGCGCAGGCCGGCGCGCTCTACGGTGCGATCACCCCGTGGCTGGCGGGGGCCGTGCGGCGCCGCCTGCTCGTCGCGTTCGTCGTGGCCGCCGTGGTCTCCGTACCCCTGGTGGGGCCGGTGGGGGCGCCGGAGTGGGCGACCTGGGGTTTCCTCGGCGCGTCGGTGATCGGCTCGGTGCCGATGCTGTCGCGCTGGTGGGCCGCCGGCCCGGCGGCGCTGCTGACCGTGGCGGTGGCCGCCGGGGTGGCGCTGCGCAACGGGGCGTCGGTGCGTGACCAGGTCACCATCGTGCTGGTCGCCGGCGTCTCCATGGCCGCGTGGAACGCCCTGCAGCTCTGGCTGTGGGGCCTGCTCGTCGAGGCGCAGCGGGGGCGGGCCGCCCAGGGGCGGCTCGCCGCGACCGAGGAGCGGCTGCGCTTCGCGCGCGACGTGCACGACCTGCTCGGGCACAGCCTCTCGGTCATCGCGCTCAAGGCGGAGCTGGCGTCCCGCCTGGCGGCGACGGACGCCGGGCGGGCCAGCTCCGAGGCGGCCGAGGTGCAGCGACTGGCCGCGTCGGCGCTGGTCGAGCTGCGCGAGGTGGTGCACGGGTACCGTGCGGTGGACCTCGGGGACCAGATCGCCGCGGTGGAGCAGGTGCTGCGTTCCTCCGGCATCCGCTGCGCGGTCGCGCTGCCGCCGGACGACGTACCGTCGGAGATCGCCCGGCAGTTCGTCGCGGTGCTGCGGGAGGCCAGCACCAACGTGCTGCGGCACAGCCGGGCCACCTGGTGCACCATCGAGATCAGCCAGGACGAGGACGAGGTACGGATGACCATGACGAACGACGGCGCCGAGGGTGCGTCGCCGGACCGGCACAGCTTCGGGTTGCGCGGGCTGGCCGAGCGGATGGCCGAGGCCCGGGGCTCGCTGCGGCACCGGACCGACGACGGGGTGTTCCGCCTCGACGTGACGGTACGGACCCGCCCGTGATCAGGGTGCTGCTCGCCGACGACGAGGACCTGATCCGGGCGGCGCTGGCCGCTCTGCTCGGTCTGGAGTCCGACCTGGAGGTCGTGACCGAGGCGTCGGACGGGCGGGCTGCGGTGACCGCCGCGCTCGCCCACCGGCCGGACGTGGCCGTGGTGGACCTCCAGATGCCGGCCCTGGACGGGTTGGAGGTGACCGCGGAGCTGGCGCGCGTCCTGCCCGCCTGCAAGGTGGTGATCCTGACCGGGCACGGCCGGCCGCCCCACCTGCAACGCGCGCTGGCCGCCGGGGCCAAGGGGTTCCTGCCCAAGGGCGCTCCCGGCGGGACGCTGGCCGACGTCATCCGCCGGGTGCACGCCGGCGGCCGGTACGTCGACCCGGCGCTGGCCGCGGACGCCCTCACCGCGCCGGAGTGCCCGCTCACGCCCCGCGAGCTGGACGTGCTGCGGCTGGCCGAGTACGACACGCCGGTGGCGGAGGTGGCGCGGCGTACCCACCTGTCGGCGGGCACCGTCCGCAACCACCTCTCCGCCGCGGTCAGCAAGCTCCGCGTGGCCAACCGCGCGGAGGCGTTCCGCACCGCCCGGGACAACGGCTGGCTCTGACGGTGCCGCTCAGATGAGCACGCTCCACGTCACCGGCCCGACGAGGCCGTCGGCGACGAGGCCGTTGCGGCTCTGGAAGGCGCGCACCGCGCTGGTGGTGACCGAGCCGAAGCCGCCGTCGACGAGGAGGCTGGCACCCCGGGCGTTGAGGGCGGTCTGGAGGCCGCGCACCAGGTCGCCGGAGTTGCCCTCGCGCAGGGGCAGGACGAGCGCGGTCCAGGTGATCGGGCCGACCATGCCGTCGGCGTAGAGGCCCCGGCTGCTCTGGAACGACCTGACCGAGGCGGCGCAGCCCGGTCCGTAGATCCCATCCACCACGACGGAGATGCCGCGGGCCCGCACCAGGTACTGGATCACCCGGGGCATCCAGCCCGAGGCGCCCTGGCTGACGCTCGGGTAGCCGGTGCTGCCGACCGGGGCCGTCGAGCCGAGGGTGATGCCCCGGTTGGCCAGGAAGACCCGGGGGTCCAGCGAGGTCAGCCGGGGCCGGTGGATCTCGAAGTGCAGGTGCGGGCCGGTCGAGTTGCCGGTGTTGCCCATCAGGCCGATCAGCTGCCCGCAGCTGACCCGCTGACCGGCGCTGACCAGCACCCGGTGCAGGTGGCCGTAGTAGGAGAAGTAGCTGTCGGCGTGGTTGATGTGGACGCTGTTGCCGGTGCGACCGGCCAGCGGCCCGCTCGTCGTGTCGCCCGGGTACGAGTTGGTCTTGACGTCCCGGACGGTTCCGTCGGCGGTGGCGTAGATCGGGGTGCCCTGGCTGTTGGCCACGTCCCAGCCCAGGTGACCGGGCCGGCTGGGGCTCTTGTAGCCGGAGGTCAGCGTGCCGCGGGTCGGGTTGCTCCAGCCGGCGACGGCGGCCAGCGCGGGGCTGGGCAGACCGAGCACCCCGATGCCGGCGCCGACGCCCAGCGCCGTGAACAGGGCGCGGCGCCGGGCCGGTACGTGGAGCAGCGTGCCTGTCTCCGGTGCGTCACACATTGTTGCCTCCGATGTTCGTACCGTGGGGAGGGTTGGACGATGGAGGCCGAATCGTAAAACTTCTATATCGAGCGAGGCAATGGTGAAACTTTCCTACGGGTGATCACCGGCCGTCGTCTGCCGAGGCCGACGAGCCCGCGGGAGCTGTGGTGCCGATCGTCAACTTTGGGTTGACGGCATGCGTGCGTCAACCTATGGTTGACGCATGACGGATCCAGTGCAGATGACCAACCCCGTACGCCTGGACGACCTGATCCGGGCGATCAAGAAGGCGCACACCGACGCGCTAGACCAGCTCACCGACGCGGTCATCGCGGCCGACCACCTCGGGGAGGTCGCCGACCACCTGATCGGCCACTTCGTCGACCAGGCACGCCGCTCCGGCGCGTCCTGGACCGAGATCGGCCGCAGCATGGGCGTCAGCAAGCAGGCGGCGCAGAAGCGCTTCGTGCCGAAGGCCGACGAGACGCCGCCCGACCCGCAGCAGGGCTTCTCCCGGTTCACCCCCCGCGCGCGCAACGTGGTGATGGCCTCGCAGAACGAGGCCAGGGCCACCGGGCACGCCGAGATCCGCCCCGAGCACCTGGTGCTGGGACTGCTCAACGAGCCGGAGGCCCTGGCCGCGAAGGCCGTCGTCGCCCAGGGGGTGCCGCTGGAACGCGTACGCGAGGCCGCGACGGCGGCACTGCCACCCTCGACCGCCGAGGTGCCCGACCTGATCCCGTACGACGCCCAGGGCAAGAAGGCGCTGGAGCTGACCTTCCGGGAGGCCCTGCGCCTCGGGCACAACTACGTCGGCACCGAGCACATCCTGCTCGCGCTGCTGGAGCACGAGAACGGCGCCGGGGTCCTCAGCGGGCTCGGCGTGACCAAGGCCGCGACCGAGGAGTGGGTGGCGGCGGCCCTGCGGGCCGTCCAGATGCGGGAATGACCCGCCTCAGGGCGCGGCGGGGAAGCCGTAGCGGGCGGCGTGCTCGGGGTCCGTCGGGTCCACCTGGCGGATCCCGGCGTCGGCGAGCCGCTTGTTGACCTCGTCGAGCCGCTCGCGCACCAGCCGGGCCTCCTCCTCGGTGACCCGGCCCCGGTGCGGCCGGCCGGCGTGCTCGATCGTGCCGTAGTCGACCCGCTCCGCGCCCTTGCGGGCCTTCGGCGGGCGGACCCGCTCGGCGGTCTTCAGCAGCTGCGCCATCGGCACGTCGGTCGCCATCGCGTCGAACTCGCTCGCGGTGAGCACCACCCGGCGCGGCTCGCCGTCGCCGTGCCGGTCGTGGATCTCGACCACCGCGACGTCCAGCGCGGCGTCGTCGATGCTCTCCACCTCGACCGGGGTGGCGTCCAGCCGTACGGGCCCCGCGACCAGGTCCGGGTGCTCCAGGACGACGACGCGGACCACCTCGTCGTCGGGCTGGATGACCGTGCCGCTGAAGTCGGAGACGTGGATCGTCTTCTTGCCCATGCGCGGAGCTTCTCCTGTCGTAGGCCGGGATGCCGGACCAGAAGAAATTACCCGACAGGTGTGCGAAAGCCGCCGGTGGACCGTCCGGGTGTGTCGCGGTACGACCGGGCCTTGCGCGGGGTGGTCAGTGGGTGTTCCGGCCGCCGCGCGACGCGGCGCCGGCGGGCTGCTTGTCGACCTCGCTCCACGGGAGCGCCTCGGGCCCGGCGCGGTGGCCCCGGTACGCCGACTGGGCCGGGAACCACCCGGTGGCCTCGGTGCATCGCCAGAGTCGCTCCGGGTCCTGGTGGTACCGGTCGTTCGGCTGATTCGGCATGACCATACCGTCCCAAACAAAGTTGTCCATGTATGAAAATGAATATGACGGCCGGTCGATGCGTCTGGTTCCCGTGATCGGCCCTCGTCCCACGAATCGGCGGCCATCGGTGTGTCGATACGTCTACCCGCCCGCCACGCCACCCAATCATCGCGCGCGTC
Source organism: Micromonospora sp. SD12 (assembly GCF_052068495.1). Classification (NCBI taxonomy): domain Bacteria; kingdom Bacillati; phylum Actinomycetota; class Actinomycetes; order Micromonosporales; family Micromonosporaceae; genus Micromonospora; species Micromonospora sp. SD12. The sequence goes on along the minus strand of NZ_JBQHDF010000004.1, from coordinate 485,376 downwards.
CCCGCTGCGCGGGGCGGATTCCGTCGGGTCACGGGGACCCGCGCCGGTCCACCCCCGACGGGTTCGCGCGCGCACCGCGCCGCGCCCGCGTACGGTGATCGTCGGCGAGGCGGGCGGCGTCGGCGGCCCGGCCTCCGGGTGACGACCGACGGCCGTGGGGAGGTGACCGGCGATGCTCGACCGGCGGCTGCACCTGCACCTGGCGAGCTGGCTCGGCCAGTGGCCGGCCGGGCCCGGGCTGCACGTGGTCGGCTCGCACCGGCGGGCCCGACCGGCCTGGGACGGCAGGCTCCGGCCGGCCGTCGCGGTGGCTGCCGGCGCGAGCACCGTGCTCTCCGTCGCCCCCGACCGGGTCGCGGCGGTCCGCGAGTTGGCCCGGCGGCCGTGCGGCCCGCCGCTCGCGGCGTTGCCCGCCGCGGTCGGCCGACCCGGCTGGGCGGTGCACGACGACGTGTTCCGGTGGAGCGTTGCGCCGACCCCGCTGCCGGACGCGGGGGAGTGGACGGCCCCGAACGCCGCCGGGCTGCCGTCCTGGCTGCGCCTGTTCGACCGGCCGGTCCTGGTGGCACGCGACGCCCAGGGCCGCTACCTGTCCGGGGTCGGGATCAAGCGGCACGACGCGTACGGCCACGAGCTGGCGGTCGGCACCGTGCCGGCGGCCCGGGGGCGGGGACTGGCCCGGCGGCTGGTCGCCCAGGCGGCGCGCCGGGTGCTCGACGAGGGGGCCGTCCCGACGTACCTGCACGACCCCGCGAACACCGCCTCCGCCCGGGTGGCGACCGCTGCCGGCTTCGCCGACCGGGGCTGGCGGTCGTTCGGCGTCTATCCGCCCTGAGCGTGCCCGAGGGCGGGGCGCGGACCGTGGTTCCCGGGCCGGATCCACGGTCCGCAGTCTCCCCCCAGGGCCCGCGGGTGGTGTGCGCACCCATCACGCTATGTATCGGTGAGGGCGTCGGCAAGGTGCCACTGGTGCGATCCGGGTGTCGACTAACGGACTCTGACCTGCGGCTATTTGGAGGATGGCCGCGTTCGGCAGTCAGTGACGCAGCGTACGAATGAGGTCGAGCACCTGCCGGGTCACCGGGCGCAGCACGCGCAACCGCGACAGCCCTACCAGTCGGTCGACCAGCGGCACCGCGCCGTCGATGAGCTGCCGGGTGCGGGCCTGGCCGGGCGAGCGGTCGTAGACCCAGTAGAGCACCACCCCCATGTACGCCAGCCAGAGCAGCTCCGGCAGGTGCGGGCGCAGCTCCGGGTCGACCCGGGCGGTGGAGCCGTCCAGCGCCTCGGCGAAGAGCCCGATCGCCGCCTCGCGCGGCCCGGAGGACTCGGCCGAGAAGGGGCTCAGCGGTGAGGTCGGCTCCGCCGCCGTCTTGAAGAAGCTGGCGGCGAAGGAGTGCGACGGGGTGAGCACGTCGATCCCGGCGTGCATCACCCCGGCCAGCCGGGCGGCGAGGTCGCTCTCGCGGGCGAGCACCGGCCCGGCCGCCGTCCGGTGCTCCGTCTGCGAGCGGGCGTAGAACTCCTGGATCAGGTGTTCCTTGGAGCCGAAGTAGTAGTAGGCGTTGCCCACCGCCACCCCGGCCTCCTGGGCGATGGCGCGCATGGTGGTCCGGGCGTAACCGCGTTCGCGGAACAGCCGCATGGCGGTGTCCAGGATGAGCTGCCGGGTCTGCTCGCCGCGCGCGGTCGCCGGCTCACCCGCAGCGGTCGTCGGCGCAGTCTGCTCGGTCATCGGGGCCACCGTATCCCGCCGGGTCGTCGGCCGGCTCCGCCCACGGGTCGCGCACCCGTTGCCGGACCGAGGAGGCGGCGGCGACCACCCGCCGGGCAAGCGGGAGCAGGTGCGGGCGGGCCAGCCGCTCCGCCGTCGCCCGGTGGTCGGCGAGCGACCAGAGGCAGGCGAACCAGGCGCCGTCGCCCGCGTACACCTCGCCGGTGTCCGCGACCACGGTGAGGTCCCGCAGCGTGGCGTCGTGGTCCAGGCCGGGGAAGCGCCGCCGGGCCTCGGCCGAGCCGGCCGGCACGAACTCCAGGGGTACGAGCTGGGCGCGGGACGCCAGCCAGCGCCGCGCGGAGCGGCAGAGCGGGCAGTGCGCGTCGTAGAGGACGGTGAACCCCCGGACGCCACCGCCCCCGTGCGCGGTGGCGTCCGGGAATCCGCCCGACCCGCCCGTGGGTCGGGCGCTCATCGGGCCGGCGGTCCGCCGACCGCCCCGGTCCCCGCTCCCGGTCCGGCGGGGTGCGGTCCGCCGGGGTGCGGTCCGGCGGCGGGCTGCAGCCCCGTGGGGTACGGCCCCGCGGGCCGGGCCCCGGCGGGCTGGGCGTCGCGCGGCGCGGGTGGCATCGGCAGCCGGCCGACCGGGGCGACGGGCGGGTGGGTGGCGTACTGGCGGAGCCGACCGCGGCGGTACCGGCCGAGCGCGAAGACGTTGAAGAAGTGCAGCGCTCCGAGCACCAGCAGCACGAGGCCGATCTTGAGGGAGAGCTCCTCCATCGCCTGGGCGGTCGAGCCGACCGGGTCGGGATGCTTCATGGCCACCGTGACGTAGCCGAGATTGAGCAGGTAGAAGCCGACGACGAGCAGGCTGTTCACGGCCTTGGCCAGCCGCTCGTCGGCGAACACCTCCTCCAGGAAGACCAACCCGTTGCGCGACAGCGCCCGGGCCACCCACACGGTCAACCCGATGCTGATCGCCAGGTAGACCAGGTACATCCAGACCTTCGTGTCCATCGCGGACGCCCTTCTTGAACGTGTTCAACTCTTGCCGCCTGAGCGTAGGCGACTTGTTGAACGTGTTCAAGTAGCTCCTCGGGTCCTCGAAGCGTCCCGGGCGGGCGGGGGCCGGTATCGTCGAGGCGCGCCGGTGCCGGCGCGTCCCTTCGACGGTGAGGCGAGCCATGGACCCGGATACGCGGGACACGGAGCCGGGGCGGGTCGTCCTGCGCCCGGCCGGCGAGATCGACATGGCCAACGCCCCCGAGTTCGAGGCGACGCTCACCGAGGCGCTGCGCCGGCCCGCCGTCCGGGAGGTCGTCGTCGACCTCGCCGACGTGCGTTTCATGGACTCCAGCGGCGTACGCGTCCTGGTGCACGGCGCCGCCGTGGGCCGCGAGCGCGACGTGCCGCTGCGGGTGACCGCCCCGCAGCCGGGGGTGGCGCGGGTCCTGCGGATCACCGGGGTCGGCGCCCTGCTCGGGCTCGCCGACGTCGAATCGGGCCGGCCCGTCGCGCGCGGGTGGCGCGGGCTGGACTGACCGGGCTCAGGGCTCCGCGTTCGCCGACGCCTCGGCGGACCACTCGACGAGCATCAGCGTCGCGTCGTCCTGGTGCGTCCCGCCCTGGTGCTCCGTCACCGCGTGGCTGAGCCGGCGCAGCGTCTCCGCGGCCGGCAGCCCGGAGCCGATGTGCCTCTCGGCGAGGTCGGCCAGGCGGGTCAGCCCGAACATCTCGCCCGCCGGGTCGCGCGCCTCGGTCACCCCGTCGGTGTGCAGCAGCAGCCGGTCACCGGGCTCCAACCGGGCACGGGCCACCTCGACGTCGCCGTCCGGCAGGCCCAGCGGCAGCCGACGGCCCCCGGCCAGCTCCCGTACGGCCCGTCCCCGGCGCAGCAGCACCGGCGGCGGGTGCCCCGCGTTGACGTAGCGCAGCAGCCCGCTGCCGGTGTCGAACTCGGCGAGCACCGCGGTGACGAACCGCGCGTCCTGCCACTCGGCGAGGATCGCGGCGTCCACCGCCCGCGCCAGACCCGGCAGGTCCGCGCCGGTGCGCCGGGCGGCCCGCAGCGCCGCCAGCGCCACCGAGGTGGTCAGCACCGCCGGCAGGCCGTGCCCGACGCCGTCGAGGATCGCCAGGGTCAGGACCCCACCGTGCACCGCGTAGTCGAAGGCGTCCCCGCCGACCTCGTAGCAGGGCTCCAGCAGGGCGCTGACGACCGCCTCCCCGGTGGCGAAGGTCAGCGGTGGGAGCAGGTGCCACAGCAGCTCGGCGGAGACCGCCATCGGCCGGCTGCGCCGCGCCCGGTGCAGGACGTCGCCGTAGTCCCGCTTGCTGGTGACCAGGTGACCGACCAGCCCGGAGACGAGTCGGCAGCCGTCGCGCAGCGCCTCGTCGGCGAGGTCGGCGTCGGGCGGCGGGAACACCTCCATCAGCCCCAGCCGGTCGGTGCCGTTGACGATCGGCACCCACAGCCGGGGCGGCGGCCCGGGGCTCACGTGCACCTCGACCTGCGTGAAGGCGCGGCCGGCGAGGCTCGTGTCGATCGGCAGCACCGTCGGCGCCGGCCGCTGCGAACCGGGCAGCGGGCGCAGGTCGCGCTGCTCGGCGTCGACCAGGTAGACGGTCGCCGCCGCGCCCAGTGGCCGGAGCGCGGCGTCGACCGTGGCCGCGAGTTCGTCCGGCGGCAACCGGTGGGACCGGGACACGAGGTCGGCCAGGGCCCGGTGCCAGGGATCGGTGGCGGTCATGCCGTCGCATACCCCGACCGGGCCTGGTCGAAGCCGATCGGGCCAGGTCGGGGTATGCGCCGGCGTCAGCCGGCCAGGCCGAGCACCTCGGCTGCCGCCCGGCCGCAGGCGTGGCTCGCGCCGTACGTGGTGACGAAGGCCCGCGCTCCCACCGGACGCCACCGCGACGGCCAGCCCATCTCGACCACGGTCACCGGGTGCTCGGCGGCCAGCGCGGTCACCAGCTCCGCCCCGCCCGGCAGCCGGTGCAGGTGGCGGCCGACCAGCACGATCGGCCGGTCCCCGGCGAGCTGGCGCAGGGCGGCCGGCCCGGTCTCGGTGGCGACCACCCGCAACTCCTCCGCGCCGTCCAGGTGCGGGCCGAGGCCCCACGGCACCCGCCCCTCGGCGATGGTCGACGCGGCGTGCAGCTGGACGACCAGCGGGCGGTCCAGGCCGGCCAGTTCCCCCTCCACCCGGACGGCGCGCCGCGCCGCCGCGTACCCGAGCCCGTCGGGGGCGACGGACGTCGTGCCGGCGGCCCGGGTCCAGGCGGCGAGCGCGGCGGCGCGGCCGGCCGCCTGCTCCACCCGCGCCCGGTCGAGGCGGCCGTCGCCGAGCGCCCCGACGATCTCCGCGACCACCCGCTCGACCAGTTCGGCGTCGACCTGGGCGCCGATGCACAGCAGGTCGGCGCCGGCGGCGAGGGCCCGCACGGCGGCCGGGCCCACCCCGCCGGCGGCCACCGCCGCGCCCTTCATCTCCAGCGCGTCGGTGATGACCGTGCCGGTGAAGCCGTACTCGCCGCGCAGCAGGTCGACCAGGACGGCCCGGCTGAACGTGGCGGGGCCGTCACCGGTCAGTGCCGGCACCCGGATGTGCGCGGTCATCACGGCCTGCGCGCCGGCCGCGACGACCGCGGCGAAGGGCGGCAGGTCGCGGCGGCGCAGCACGTCGAGGGGTACGTCCACGGTCGGTAGCTCGTGGTGGGAGTCGGCGACCGTCGCGCCGTGCCCGGGGAAGTGCTTGGCGCAGGCGGCGACCCCGGCGGCCTGGAGCCCGCTCACGGCGGCGGCGGAGTGCGCGGCGACCCGGGTCGGGTCCGCGCCGAACGAGCGGGTGCCGATCACCGGGTTCTCGTCGGCGGTGTTCACGTCCACCGTCGGCGCGAGGTTGACAGTCACGCCGAGGCCGGCCAGCTCCGCGCCGATGGCCTCGTAGACCCGGCGGGTCAGCGTCACCTCGTCGATCGCGCCGAGCGCGGCGTTGCCCGGGTACGGGCTGCCGGTGGCGTGCGCCAGCCGGGTGACGTCACCGCCCTCCTCGTCGATCGCGATCAGCACGTCCGGGCGGCCGGCCCGCAGGGCGGCGGTGCTCGCCGCCACCTGCGCCGGGTCGTGGACGTTGGTGCCGAACAGGGTGTGCCCGGCGAGCCCCTCGGCCACCAGGTCGACCGCCCAGCCCGGGGGAACCGGCCCCGGGTACGCGGCGAGCAGCGTGCCGAGCGCGAGCCGGCGCAGTCCTGGATCCAGCCCCACGTGATCTTCCCCTTTCGTCCCCGGCGGTACGGAGGTCGTACCGGCGGGGGTCGGTGACGTACCGGGTCGGCCGACCACCCCGCTCCCGGGCGGCCGATACGCTGTCGGCTACCCGCTCGCAGGTCGGTTTACAGTTAGCAAGGTTTACCAAAACTAGAGGACGTGGCATGAGTGCGACCCGGCTGCCCGGCACCCCCCGCCTGTTGCGGGCGCTGAACGACCGCGCGGCGTTGGAGCTGCTGCTGGAGCAGGGGCCGCTGACCCGGGCCCGCCTCGGCGAGCTGACCGGGTTGTCCAAGGTCACCGCCTCCCAGCTCGTCGAGCGGCTGGAGGAGCGGGGCCTGGTCACCCGGGTCGGCGAGCAGGCCGGCGGGCGGGGGCCGAACGCCCAGCTCTACGCCGTGCGGCCCGGCAGCGCGCACGTGGTCGGGGTGGACGTGGGCGCCGACCGGGTGGTCGCGGCCTGCGCGGACATCACCGGGGCGGTGATCGGCCGCGTCGAGCAGTCGACCCAGGACACCGACGACCCCGTGGGGGTCGTGCACAACGCGGTGGTCCAGGCCGCGAGCAGCGCCGGGGCGAAGCTGTCGAGCGTACGCCGGATCGTGCTGGGCACCCCGGGCCTCGTCGACCCCGGCACCGGGGACATCACGTTCGCCTTCAACCTGCCCCGCTGGCACACCGGTCTGCTCGCGGCGCTCCGGGACGACCTGCACACCCCGGTGGTCTTCGAGAACGACGTGAACCTGGCCGCCGTCGCCGAGGCGCAGTCGGGCGCGGCCCAGGGCCTGACGGACTTCGTCCTGGTCTGGGTCGGCGCCGGTGTCGGCCTGGCGATCGTGCTGGGCAACCGGCTGCACCACGGCAGCAGCGGCGCGGCCGGCGAGATCGGCTACCTGCCGGTGCCCGGCGCGCCCATCCCGCGTGACGTCTCCCGCCGGGCGAAGCCGGCGTTCCAGCAGCTGATCGGCGGCGACGCGGTCCGCGAGCTGGCCCGCGCACACGGCTACCCGGACGACAGCGCCGCCGCCGCGGTGCGGGCGGCGGTGGCCGACGGCACGGCCGGCGGCCCGATGCTCGACGAGGTGGCCCGCCGGCTGGCGCTGGGCGTGGCGAGCACCTGCGTGGTGCTGGACCCGCCGCTGGTGGTGCTCGCCGGCGAGGTCGGCCAGGCCGGCGGGGCGGCGCTGGCCGAGCGGGTGCAGCACGAGGTCGCGGCGATCACGCTGGTCCGCCCCCGGGTGGTGCCCACCGGGCTGACCGAGGAGCCGATCCTGCGGGGTGCGCTGCGTACCGCCCTGGACGCCGTCCGCGACGAGGTCTTCGGCTCGACCGTCGGCTGACCGGGCCCGGCCGCCCGCCGGCGCGGGCCGCGCGCCGCCGGCCGCCGACCGGGTTCGGCGGGTGCGGCGGCAGGCGGGCGACATGTGAAGGAATATTTCATCGCCGGCCGGCATCCTGCAAGGTCTTGCCGCGCCCGCGCGGTTCCCGCCCCGCGCCCCGTGCCCGCGACGTCGCCGGCGGCCGGGCGTCACATCAGGTCGCGGCGGCGGAACGCCACGAAGGCGGCGGCAGTCAGGGCAGCGGTCAGCCCGAGCAGCAGGACCAGCGACGACTGCCAGGTGATCACGTAGAGGCCGTTGCAGGAATTGGAAACCCCGTTGTCGCACGCCCGGTAGTCCCAGAACTCGATCCGGCCGTTGAGCAGGGCGGCCGCGTGGCTGGAGAGCATGTACCGGTCCACCTTGACGACGTCCAGGATCTCCATCACCAGCCGGGCGCCCAGCTCCCACACCACCAGGTAGCCGGCGATCGCGCCGAGCGCCGCCGAGGTGTGCCGGCCCAGGGTGGCGACGGCGAACCCGATGACGGTGAGCAGCAGCACCAGCAGCAGGCCGCGGCCCCAGGTCGCGCCCAGCGAGCCCCAGAACTCCCCGTCGAGCCGCCCCGGCCGCCCGGCGAACCGACCGATCAGCCAGAACGTCCCGAGGTACGCCGCCGAGGCCAGCACGGACAGCAGCGCCGTCGCGCCGAGCAGGGTGCCCAGCTTGGTGCCGAGCACCGTCATCCGCCGGGGACGCCAGAGCAGCAGGTTGACCACGCCGCCCGAATTCAGGTCGGCGCCGATGTAGGAGGCGCCGACCAGGAACCCGAAGAGCGCGAGGAAGGCGATGAGGAAGTAGAGCAGCGAGCCGGCCTCCTCGGCGAAGGTGAACACCCCGTGGAGGAAGTCGGCCGCCACGGGCGCCCGCTCCATCAGGGCCGGGTCGACCTCGCCGCAGTCGTCCGGGACGTACTCCCGCACGTCGTCCGCCAGCACGGCGCCGCGCTGCCGGTCCAGACAGAGCTGGTGGACGCGCTCCAGCTCGCCGCGCGCCGCGGCGGCGCTGCGCTGGGCCTCGAAGATCTCCTCGGCGCTGGGCCGGTGGGAGTTGGCCAGGGTGGTCGCCGCCGTGACGCCGAACGCGAGCACCAGCAGGACGAGCATGAGCTGCACGAAGCGCCGGGCGCCGAGACGCTCCAGTTCGGCACGGACCAGGTTCACGCGTCCACTCCCCGCACGTCGAGGTCGATCACCGGTTCGGAGGGCCCGCCGTCGGGCAGCACCGAGTCGTCCACCTGCCGGGGCAGCGCCGGGTGCGCCGCCGTGCCCGTCAGTTCGAGGAAGACGCTCTCCAGGTCGGGCCGCAGCGGGGTCAGCTCGCGTACCCAGAGGCCCGCCTCGCCGAGGGTGCGGCTGACCTCGGTGGCGTCGTCCACGTCGGCCACCACCAGGTGGTCGTCGTGCCCGGTCGCCGCCAGCCCGGCCGCCGTCAGCAGTTCCACGGCACGCTGCGGATCGTCCACCCGCACCAGCAGCTCGTGCCGGTCGAAGCCGGCCAGCACCTCGTCGACGCGCCCGGCGGCCACCCGCCGGCCCCGCGAGATGATCGTCACGTGGTCGCAGATCAACTGGATCTCGGCGAGGATGTGGCTGGAGACCAGCACGGTCACGCCGGCCTCCGCCAGCGAACGCATCAGGTCCCGCATCTCCCGGATGCCGGCCGGGTCCAGCCCGTTCGCCGGCTCGTCCAGGATCAGCAGCTCCGGGTCCTTGAGCAGGGCGGAGGCCACCGCAAGCCGCTGCTTCATGCCCAGCGAGTAGCCCTTGACCCGCTCGTCGCCCCGGTCCCGCAGGCCCACCCGCTCCAACACCTCGTCGACCCGGGCGACCGGCACGCCGCCGGCCCGGGCGAGCAGGCGCAGGGTGCGGTGGCCGGTGAAGTTGCCGAAGAACTGCGGGCTCTCCACGATCGCGCCGACCCGCCCGGACACCAGGGGCAGCCCGGCCGGCGAGGGGACGCCCAGCACCGTCATCCGGCCCGCGTCGGACCGCACCAGCCCGAGCAGGGCGCGCAGCGTGGTGGTCTTGCCCGACCCGTTGGGGCCGAGGAAACCGTGGATCTGGCCGGCCTCCACCAGCAGGTCGAAGCCGTCGACCGCCACCCGGCGGCCCTGCCGCACGCTGTGGAAGGTCTTACGCAGACCCTCGATCTCGATGACCGCGCTCATCCGCGTGGCTCCCCGCTGCGACCGGGCATGGACCGTCCTCCGGTTGTGGTGACCAACGACACGGCGCCCCACCCTATGGCCGGGGCGCCGCCCGTGGGGGGCGCCCCGGCGTTGCGTGGTTGGATGGTCGGGTGACTGGGGACGAGGATCTGGTGGTCAGCCTCGACGGCGTCGGCGTACGCCGGGCGGGCACGGCACTGCTGCACGACGTCGACTGGCGGGTCGAGCTGGACGAGCGCTGGGTGGTGCTCGGGCCTAACGGCGCCGGGAAGACGACCCTGCTCAACCTCGCCGCCGGGCGGCTGCACCCGACCACCGGCACCGCCCACGTGCTCGGCGAGCGGATCGGCCGCACCGACGTCAACGAGCTGCGCACCCGCATCGGGCTCTCCACCGCCGCGCTCGCCGAGCGGGTACCCGCCGACGAGCGGGTCAGCGACGTCGTCGTCACGGCCGCCTGGTCGGTGCTCGGGCGCTGGCGGGAGAGCTACGACAGCAGTGACGAGGCCCGGGCCCGCGCGCTGCTGGGCCAGCTCGGCATCGGCGGCCTCGCCGAGCGCACCTACGGCACCCTCTCCGAGGGGGAACGCAAGCGGGTGCAGATCGCCCGCGCGCTGATGACGGACCCGGAGCTGCTGCTGCTCGACGAGCCCGCCGCCGGGCTCGACCTGGGCGGCCGGGAGGACCTGGTCGCCCGGCTGGCCGAGCTGGCGTACGACCCGGACGCCCCGGCGCTGGTGCTGGTGACCCACCACGTGGAGGAGATCCCGCCCGGCTTCACGCACGCGCTGCTGCTGCGCGAGGGCGGCGTGGTGGCGCAGGGGCTCCTCGACGCCACGCTGACCGGGGACAACCTCTCCAAGACCTTCGGGCTGCCGCTGGCCGTGCAGCGCTCCGGCGACCGGTTCACCGCCCGCGCCGCCTGACGGGGAGGTGACGATGCGGCAGACCCGGGTCGTCGTGGTGGGCAGCGCCAACATGGACCTGGTGGGCACCGCCCCCGCCCTGCCCCGGCCGGGGGAGACCCTGCTCGGCACCGACTTCGTCATGGTGCCCGGCGGCAAGGGCGCCAACCAGGCCGTCGCCGCGGCCCGGGCCGGCGCCTCCTGCGCCTTCCTCGGGGCGATCGGCTCCGACTCGTTCGGCGTCACCCTGCGGGCGCGGATCACCGCCGCCGGGGTCGACACCGGGCAGCTCCGCACGACGTACGGCACGTCGGGGGTGGCGCTGGTGATGGTCAACGCCGAGGGCGAGAACGCGATCCTGGTCAGCCCGGGGGCCAACGCCTCGATGACCGGCCTGACCGAGCCCGAGCTGACCGCCGTACGCGGGGCGGACGTGCTGCTCGCGCAGCTGGAGATCCCGGTCGCGACGGTGACCGAGGCGGCCGTCGTCGCCCGGGCGGCCGGCGCCCGGGTGGTGCTCAACGCCGCCCCGGCGGTGCCGGTGCCGCCGGAGCTGCTGGCGGCGACGGACCTGCTGGTGGTCAACGAGACCGAGGCCCATGCGCTCACCGGCCACGGCCTGGACGAGCCGTCGGCCCTGCTCGACCTGGCGCCCCGGGCGGTGCTCACCCTCGGCGCGCAGGGCGCCTGGTACGGCGACCGCGACGGCACCGCCGTGCACGTGCCGGCGGTCAAGGTCGACGTGGTGGACTCCACGGCCGCCGGGGACGCCTTCACCGCCGCGCTCGCGGTGGCCTGGGGCGAGGGCCGGGACGTGGTCGACGCGGTGCGCTGGGCGGCGGCGGCCGGGGCGGCCTGCGCCCGCCGGCTCGGCGCCTCCGTGGCGCTGCCCACCCGGGCCGAGATCGACGAGCTTTACGTTCCTGCCTGAGCCGCCCGGCCACGGGCCGTACGTCCTTCGGTCACGCCTCGGTGTCGTCGGTGAGCTTCTCGCCCCGGCGGCGGAGCATGCCCAGCCCGGGGATGCCGGCGACGGCGAGCTTCAGGTCGCGGGTGACGTCGAGCAGGTCGTGCAGGTCCGGCCCGACCCGGTCGAGGGTGGCCAGGATCGGCAGGATGTCCGCCGTCAGGTGCTGCTTGAGCTTCGGCAGTTCGTCGACGAGCCGGATCGCGGCGTTCACCTCCTCGTGGCTGAGCTGCTCGACGAAGCGGTTCGCCATCGGGGCGCCCCGGCGCAGCGCCGGCTCGTACGCCGTCAGCAGCTCGGCGGCGGTGGCCGCCGCCTCCGCCGCGGTGCCCACGGTGCCGGCCGCCCGTACGGCCACCGCGTCGGCCTCGGCGACCACCGCACCGGCCGTACGGGACACCTTTTCCGCCTCGCCGACCACGACGGCCGCGGCGGCGGCCACCTCGGTGGCCGTCTCGATCGCGGTGGTCGCGGCGGCGCTGATGACGGCCACCTCCCGCACCGCGCCATCGGCGTCGGTGAGCACCCGGTCGGTGCGGTCGAGGGTCTGCTCGATCCGGTCCACCACGCCGTCGATGCGGTCCACCATGCCGTCGACCCGCTTCAGCAGGGCCTCCACCGAGTCCAGCACGGCGAACGCGCGGGCCGGCACGGCGGCGAACGAGGCCGCCGAGCCGAGGGCCTGATCGAGGGCGGATCGGGTCAGACCGACGACCGCGGCGGGCCGGGGGAGGGGAATCACCATGGCACCAAGTGTGCGTCGCCCGCGCCCGTACCGCCGGACAGGGCGGCAGGCCCCGTGGTCAGGAGTCCGTGTACTGCTCTACCGCGCGCTGCACCGCCCGGTAGATCTGCCCGAACCGCAGCGCGTCGGGGGTGCGCAGCAGCAGCACCTCCCGGCCGTGGTGCTGGACCCAGAGCTCGTGCACTTTGCTGCCCCGCTCGTAGGAGCGGTCGAGCCAGCCGAGCGGGATCTCCAGGAAGGGGGCCAGGGCCAGCGCGCCGACGACGCACGCGGCGAGGATGATCAGCGCCAGCTGCCACTCGCCCCTGTCCTGCGCCGACCAGGCCAGCGAGAGCACGCAGACCACCGCGACCAGCGGAGGCAGCGAGAGGAGCAGGACCAGGACGCCGCGACCCAGCACCCGCCCCCGTACCGCCAGCGTCTTCGGCCCCTGCGCGTGCCAGACGTACGTCACGTCGGCGATCGCCACGGCGAGCCCGCCGGCCCGGATCGACTCCGACGTCACCTGCACCGCGTCGTCCCGGTAATAGATGGTCATCACTAAGCCTAACCACTGCCGGCCGGGTCGCGCCGCTCGCGCGGCCCGCTCTACCGGAGGCGTTGTCGGCGGGGCCGTGCCGGGCGAGGTGGTGTCAGGCGGGGGCCGTGTCGGGCGGAGGTGGTGTCGGGCAGGGGTGGTGTCGCGCCCGTCCTTTGGAGCTGAATCGTTTGTGACATCGCCCTCTGGGTCGCTGGCGCTCGTCGGGGAGGCCGGACCGGCTGAGTCGTTTACGTCATCAGCTCCAAAGGGCGCGCGAGGCGTACTGCCGCTGCCTTGCGACGGGTGCGCCTCGTCCGCCTTTGGTCTCACTGCAACCGCGATGGGGCACCACCGCAACGGTGTCGAAGCGGCGTCGGAGCGCCACCGCACACCGGCGTCGGAGCGACTCCCGGGAGCCCGTCCGGGCGGCTGTCGAGCTGCCCCGTTCATGGGACCGCTCGGGGCGTGCGAGCCGGGGGCGGCCGGCGCGCCTGCCCCTTCGGACGGGGCAGCTCGACAGCGCGGGCGGCAGGCCACCTCGCCCGGCGGGGGGCGTCCGAGGGCGGTCCGGGGGCGGTCCGAGGCGGTCCGGGGCGGTACCGTGACCGGTCATGACGGAGCAGGAGCGCAACGTCGAGGTGGTCCGCCGCTACCTGCGGACCTTCGTCACCAAGGACCTGGCGGAGTTGCGCGCGGTGGTCGACGAGGACGTGCTGATCTACGGCTCCGGCAGCCCGGTCCGGGGGCGGCACCACGTCGAGGGGGCCGTCGCCTCGCCGGGGCTGACCGTGCTCGACCAGGAGATCGTCGAGATCTTCGCCGCCGACGACCGCGTGGTGGTGTCGCTGGCGCAGACCTACCGGCGGGACGCCACCGGCGCGACGGCGGTGCAGAGCGCCTGCAAGATGTACCGGTTGGACGGTGGCCGGATCGTGCAGTTCTGGGGCGAGCAGGACCTGTTCGGACTGCTGCGCGGCCTGGGCATGCTGCCGGACGGGCCGATCGGGTTCTAGCGGCGGCGGGGGGACACCGGCTGGCCCGCCTCGACGGCCCGCTGCACCGCCCGGTAGATCTGGCCGAAGCGCAGCGCGTCGCCGGTGCACAGCAGCCGCACCGGCTGGCCGCGCCAGCGGGCCCAGATCTCCAACTGCCGGCTGCCCCGCGCGTAGGAGCGGTCGAGGTGCTCGAAGAGGAAGTCCGCGACGGGGCCGACCGCGAGCCCGATCAGCACCGAGGCACCGACGATGGCGATGGTGATGGTGAGGGAGCGGTCCAGCCAGAGCGCGAGGGCGATGCCGAGGGCGGCGGCGACCAGGGGGCCGGCGAGCGCCGCGCCGATCGCGCCGCGCCCGGCGAGCACCCGCCAGGACCGGCTGCCACGCCGGTGCCACACCATGCTGATCTCGGCCAGCCGGAAGGTCCGGCCGTCCACCCGGACGGCGGTCGAGGTGACCTGCACGGACCTGTCGTCGTAGTACGTGATCATGGCGGTACTCCCGGTGGCGGGCCTGAGACCACACTACTTACCCCAACGATCCGGGCCGTAAGGTTGGCACGCGACTTCGACGAGGAAGTGAGGGCCAGCGTGGGCGAGTTCGTGCGGTTGGAGACCAAGGGCGGCATCGGCACCATCCGGCTGGAGCGGCCGCCGATGAACGCCCTGAACACCCAGGTGCAGGAGGAGTTGCGCGCCGCCGCCACGGCGGCCACCGCCGACCCGGGCGTCCGCGCCGTCATCGTGTACGGCGGGGAGAAGGTCTTCGCGGCCGGCGCGGACATCAAGGAGATGGCCGACATGTCCTACGTGGACATGGCGGACCGCGCGGCCGACCTCTCCAGCGCCCTCGGCGCCATCGCCCGGATCCCCAAGCCGGTCGTCGCCGCGATCACCGGCTACGCCCTCGGCGGCGGCTGCGAGCTGGCGCTGGCGTGTGACTGGCGGGTGGTGGCCGAGGACGCCAAGCTCGGGCAGCCGGAGATCAAGCTCGGCATCATCCCCGGCGCGGGCGGCACCCAGCGGCTGGCCCGCCTGGTCGGCCCGGCCCGGGCCAAGGACCTGATCATGTCCGGCCGGATGGTCGACGCCGAGGAGGCCCTGCGCATCGGTCTGGCCGACCGCCTCGCCCCGGCGGCCCAGGTCTACGACACCGCGGTCGAGCTGGTCCGCCCGTACCTCACCGGGCCCGTGCAGGCGCTGCGCGCCGCCAAGCTCGCCGTCGACGGCGGCCTGGACATGGACCTGAACTCCGGTCTGGCCTGGGAGAGTCAGCTCTTCGCGGCGCTGTTCGCCACCGAGGACCGGCGCGAGGGCATGGCGGCGTTCGTGGCGAAGCGCAAGCCGGACTTCACCGGCCGTTGACCGGGCGCGGGCCGGCGGGGCGACCCGCCGGTCCCGGCGTCGAACGAGAACTGTTCACATTCCGCCTACCGGTGAGTAGCGTGTGACACCGGCCATGCGGACGAAGGGGAGCGGCGATGACGGAGCGGATTGAAGGTCACGGCGGGGAGCTCGCGCTCGCGGCGTTGCGCGCGTACGGGGTGCGGGAGATGTTCACCCTCTCCGGCGGGCACGTCTTTCCGCTCTACGACGCCGCGCACAAGACCGGCTTCCCCATCTACGACGTGCGGCACGAGCAGTCGGCCGTCTTCGCCGCCGAGGCGGTGGCGAAGCTCCAGCGCCGCCCCGGCCTCGCCGTGCTCACCGCCGGCCCCGGCGTCACCAACGGCGTCTCCGGGCTTACCAGCGCGTACTTCAACGCCTCGCCCGTGCTGGTGCTGGGCGGCCGGGCCCCGCAGTTCCGCTGGGGCTCGGGGAGCCTCCAGGAGATGGACCACCTGCCGCTGGTCGCCCCGGTCACCAAGCACGCCGAGACGGTGTTCAGCCCCGACGACATCCCGCGCGCGGTGACCGCGGCGCTGACCACCGCGCTCACCCCGCACCGGGGCCCGGTCTTCCTCGACTTCCCCCTGGAGGCGGTCTTCTCGGTCTCCGACGCCGAGTTGCCCCCGCTGCCGGGCATCGCGCCGGTCGAGCCCGACCCCGACGAGGTGACGAAGGCGGCCGGCCTCATCGCCGCCGCCCACCGTCCGGTGATCATCGCCGGCTCCGACGTCTACGCCGGGGACGCGGTCGACGCGCTGCGCGCGGCCGCCGAGGCGCTCCAGGTGCCGGTCTTCACCAACGGGATGGGCCGGGGCGCCCTGCCGCCGGAGCACCCGCTCGCCTTCGCCAAGGCCCGTCGCGTGGCACTCAAGGGCGCCGACGTGGTCGTCGTGATCGGCACCCCGCTCGACTTCCGGCTCAGCTTCGGCGACTTCGGCGACGCGAAGGTGGTGCACGTCGTCGACGCGCCCAGCCAGCGCGCCGGGCACGTGCAGCCGGCCGCCGCCCCCGCCGGCGACCTCCGGCTGATCCTCACCGCGCTGGCCGACCACCCGGGCGACCGGGCCGAGCACGCGGACTGGATCGCCGAGCTGCGTACGGCCGAGGACGCCGCGAAGGCCCGCGACGCCGAGGAGATGGCCGCCGAGTCCGACCCGATCCGGCCCGCCCGGGTCTACGGCGAGCTGCGCAAGGTCCTCGCCCGCGACGCCATCACCATCGGCGACGGCGGCGACTTCGTCTCGTACGCCGGCCGCTACCTGGAGCCCGCGCAGCCCGGCACCTGGCTCGACCCCGGCCCGTACGGCTGCCTCGGCACCGGCATGGGCTACGCGATGGGCGCCCGGGTCAGCCACCCCGACCGGCAGATCTGCGTCCTCATGGGCGACGGCGCGGCCGGCTTCTCGCTGATGGACGTCGAGTCCCTCGCGCGGCAGAAGCTGCCCGTGGTGATCGTGGTCGGCAACAACGGCATCTGGGGCCTGGAGAAGCACCCGATGCGCGCCATGTACGGCTACGACGTCGCCGCCGACCTCCAGCCGGAGCTGCGCTACGACCACGTGGTGAGCGCCCTGGGCGGGGCCGGCGAGACGGTGGCGAAGGCCGGCGACCTCGGGCCGGCGCTGCGGCGGGCGTTCGACGCCGGCGTGCCGTACCTGGTCAACGTGCTCACCGACCCGGCGGACGCGTACCCCCGCTCGTCGAACCTGGCCTGAGTCGGGCCCGCCGCCGTCGCCGGGCGACCGGCGACGGCGCGGGGCTCAGGCGCCGGGGGTGGAACCCTCGGGGCGGTCCTCCTCGCGCGGCGGCTCGCCGTCGCGGCGGCGCATCTCGTCCTCGCGGCGGCGCAGGTCCTCCTCCCAGCGGCGGAACAGCTCCCCGTCCTCCTGCCGGGAGCGCTCGCCGAGGGAGCGGAGGAACTCGGGGTCGTCGTCGGGGGCGACCGGGCGGGGCCGCTCCCGGGGCGGCAGGAGCCGACCCTTCGGCGCTCCGCCGGCGGGTCGCCCGGCGACGCGCTCGCGCCCCGCGGCGAACCAGGCGAGGGAGCCGAGCAGCGGGAAGAACAGGATGATCAGCACCCAGGCGATCCGGGGCAGGGCTTTGATCTCGCCCTCCTCGGCGGAGAGGCAGCTGATCAGCGCGCAGACGGCGAGGACGATCTGCACGACGAAGAGGAGGACGTAGAGCCGGGCCATGGGTCAATCATGGCGCACCGACTCCCGTCAACCCAGTCCGCGCGCCGCCAGCAGGGTGCCGAGCAGCGCGAAGCCGGCCGTGGCGAGGGCGATCAGGGGTAGCGAGCGCCCGTAGCCGGGGGCCGGGCCCGTGCCGGTGGCCCGCCGCCAGCAGACCGTCAGCGCCGCGCCCCAGCCCAGCACGGCGGCCCCGGCGACGAGCGCGCCGAACGCCCCGCCGGCGGGCGGTCCGGTGAGCGCGAGCCGCACGGTCAGCACCATGATCACGGTGAGCGCCAGGGCCGTACGCCGCCAGGCCAGCCTTGTTCGCTCGGGTTGCAGCCCGGGGTCGCGCGCCGGCCGGTCCCGCCCCGGCGGCTGCGCCCCGTGGCCGCCGGCTCCGCCGGGCCGGTTCACCGGCCACCGACCGCCCGGGCCAGTACCGCCGCCACCAGCAGCAACGCGCCGAGGCCGACGGCGAGCACCGCCGGGAAGCGTGAGGCGGGCAGTTCCTCGCCGAGGCGGATGGCCCGCTCCGTACGCGCCCAGTGGTCGACCGCGCGCACCGCCACCGTGCCGCCGAGCAGCAGCAGCGCGATGGCGATCACCTCCCGCAGGTGCGCCGGCGGCAGGAACTGCGCGGCGGCCAGGCCGCCCGCGACCAGCGCCAGCCCGGTACGCAGCCAGGCCAGGAACGTCCGCTCGTTGGCCAGCGAGAAGCGGTAGTCGGGGGTGCTGCCCACCGCCCGCATCTCGCGCGGGTCGAACCACCGCCTGATCGCCTGCCACACGTGACCATTATCCGTTTCCGGCCGGCCGTAGCCTCGAGGGATGACCGATCTTGACGCCCGCACGCTGCGCGACGCCTACGACGCCCAGATCCGCCCGGAGATTCCGGATCCGCTGCCGGCCGGGGTCGTCGTGGAACGGGACGGCCCGCTGGTCCGCGTCCTCGGCCTCGACCAGCGCGGCTTCCTCACGTACCGGACGCTGGACGGGCTCGCCGGGGCCGAGCTGGACGCGTTGATCGCCCGGCAGGTGGAGTTCTTCCGCCGGCGCGGCGAGGCGGTGGAGTGGAAGCTCAACGGGCACGACCAGCCGGCCGACCTGCCCGATCGGCTGCGCGCCGCCGGGTTCGTCGCGGAGGCGGAGGAGACCGTCGTGGTCGGTCCGGTCGCGGCGCTGGCCGCCGCCGTGCCCGTGCTGCCCGAGGGGGTACGCCTGCGCGAGGTCAGTGCCCGGGAGGACCTGGAGCGGATTGCCGCGATGGAGGAGGCGGTCTGGCACGACGACCGCAGCCACCTGGTGACCGGCCTGGCGAGGGAGATCGAGGCCGACCCGCAGTCCATCACGGTCGTCGTCGCCGAGGCGGACGACACGGTGGTCAGCGCCGGCTGGGTCCGTTACCAGGCGAACACCGGCTTCGCGACCCTCTGGGGCGGCTCGACCCTGCCGCAGTGGCGGCGGCGGGGCGTCTACCGGGCGCTGGTCGCGTACCGGGCGCGCCTGGCCGAGCAGCGTGGCAGGACGCTGCTCCAGGTGGACTGCTCGCCGGAGAGCCGGTCGATCCTCCAGCGGCTCGGTCTCGTCCCGGTCACGACCACCACCCCGTACGTCTACACTCCGTGATCATGGAGCAGCGGTTGACGGCCGAGGAACGGCTGACCCTCAAGACGGGCGCGTTCGGGGCGGTGTTCCTGGTGGCCAACGCGGACCCGGGGATGCTCGCCCTGTTCCGGGAGAGCTTCGCCGCCTCCGGTGCGATGGCCGACAGCAGCGGGGTGGTCAAGGAGGCGCTGACCAGCGGTCCGCTGCCGCAGCTGCCCCGGGACTCGGCCCTGGAGATCGAGGCGGTGGTGTTGCCGGCGCTGGGCCGCTCGGTGCGGATCCTGCGGGAGAAGTCGCCCCGGGACGTGGCCGGCTACCGCGAGGTGGTGCTCTCGGCGGCCGAGCGGGTGGCCGGTGCGCACCGGGGGGTCGCCCCGGCCGAGGCGGCGGCCATCGAGCGGATCAGGGACGCGTTGGATCAGCCGGCGTGAGCCGCGCCGGCGTCCCGGTGCGGGCGGCCGCCGTGGTCGCCCCCGGGCCCGAGGGGCGCGTCGGGGTGGGTGGTCTCGCCGTGGGCGGCGCATCGGGTCGGCGACCAGAGCGCCCGGACGGTGGCCCGCACGCACCGGTCGCGCAGCCGGCCGCAGGCGCACCGGTACGCCTCGGGTCGGGTCCGGCGACAGCGGTGTCGCGGGGCGTCGGCGCGGCCGGCGCTGGTGTTTTCTGACATTTCGCGACACCTCCCGATTCGTCAGATTACCCGCCCGCATGGCCGTCGGTGAGCTGTGTCACCCTGAGGTCGCCGGGGGCAGATGCTACTGGCAGGTAACATTGCGCCGTGGGCAACTGCACAGCACCGCGCGGTTGACCGGCGTCAACGGAAGCGCGAGGCTGCGCCCCAGACCGGGCGAGCGATCGCAACACCAACAGGAGGGTCGTCGAAGCGCGATGAACATCGTCGTACTCGTCAAGCAGGTGCCCGATTCGGGCGCGGACCGCAACCTGCGCAGTGACGACAACACCGTCGACCGCGGTTCGGCGAACAACGTCATCAACGAGATGGACGAGTACGCCATCGAGGAGGCGTTGAAGATCAAGGAGGCCCACGGGGGCGAGGTGACCGTCCTGACCATGGGTCCGGACCGGGCGACCGAGTCGATCCGCAAGGCGCTCTCCATGGGCCCGGACAAGGCCGTGCACGTCGTGGACGACGCCCTGCACGGCTCCTGCGCCGTGGCCACCTCGAAGGTGCTCGCCGCCGCCCTCGGTCAGCTCAACGCCGATCTGGTGCTCTGCGGCAGCGAGTCGACCGACGGCCGGGTGCAGGTCATGCCGCACATGCTCGCCGAGCGGCTGGGCGTCGCGGCGCTCACCGGCGCCCGCAAGCTCACGGTCGACGGCTCCACGCTGACCGTCGAGCGGCAGACCGAGGAGGGCTACGAGGTGGTCACCGCCACCACCCCCGCCGTGGTCTCCGTCTGGGACACCATCAACGAGCCGCGCTACCCGTCCTTCAAGGGCATCATGGCCGCCAAGAAGAAGCCGGTGCAGACGCTCTCCCTGGGTGACCTCGGGGTCGCCCCGGCCGAGGTGGGCTTCGAGGGCGCGACCAGCGCCGTGCTGGAGCACAGCAAGCGGCCGCCGCGCTCCGGCGGCGCGAAGATCACCGACGAGGGCGACGGCGGCGTGAAGCTGGTCGAGTTCCTCGCCACCGAGAAGTTCGTGTGAGAGGTCTGGACATGTCTGAGGTTCTCGTCGTCGTCGAAGCCACCCGGGAATTCGGCGTCAAGAAGGTCACCCTGGAGATGCTCACCCTCGCCCGCGAGCTGGGCACCCCGAGCGCGGTCGTGCTCGGCGGCCCCGGCGCCGCGGAGGCGCTGAGCGCCAAGCTGGGCGAGTACGGCGCGGAGAAGATCTACGCGGCCGAGAGCGAGGAGATCGACGGCTACCTGGTGGCCCCCAAGGCGACCGTGGTGGCCGAGCTGGTCTCGCGGGTGCAGCCGGCCGCCGTGCTGCTCGCCTCCTCCCAGGAGGGCAAGGAGATCGCCGCCCGGCTGGCCGTCAAGCTGGACAACGGCATCCTGACCGACGTGGTGGGCCTGGCCGCCGACGGCACCGCCACCCAGGTGGCCTTCGCCGGCTCCACCATCGTCAAGTCCAAGGTCACCCGCGGCCTGCCGCTGGTCACCGTCCGGCCCAACTCGGTCAACCCGACCCCGGCGGCGGCCAGCCCGGCCGTCGAGCAGCTCACCGTCGCGGTCGCCGACACCGACAAGCTGGCCAGGGTCGTCGACCGGGTGGCCGAGCAGAAGGGCTCCCGCCCGGAGCTCACCGAGGCCGGCGTGGTCGTCTCCGGCGGTCGGGGCGTCGGCAACGCCGACAACTTCAAGCTGGTCGAGGAGCTGGCCGACCTGCTCGGCGGCGCCGTGGGCGCGTCCCGCGCGGCCGTCGACTCCGGCTACTACCCGCACCAGTTCCAGGTGGGACAGACCGGCAAGACGGTCTCCCCGCAGCTCTACGTCGCTCTCGGCATCTCGGGCGCCATCCAGCACCGGGCCGGCATGCAGACCTCGAAGACCATCGTCGCGGTCAACAAGGACGGCGAGGCGCCGATCTTCGAGCTGGCCGACTTCGGCGTGGTGGGCGACCTGTTCAAGATCGTCCCGCAGGCCGCGGACGAGATCCGCAAGCGCAAGTGAGCTGACGTCCGCCCGGGCGCGGGCCGGGAACCGCGACGCGGTTCCCGGCCCGCGCCTTTTTCCGCAGGCGGCGCCCCGGAACGACCGGCGGGGCCCCGCGCCGGCCTGCGACCATGGAGACGCTCCACCCGGAGTGCCCAGCGCGGCCGTCCCCGTGTCGAACAGGAGTGTGCCGATGCCGGCCAGGACGCCCGAGGGCGATCACCACGCGCTCGCCGTGCCCGAGGTCGTGCTGCTGCTCGGCACGGACACCGAGCACGGGCTGACCGACGAGGAAGCGGCGGCGCGGCTCCAGCGGTACGGGCCCAACGTACTGCCCAGCGCGGCCGAGGGCGGGGCGCTGCGCCGGCTGCTGCGGCAGTTCCACAACCCGCTGATCTACGTGCTGGTCGCCGCCGGTGTGGTCACCCTGCTGCTCGCCGAGTACGTCGACTCGGCGGTGATCTTCGGGGTGGTGCTCGTCAACGCCGTCGTCGGCTTCCTCCAGGAGTCCCGCGCGGAGGCGGCCCTCGACGCGCTGCGGGCGATGGTGCGTACGCAGGCCCGGGTGCTGCGCGCCGGCCGGCAACGCCACGTGCCGTCCGACGACGTGGTCCCCGGGGACGTGGTGCTCGTGGAGGCGGGGGAGAAGGTCCCCGCCGACCTGCGGCTCGTACGCGCCGCCGAGCTGCGCGCCGACGAGTCGGCGCTGACCGGCGAGTCGCTGCCCGTCCGCAAGGACGAGCTGGTGGTGCCGGCCGACGCGCCGGTGGCCGACCGCCGCAACCTGCTGCACTCCGGCACCCTGCTCACCGGCGGCACGGCGGTCGGCGTCGCGGTGGCCACCGGGGCGGAGACGGAGCTGGGCCGCATCCACCGCCTGGTCGGCGGCGCGCAGGTGCTGGACACGCCGCTGACGGTGAAGCTCGCCCGGTTCAGCCGGCTGCTCACCGTGGCGATCCTGCTCCTCGCAGCGCTGACCTTCGGCATTGGCCTGGTGCGGGGGCAGGACGCCGGGGAGACGTTCACCGCCGCCGTGGCGCTCGCCGTGGGCGCGATCCCGGAGGGGCTGCCCGCCGCCGTGACGATCACCCTGGCGATCGGCGTGTCCCGGATGGCCCGCCGCCGGGCGGTGATCCGGCGGCTGCCGGCGGTGGAGACGCTGGGCAGCACCACGGTGATCTGCACCGACAAGACCGGCACCCTCACCGAGAACCAGATGACCGTCCAGGTGCTCTGGACCCCGCAGGGCCGCTACGAGGTCGGCGGGACCGGCTACGAGCCCACCGGCGAGATCCGGGACCCGGCGGGCGGTCCGGCCCCGACCGGGGAGGGCCCGCTGCGCTGGTCACTGCTTGCCGGCGTGGGCTGCAACGACGCCCGCCTCGACGAGCAGGACGGTCGCTGGGCCGTGCTCGGCGACCCCACCGAGGGCGCGATGCTCGTGGCGGGCGCCAAGGTGGGGCTGCACGCCCACGAGGTCGCCGCCGAGCTGCCCCGGGTGGCCGCCGTCCCGTTCACCTCGGAACGGCAGTTCATGGCGACCCTGCACGAGCGTCCCGAGGGCGGGCGGGTGGTGCTCGTCAAGGGGGCGGTGGAGCGGGTGGTCGAATGGTCCGGGTCGGCCCTGCGCCCCGACGGCTCGACGGGACCGCTCGACGCCCCGGCCGTGCTGGCCGCCGCCCACGAGCTGGCCGGCGAGGGCCTGCGGGTGCTCGCCACCGCGATGCGGCCGGTCGGCCCGACGGACGGGCTCGTCGAGGAGGAACTGGCCGGCACGCTGGTCTTCACCGGGCTGCACGCGATGCTCGACCCGCCCCGGGCCGCCGCGGCGGCGGCCGTGACGTCCTGCCACCGCGCCGGGATCGACGTGAAGATGATCACCGGGGACCACCTCGCCACCGCCACCGCCATCGCGCGCCGGATCGGGCTGCTGCGGGCCGAGCCCGGCCCGGGCGACGTGCTGACCGGCGCCGACCTGGCGGCGCTGCCCGCCGGGGAGCTGCCCGCGGCCGTACGGGGGGCGTCGGTGTTCGCCCGGGTCTCGCCCGAGCAGAAGCTGCGGCTGGTGGAGGCGTTGCAGGCCGACGGCCAGGTGGTCGCGATGACCGGCGACGGGGTCAACGACGCCCCCGCGCTGCGCGCGGCCAACATCGGGGTGGCGATGGGCCGCAGCGGCACCGAGGTGGCCAAGGAGGCCGCCGACGTCGTGCTCATCGACGACGACTTCGCGACCATCGAGGCGTCCGTCTCGGAGGGGCGGGGCGTCTTCGCCAACCTGACGAAGTTCATCACCTGGACACTGCCCACCAACACGGCGGAGGGACTGGTCATCCTCGTCGCCATCGTGCTCGGCTCGGCGCTGCCGATCCTGCCGAGCCAGATCCTCTGGATCAACATGACCACGGCGGTGTTCCTCGGCCTGACGCTCGCCTTCGAGCCGAAGGAACCCGGGATCATGGACCGGCCGCCCCGCGATCCCGGTCAGCCCCTGCTGACCGTCGCACTGGTGGTCCGGGTGCTGCTGGTCTCCGCGCTGCTGGTGGTGGGCGCCTGGTGGCTGTTCGAGTGGGAGCGTGCCGGCGGGGCCGACCTGGCGCAGGCGCGGACCGCGGCGGTGAACCTCTTCGTCACCGTGATGGCGTTCTACCTGTTCAGCTGCCGCTCCCTGACCCGCTCGCCGTGGCGCCTGGGCCTGTTCAGCAACCGCTGGCTGATCGCCGGGGTGCTCGTGCAGGCCCTCGGCCAGCTCGCCCTGACCTACCTGCCGGTGATGAACGACCTGTTCCGTACGGCGCCCATCGACGGGCAGGCGTGGCTGCGGATCCTGGGCATCGCCGTCGTGGCTTCGGCCGTCGTCGCGCTCGACAAGCGGTTCGGCCGGTTCGGCCGCCGCCTCGGCTGACCTGCGGAGGTGGCGGCCGGGCCGCGATGGGAGCTGATCGGCGGGCCGGGGAGCTGAGCCGGCCCGCCGATCAGCCCGTCAGAGTGCCCCTCAACAGGCTCTTGCCGGAGTGGGCGGTGTTGTTGTCGTACGCCTCGGCGGAGACGTCGACAACCGAGTATGCCTCAAGGTCCACGTTCGGTGGCAGCGGCAGCAGTTCGTCCGTCGCGTCGCCGAGCACACCGACCGAGAACATCTCCATGTTCCGCGGGTTGATGAGCCATACCTCGTAGTACCCCGGGACGTCCGGGAGATTCGCCAGGTGCAGGTGCAGTCGGCCGTTGTCGAACACCCGGGCCTCGCCGCTGGCGTCCGGCGGCGTCTCGCCGTACGCCTCCAGGGGCGCGCTGGCCAGCACCACCTGCGGTGGGGCGGGCTCCGGCGCCGGCCCGCTCCCGTCGATCGCGACGAGGGTGCCGACGACGCCGACCACGGCGGCGGCCGTCGCGGTCGCGGCGGTCGTGGCCCAGCGCGACCACCGGCCCCGCCGCCGGGCCGGGGCGAGGACCACGCCGCCCGCCCCGTCGGCGTCGCCCGGCCGGTCGGTCGGGGGGCGCTCGTCGGCGGACCGCTCGGCGCGGGGCCCGGGCAGCGCCGGCAGGGCCTCCGCCGCGCGGATCTCCGCGACGATGCCCTGCCAGACGTGCTCCGGCGGATCGGGCAGGTCGTGCAGGCCCTGGGCGTCGGCGCCGAGGCCGGCGACGTGTTGGAGGGTGTCCATCTCGGCCCGGCAGGGCGCGCAGGTGTCGAGGTGGGTGGTCTCCGTGGCGTCCGCCTCGGTCTCACCGAGCGCCAGGAAGACCAGCCGGTCGTGGTCCAGGTGCGGCACCGTCCACCTCCCATCTGCGTTTCAAGCTCGCCATGCCGCGGCGGATGTGGCTCTTGACCGTGCCGAGGGGCACCCCGGTCACCGTCGCTATCTGCTGGTGGGTGAGGTCGTCGAAGAACGCCAACTCCAGCATGCGCCGCTGGTCGTCGGGCAGTCGGGCCAGCTCGTCGGCGACCACCAGCCGGTCGACCACGGTGTCCGGATCCGGCCCCGGACGCGCCGGCTCCGGCAGTTGCCGGACCGTCTCGACCACCCGGGTCTCGCGGGCCGAGGCCCGCAGCCGGTCGATCACCTTGCGGCGGGCGATGCCGAGCAGCCAGCCGACCAGCGAGCCCTTGCCGGGGTCGAAGGTGTCCCGCGCCAGCCAGGCGGCGACGAAGGTGGTCTGGGTCACGTCCTCGGCGTCGCTGCGGTTGGCCAGGGTGCTGGTGGCCAGGTGCAGGACGGCCCGGCCGTACCGGTCGTACGCCTGCCGGAGCGCCAGTTCGTCGCCCGCGCGGAAACGCGTGGCCAGGTCGTCCTCGGGTGGGTCCGGCTCCTGCCGTGCCGCTGTCACAGGGCGGCTCGCCTTCCAGGGGGCATGCCCGACTGTAACTCCCACAGTCATCGCCCCACCTTTCCGGTCGGTCTGGTGTCGGTAGCTCTTCGCTCCGGAGGCGGCCGGTGGATGCGGATCCGGCGGACGAAAAGAAGTTGCTCCCGGGCGCATCCGGCGGCGGTGGGCCGGGCGTAACTCGTTTTGCACACCAGGCCTGACGAATCAGCATTAACTACCAGGAGGCAGACATGCAGCTCTCGTACTTCCGTCGGGTCGCCGCGGGCGGCGCGGTCGCCGCGCTGACGTTCGCCGGAGCCGGCGCCCTCACCGCCACCCCCGCGTACGCCGCCTCGTCCAAGGTCTCCGTCGTGCACGGCATCCCGGACACCCCGGTCGACGTGTACGTCAACGGCGAGAAGACGCTGGACAACTTCAAGCCCGGCGACGTGGCCGGCCCGCTGAACCTGGAGGAGGGCGCGTACGACATCGCCCTCACCAAGCCCGGCGAGCCGATCGCCCAGGCCATCCTCAGCGTCGACGACGCCGCGGTGCCGGGCGGCGCCAACATCAGCATCGCCGCCCACCTCGACGCGGCCGGCAAGCCGAAGATCACGCCGTTCGTCAACGACACCGGCAAGGTCGCCGCCGGCAAGGCCCGGCTGATCGTCCGGCACACCGCGGCCGCGCCGGCGGTGGACGTGCGCGCCGGCGGCACCCCGGTCTTCGAGGACCTCACCAACCCGAACGAGGCCAAGGGCGACGTCGACGCGGGTGCCGTCAAGGCCGACGTGGTGCTCGCCGGCACCGACACCGTGGCGATCGGGCCGGCGGACCTCGACCTCAAGGAGGGCACCGCGACGATCGTGTACGCGATCGGCTCGGCCGACGCGAAGAACCTCGGCGTCGTGGCGCAGACCATCACCGGCCTGCACTCGGCCCCGGCCGGGGTGCCCAGCGGCGACGGCGGCCAGGCCGGCACCGGCGTGGACACCTGGTGGTACGTGCTGACCGGCGCAGGCGCGCTGCTGTTGATCGGCGGCGGGGCGCGGGTGGCCACCGCCCGGACCGGTCGCAGGTGACGGTGCGTCACCGCGCGGCGCTGGCGGCCATGGCCGCCGGCGTCGCCGCGCTCACCGTCGCGACCCTCGTCGCCTGCGGCTCCCGGCCGGCCGAGGACGTCGGCGCCGACGAGGCGGCGGCCCTGGCCAGCCCCACGCCGGCCCCGTCGGTCACCACCGGCGACGCCGCCTCGGTCCCGGTCACCACGGGGGAACTGCCGGCCGGTACGAGGGTCGTCCCGCCGGTACGGCTGGAGATCCCCGCGATCGACGTCACCGCCACGGTGAACGCGGTCGGCATCAACGCGCGCACCAACGAGTTCGAGGTGCCGCCCAGCGTCGACCAGATCGGCTGGTACCGGTACGGGCCGGGCCTGGAGACCGACGCCGGCTCGGTGGTCGTCGCCGGCCACGTGGACAGCGCCACGCAGGGCAAGGGCGCCTTCTACCGCCTGCGCGAGCTCGACGAGGGCGACACCCTCACCGCGACCGGCAGCGACGGCGAGGCCCGGCGGTACCGGGTCGTCGCCCGGGAGGAGTACGACAAGACCAGGATCCCGCTGGACCGGTACTTCGCCCGCGACGGCAAGCCACGGCTGACCCTGATCACCTGCGGTGGGCCGTTCGACGCGAAGGCCCGCAAGTACCGCGACAACATCGTCGTCACGGCGGTGCCCGCCTGACAGGTCGCACGGCGGTGCCTCCGACACGGCCGGGCCGCGCACCGGGCAGGCCCGGCACCGGGCGGGGAGGACCGCACTCCCCGCCCGGTGCCGGCATCCGTGGCCGTCGCACGGGGCCCTCCGGCATCCGGGCCGCCACGAACCGGTCGTAGGCTGAACGGCGATGGCTTACCTGGATCACGCGGCGACCACTCCGATGCTCGACGAGGCACTGGAGGCGTACGTCGCCACCGCCCGCGAGGTCGGCAACGCGTCCTCACTGCACGCGGCGGGCCGCCGTGCCCGGCGACGGGTGGAGGAGTCGCGGGAACGGGTGGCCGCCGCGCTGGGCGCCCGCCCCTCCGAGGTCGTCTTCACCGGCGGCGGCACCGAGAGCGACAACCTCGCGGTGAAGGGCATCTTCTGGTCCCGCCGCGCCGCCGACGCGCGGCGCGACCGGGTGGTCTCCAGCGCCGTCGAGCACCACGCCGTGCTCGACGCGGTGGACTGGCTCGTCGAGCACGAGGACGCCGGCGTGGGCTGGCTCACCGTCGACGCCGCCGGCCGGCTCAGCCCCGACGAGCTGCGCGCCGAGCTGGCCGCGCACGGCGACCGGGTCGCCGTGGTGACCGCGATGTGGGCCAACAACGAGGTCGGCACCGTGCAGCCGGTCGCCGAGCTGGCCGCCGTCGCCGCCGAGCACGGGGTGCCGTTCCACACCGACGCCATCCAGGCGGTCGGGCAGGTGCCGGTCGACTTCGCCGCCGCCGGGGTCGCCGCGCTGACCGTCACCGGGCACAAGCTCGGCGGGCCCACCGGGGTGGGCGCCCTGCTGCTGGCCCGCGACGTGTCGGCCACCCCGCTGCTGCACGGCGGCGGCCAGGAACGCGACGTACGCTCCGGCACCCTCGACACCGCCGGCATCGTGGCCTTCGCGGTCGCCGTGGAGGCGGCGGTCAAGGGCCAGCAGGAGTACGCGGCCCGCGTCGCCGCGCTCCGCGACGACCTGGTGGAGCGGGTCCGGCACGCGGTGCCCGAGGTGGTCTTCAACGGCGACCCGACCGACCGGCTGCCGGGCAACGCGCACTTCTCCTTCCCCGGCTGCGAGGGCGACGCCCTGCTGCTCCTGCTGGACGCGCGGGGCATCGCCTGCTCGACGGGTTCCGCCTGCTCCGCCGGGGTGGCCCAGCCGTCGCACGTGCTGATCGCCATGGGCGCCGACGACGACCGCGCCCGCTCCTCACTGCGCTTCACCCTCGGCCACACCAGTACGGCGGCCGACGTGGACGCGCTGATCGCCGCCCTCCCGGCCGCCGTCGACCGCGCCCGCCGCGCCGCCGCCCTCCGCACGCCCCGCTGACCTCGCCGCGAGGCGGTCGATCCATGCGGTCGTGGCGCCCGGAGCGTGGTCTCCGGCGGCATTCGTGCCCCGCCACGACTGCTCGATCGCCGGTGGCTGGACGGGTCGGGGATGGGGATAGGGTCGGTGGGGTGAAGGGAGTGAGCCGGTGAGGGTCTTGGCGGCGATGTCGGGCGGGGTGGACTCGGCGGTCGCGGCGGCGCGGGCCGTCGAGGCGGGGCACGACGTGACCGGCGTGCACCTGGCGCTGGCCCGCAACCCGCAGACCTACCGCACCGGTGCGCGCGGCTGCTGCACCCTGGAGGACTCCCGGGACGCCCGGCGGGCCGCCGACGTCATCGGCATCCCGTTCTACGTCTGGGACATGGCCGACCGCTTCCACTCCGACGTGGTGGACGACTTTGTCGCCGAGTACGCGGCCGGCCGTACGCCCAACCCCTGCCTGCGCTGCAACGAGAAGATCAAGTTCGCCGCGGTGCTGGATCGGGCCGTGGCCCTGGGCTTCGACGCCGTGGTCACCGGCCACCACGCCCGGCTCGGCGTGGACGGCCTGCTGCGTCGCAGCGTCGACCTGCCCAAGGACCAGTCGTACGTGCTGGCGGTGCTCACCCGCGAGCAGCTGGACCGGTCGGTGTTCCCGCTCGGCGACTCGACGAAGGCGCAGGTGCGCGAGGAGGCGGCCCGGCGCGGGCTGGCGGTGGCCGACAAGCCGGACTCCCACGACATCTGCTTCATCGCCGACGGGGACACCCGCGGCTTCCTCGCCGAGCGTCTCGGCGAGGCGCCCGGCGAGGTGGTGGACGCCGCCACCGGCGCCGTGGTGGGCAGCCACAGCGGCGCGTACGCGTACACGGTCGGGCAGCGGCGCGGGCTGCACCTGGACCGGCCGGCGCCGGACGGCCGGCCGCGGTACGTGCTGTCCATCACGCCGAAGACCAACACCGTGACGGTCGGCCCGGCCGAGGCGCTGGAGGTCTCCCGGGTGTGCGCGGAGCGCCCCGTGTGGACGGGCGGCCCGCGCCCCGACGCGCCGCTGGAGTGCGAGGTGCAGTTGCGGGCGCACGGGGACGTGGTGCCGGCGACGGTCGAGCTGACCGCCGACGGTCTGCGCGCCGAGCTGCGCCGCCCCGTGCGGGGGGTCGCCGCCGGCCAGGCGATCGTGGCGTACCGGCCGGACCCGGCCGGCGACGTCGTGCTCGGCTCCGCCACCATCGCCGGCTGACGCCCGACCGGGAGCGTGCCTCCGGCCGGGCACCCCGGTCCGGTGCCCCGGCGGCCGGGTGGCGGGCGTCCGCGTACCGGATAGTCTTCGGCCGTGACAGATCAGGTGTGGCCCTGGCCGGCCGGCGCGGCGACCGGCATCGGTTCGCTTCCCGGCACCGACATCGCCGAGGCGCAGCGGATCGTCCTTGGTGAGCTTCCCGGCCTGCCCCACCTGCCGGAGCTGCCGGCGCGGGGCCCCGGCGCCGACCTGATCGGCCGGACCGCCGGCCTGCTGGTCGAGCTGCCGGTGGAGCTGTACGCCGCCCGCTGGCGGATCGCGCCGCGCCCGGGGCGGGACGTGCGCCGCGCCCGCGACCTGATGGAACGCGACCTCGACCAGCTCGCCGAGCAGGCGGAGGAGTACGCGGGGCCGGTCAAGATCCAGGTAGGTGGTCCGCTGACCCTGGCCGCGTCCCTGGAGCTGCCGATCGGCGGCCGGATGCTGCGCGACCCCGGCGCCGTCCGGGATCTCACGAACTCGCTCGCGGAGGGGCTGCGCGGGCACGTCGCGGCGGTCGCCCGCCGAATGCCGCGCGCCACCGTGCTGCTCCAGCTCGACGAGCCGTCGTTGCCGACGGTGCTCGCCGGGCGGGTGCCCACCGAGAGCGGGCTCGGCGCGTACCGGGCCGTCGATCCGAGCGCCGCCGCGTCGCTGCTGCGCACGGTCGTCGAGGCGGCCGGGGTGCCGACCGTGGTGCACTGCTGCGCGCCGGACGTGCCGCTGGAGCTGATCCGCTCGACGGGCGCCATCGGCGTCGCCCTCGACCTCGGCCTGGTCACCGACCTGGATCCGCTGGGCGAGGCGATCGACGCGGGGCTCGGGCTGCTGGCCGGCGCCGTCCCCACCACGCCGTCGTCCGCCGGTCGCGCGCCGACCTCGGCGCAGGTCGCCGATCGCGTACGCCAGCTCTGGGACCGCCTCGGGTTCCCCCGCCGGCAGCTCGCCGAGCAGGTCGTGGTGACCCCCGCCTGCGGCCTCGCCAACGCCACCGGGCAGTACGCGCGCGCGGTGCTCGCCGCCTGCCGGGACGCGGGCCGGCGGCTCGCCGAGGACTGAGGTTTCCCGTCGTACGGGCGGGGCAGGATGGCCGGCATGATCGGACAACTGCGCACCGTGGTCATCGACTGCCCCGATCCCCGGGCCCTGGCCGGGTTCTACTCGGAGCTGCTGGGCCTGCCCGTCGACGCCGACGCCAGCGACGACGGCTGGGTCGTGATCGCCGGCTCGGGTCACCGCCTCGCCTTCCAGACGGCGCCCGACCTGCGCCCGCCGGCGTGGCCCGACCCGGAGCGCCCGCAGCAGTTCCACCTGGACGTGCAGGTGGCGGACGTGGACGCGGCCGAGCAGCGGGTGCTGGCGCTCGGTGCCCGGCGGCTGCCCGGCGAGGGCGACGACTTCCGGGTCTACGCCGACCCGGCCGGTCACCCCTTCTGCCTGGTCTTCTCCGTCTGAGCGTCCGCTCCACGCTGGCCGACGCGTCGCCGGCGCCCGGGCCGGGCCGCCGGCACCACGGCCGGGCCGGGCCGATCCCTGCGCCGCCGCCGGAGCGCGCGGGCGCCGCCGGGTGCGGTGGACCGCCCGCCGGGTGGTGCCGGTTGCGTGCGGGCGGCATGATCGCGGAATGATCGACACCTCGCTCCGGCGGGCCGCCGGTTCCCTCTTCGGCCTCGCCTACGGTGACGCGTTGGGCAAGCCGACCGAGTTCCTGACCGTCGCCGAGATCGTTCGCCGCTACGGGCCGGCCGGGCCCCGCGAGCTCGCCGGCGAGCCGGCGCTGGTGACCGACGACACGCAGATGGCGCTGGCGGTCGGCTGGGCGCTGCACGACGCGCCGGCGCTGACCCCGGAGGCGGTCGAGCCGCTGCTGCGCAAGCGTTTCCTGGACTGGGCGGCCAGCCCGGAGAACAACCGGGCGCCGGGCATGACCTGCCTGCGGGCCTGCGCCGAACTGGAGCGCGGGATGCGCTGGCAGGAGGCGACGGTGGCCGGCTCGAAGGGCTGCGGGGCCAACATGCGGGTCACCCCGGTCGGCCTGGTCGACGTCGACCTCGACACCCTCGCCGGGCTGGCGCAGCTCCAGGCGGGGCTGACCCACGGCCACCCGACCGGCCTCGCCGCCAGCGAGCTGACCGCGTACGCGGTGCGACTGCTGCGCGACGGCGCGGCGCTGGCGGAGCTGCCCCGGCTGCTCGCCGACCGGGCCCGCGACCAGCGGCGGGTCTACCGCGCCGACTGGCTCGGCGACCTCTGGCAGCGCCCCGGGGTGGACACCCCGGAGGACTTCGTCGCCCGGGGCTGGGACGAGTGCCTCGCCGTCCTCGGCCGCCTCGACGCCGCGCTCGCCGCCCCGGACGACGGCGGCGACCCGTGCCGGCACACCGGCGAGGGGTGGATCGCCGAGGAGGCGCTGGCCACGGCCCTGTTCTGCGCGATCCGGCACGCCGACGACCCGGTGGCCGCGCTGGCCCGGGGCGCCACCACCGCCGGCGACTCCGACTCGATCGCCGCGCTGGCCGGCGCCTTCGTCGGCACGGCCCGGGGCATGGCGGCCTGGCCCGCGCCCTGGGCCGCCCGCATCGAGTACGCCGACCAGCTCACCGCCCTCGCCAGGGCCTGGGACTGAGCCCACGCCGTCGCCGCTGGGGTGCCCGACAGGCGGGTCGGGTCAGGCACCCGGCTGGCCGGGGTGAGGGTCAGGCACCCGGCAGGTGGGGGAGGCGGCGGATGCGACGCCACAGGGCGGGATCGCAGTCGCCGGCGCGGCGGGCGAAGTCGGCCAGCGCGACGTGCACCGGCTCGGCCAGGTCGACGAAGCTGTCGTGGTCGGCGTCGGGGTCCCACCGGCGGGTGGGGATGAGCACGTGGTCGTCCCGGGAGCTCTTGTCCTGACTGGTGATCTTCAGGACGTCGGCGCCCCCGCCGTCGGCGCGCAGCACCAGGCAGGGCCGCACCTTCGAGCCGGTGCCGTCGGCGTACGGGACGTCGGCCCACCAGATCTCGCCCGGGCGCGGCGCCCCGTCGGGGGCCCGCTCGGCGGTGCGCGGCCGGGGCGGCGCGCTCGACCGTCCGGGGCCGCCCGGCGGTGTCCTGCGGCCGGGCCGGGCACCCGGACGCCTCGGCGGTCGCCCGGCGTCGTCGCGGTCGCCCCGCCGGTCGTTCCACGCCCAGCCGGCGGCCACGGCCAGCACGATCCCCGCCGCCCAGAGCAGCCATTCCGGCATCCGTACCCCCGCCTGGTCAGTGGGTGCGGCGCGCAGGCCGCGGCGTCGACGGCGGTGCGGACCGCCCGCGCGGCACCGCCGTCCGGCGATCCTCGCACGGCCGGGGCCCCGACGCCGTCCGGGCGCGACGGGTGGCCGCCGGATTGTCCCACCGGACCGATACGGTGCCGAGGTAGCGGAATCACGGGAGGTCGCACGGTGTCCGAGGAAGCCATCGCCCAGCAGGTCACTCCGGCACAGGAGGCGGCCGCCGGCGCCGAGCCGACCCCCGATGCCCGGGAACGGCACGCCACGCTCAGTCAGGAGCTGACGGAACACCAGTACCGCTACTACGTGCTGGACGCGCCGACCATCCCCGACGCCGAGTTCGACCGGCAGTTGCGCGAGCTGGAGGCGCTGGAGGAGCAGTACCCGGCGCTGCGCACCCCCGAGTCGCCGACGCAGCGGGTCGGCGGCACCTTCTCCACCGACTTCACCCCCGTCGCCCACGCCGAGCGGATGCTCTCCCTCGACAACGCCTTCGCCGACGAGGAACTGGCGGCCTGGGCCGAGCGGGTCGAGCGCGACGCGGGCGGCCCGGTGCCCTACCTCTGCGAGCTGAAGGTCGACGGGCTCGCCATCAACCTGACCTACGAGCGCGGCCGGCTGGTGCGGGCGGCGACCCGGGGCGACGGGCGCACCGGCGAGGACGTCACCGCCAACGTGCGCAGCATCCGCGACGTGCCGGGCCAGCTCGCCACGTCGGCCGAGTTCGGCGACGTGCCCGAGTTCGTCGAGGTCCGGGGCGAGATCTACTTCCCGGTGGCCGCCTTCGCCGACCTCAACGCCGGGCTGGTCGAGCAGGGCAAGCCGCCGTTCGCCAACCCGCGCAACGCCGCCGCCGGCAGCCTGCGCCAGAAGGACCCGCGGGTCACCGCCTCCCGGCCGCTGCGCCTGGTGGTGCACGGCATCGGCGCCCGCCGCGGCTTCCAGCCGGTGGCGCAGTCCGAGTCCTACGCGGCCCTGCGGGCGTGGGGGCTGCCGACCAGTGACCGCTGGCGGGTGGTGCCCGACCTGGCCGGCGTCGCCGAATACATCGCCTACTACGCCGAGCACCGCCACGACGTCGAGCACGAGATCGACGGCGTGGTCGTCAAGGTCGACCCGGTCCCCATCCAGGGCCGGCTCGGCTCGACCAGCCGGGCGCCGCGCTGGGCCATCGCCTTCAAGTACCCGCCGGAGGAGGTGAACACGAAGCTGCTCGACATCGACGTCGAGGTCGGCCGCACCGGCCGGGTCACGCCGCGCGCCGTTCTCCAGCCGGTCAAGGTGGCCGGCTCCACCGTCGCGTACGCCACCCTGCACAACGCCCGGGAGGTCGAACGCAAGGGCGTCCTGATCGGCGACACCGTGGTGCTGCGCAAGGCCGGCGACGTGATCCCCGAGGTGCTCGGCCCGGTGGTCGACCTGCGTCCCGCCGATGCCCGGCCGTTCGTCATGCCCACCACCTGCCCGGCCTGCGGCACGCCGCTCGCGCCGGCGAAGGAGGGCGACGTCGACATCCGCTGCCCCAACTCCCGCACCTGCCCCGGTCAGCTGCGGGAGCGGGTCTTCCACCTGGCCGGCCGCAAGGTGTTCGACATCGAGGCGCTCGGCTACAAGGGCGCGGCGGCGCTGCTCGACGCGCAGGTCATCACCGACGAGGGCGACCTGTTCTCGCTGGACGAGAAGCAGCTCGCCCGGTCGCCCTTCTTCGTCAACAAGGACGGCACGCTCGGCAGCAACGCCGCCAAGCTGCTCGACAACCTGGCCGTGGCCCGCGAGCGCGACCTGTGGCGGGTGCTGGTGGGCCTGTCCATCCGGCACGTGGGCCCCACCGCCGCGCAGGCGCTCGCCCGGCACTTCCGCTCCATCGAGGCGATCGACCGGGCGAGCGAGGAGGAGCTCTCCTCGGTCGACGGCGTGGGGCCGACGATCGCGGCGAGCATCCGGGAGTGGTTCGCCGTCGACTGGCACCGCGAGGTGGTCCGCAAGTGGCGCGAGGCCGGCGTGCGGATGGCCGAGGAGGCGGTCGACGAGGGGCCGCGCCCCCTGGAGGGGCTCACCGTCGTGGTCACCGGCACCCTGCCCGGGTTCAGCCGTGACCAGGCGTCCGAGGCGATCCAGAGCCGGGGCGGCAAGGTCAGCGGGTCGGTCTCCAAGAAGACGTCCTTCGTGGTGGTGGGGGAGAACCCCGGCTCGAAGGCCGACAAGGCGGCCAGCCTCAAGGTGCCGGTCCTGGACGAGGGGGGTTTCCGGGTGCTGCTCGACGCCGGTCCGGAGGCCGCCCGGGAGGTCGCCCGCGTCGAGGAGTGACGGCGGGCGCGGCACGTCGCGCGTGGACCCGGCGGGGCAGGTCGAGATACCAACTTAATTACGACTACGACCGATTCGCGACTGTCGTGCCGGGCATTGCGACACGGAGGGCGTTTCATTGGTGGCACGGCGTGCGACCGGGTCACGCCCCGTGGACCGAGCCCTCGGGAGGTGTGATGGAGGCCGCAGACTCGCGCAACTCCGTTCCGCCTGGCCGGGCGCGCCCGTTCTTCGCCTTCGTCTGGTCGGTCGTCGCGCTGGCCGCGGTGCTCTGCGTACGCCCGCTGCTCGACCTTCCGGCCGAGCTGCCGCGGCTGCCGGTGGCGTTCTGGGTGATGGCGGCCCTGGCCGTCGGCTGCGACGCGCGCCCGTTCGTGCCGCCCGGGCGCCGGCAGACCTCCGCGGTCTTCCCGTCCACCTGCTTCACCTTCGCCATCCTGCTCGGCTGGGGCTTCGGCCCGGCGCTGCTGGTGCAGGCCGTGGCCGTCGTCGTCTCGGGCTGGCGGATGGGCCACGCCCCGTGGCGCACGGCGTTCAACGCCGCCCAGTACGCGGCCGCCCTGGGCGCCGCGTACGTGGTCACGTCGCTGGGGCCCGGCAGCATCTTCGACGGCGGCCGGCTGCGCGGCACGGACGTGCTGGCGGTGGGCGGCGCGACGGCGGCCTGGTTCGCCGTCAACTACGCGCTGGTCAGCGCGGCCGTCCGGTTGCGGTTCGGCGACCGCTGGTGGCCCAGCCTGCGGCAGGGGCTGGGCTTCGAGCTGCTCTCCACCGGCTCGTTGCTGCTGCTCGCCCCGGTGCTGGTCACGGCGGCGCGGGCCAGCGCCGCGCTGATCCCGCTGGTGCTGGTGCCGCTGTTCGCCGTCTACCGGATGGCCCGGCTCAGCGTCGAGCAGCAGCAACTCGCCTCCCTGGACCCGCTCACCGGCCTGCCCAACCGCAAGGCGCTGCTGGCCGAGGTCGGCGAGCAGGTGCACGTGCACGCCGAACGCGCGGCCCGCGGCGAGCCCGGCGCGCGGCTGGCGCTGCTCCTGATCGACCTCGACCGGTTCAAGAACGTCAACGACGCGCTCGGGCACGCGGTCGGCGACCGGCTGCTGGTCGAGGTGAGCGCCCGGCTGACCGGCGTGGTCGGTGAGGGCATGGTCGCCCGGCTGGGCGGAGACGAGTTCGCCATCGTGACGACCGGCCTGACCGACGCCGACGAGGCCCGTGAGCTGGCCGGCCGGGTGGTCCGGGCGCTGGCCGAACCCGTGTCGCTGGACGGGTTGCCGCTCGACGTGGGCGGCTCGATCGGCATCGCGCTCTTCCCCGAGCACGGCGAGGACTTCGCGACCCTGATGCGCCACGCCGACGTGGCGATGTACGACGCCAAGCACCGCAACGACACCGTGGCGGTCTACGCGGCCGAGTCCGACCACAACTCCGCCGAGCGGCTCGGCCTGCTCGCCGACCTGCGCCGGGTGCTGGAGGCGGGCCGTCCGGCGACCGCCCCGCCCGCCGGGCAGGTCGCGGCCGGACCGGCGGACGTCGGCGCCGACGGCGCCCCGGGCGACCAGGCGGTGGCCGTCGCGGCCGGGCCGACGCCGGGCGGCCGCCTGCCGGGTGACGGGCGGGCCGGCGCCACCCGGGGTGGCGACGGGGCCACGCTCTCCGCCGACGTCGCGGACCTCACCCCCGGAGCCGGTCGCTGGCGGCTGCGCCGCCGTCGGCAGCGGTCCGGGCCGCCGCCCGGGGACGAGCTGATCAACCGGATCGTCACCGCCGCCGACCCGATCCGCCGCCGGGCGGCGACCGCCGCGGTGGACGGCCCCGACCAAGGCGACGGTCCGGGCCGCCGCAACGGCGCCGGGCACCCCGGCGGGCAGGGCGCCGCCGTCGTACGCCGGCAGGGCCCGCCCGTCGACGACGGCGCGGGGGAGCCCGGCGGCGGCCGCACCCCGGCGGGCCGGCGGGGTCCCCGCCACGACGCGACCGGCCGGCGGGACCCCGACGCCGCTCCGGCCGCCGACGCCGGCGAGATCACGATGTACTACCAGCCGCAGGTCGCCATCGCGACCGGCGAGGTGGTCGGCGTGGAGGCGCTGCTGCGCTGGCGGCACCCCCGCCGGGGCATGGTGGACCCGGAGGAGCTGATTCGCGTCGCCGAGCAGAGCGCGGTGATGCGGCTGCTCACCCGCCGGGTGGTGGACGATGTGGTGGAACAGCTCGCCAAGTGGTCGGCCGCCGGGACGCACCTGCCGGCGGCGCTCAACGTCAGCGTGCGTGACCTGCACACCGGCGAGATCGCCGACCAGATCGCCGACCGGCTCGCCCGCTACGGGGTGCCGCCGCAGCGGCTGCAACTGGAGATCACCGAGGGCGCCCTGATGGCCGACCCACGTCGCGTGCTGGCCACCATCACCCGGCTGCACCGCATCGGCGTGGGCATCGCCCTGGACGACTTCGGCACCGGCTACTCCTCCCTCCAGCACCTGCGGCGGCTGCCGCTGTCCGAGGTGAAGGTGGACCGCTCCTTCGTGCTGGGGATGGCCGACGACGCCGACGACGCGGCGATCGTCAAGTCGACCATCGAGCTGGCGAAGGCGCTCGGGCTGCGGGTGGTCGCCGAGGGCGTCGAGGACGAGCGCACCTGGCGCATGCTCCACGCGGCGGGCTGCGACGCGGCGCAGGGCTGGTTCTACGCCCGGCCGATGCCGGCCGAGGAACTCGTCGGCTGGCTGGCCCGCTACCGGCCCGTTCGCCCTACGCCCAGCCCCGACACCGAGATTCCCCGCCGACACGCCCGCTGAGCCGCCCACCCGACGCACCCGGGACACCGGTGGCACGGCGCGTCGGTCGAGGCACCCGGGCCACCGCCCGCGCGGCGCGGCGGCGGACGAGGACCCCTGCCCGCCGCGCCGGAGGGGGAGTCGGGGACGCGCCGCCGGGGCGGAACAATAGACTCGCTCCGGTCACCGCGCGTCACGCACCTCGGCCGCGCGGCCGACACCCGGTCCGACCCGCAAGCACCGTCACGAAGGGGGCACCGATGGCCGCCATCTCCCGCGAGGAGGTCGCGCACCTGGCGCGACTGTCGCGGCTCGCCGTAACGGAGGAGGAGCTGGACACCTTCGCCGGCCAGCTCGACGTGATCCTCCAGGCGGTCGCGCAGGTCGGCGAGGTCGCCGCGGCGGACATCCCGCCGACGTCGCACTCGGTGCCGCTGACCAACGTCCTGCGCGAGGACGTCGTGGTGCCCGGGCTGACCCCGCAGGAGGCGCTGTCGGGCGCGCCCGACGCCGAGCAGCAGCGGTTCCGCGTACCGCGGATTCTGGACGAGGATGTGGCGTCATGAGCGAGCGCAGCGAGCGAATCATCAGGCTCGGCGGGTTCGTCGGTCAGGGCGCCGGTGAGCGAAGCGAGGCGGCGTCATGACCGATCTGACCAGACTGACCGCGACGGAGATCGCGGGGCTCGTCGCCAGCGGTGAGACCTCCGCCGTCGAGGTCACCCGGGC
Source organism: Micromonospora sp. SD12 (assembly GCF_052068495.1). Classification (NCBI taxonomy): domain Bacteria; kingdom Bacillati; phylum Actinomycetota; class Actinomycetes; order Micromonosporales; family Micromonosporaceae; genus Micromonospora; species Micromonospora sp. SD12. Next base: position 446,211 of record NZ_JBQHDF010000004.1, on the reverse strand, counting down.
GCACCTGGACCGCATCGGCGCCGTCGAAGACCGGGTGAACGCGTTCCTGCACGTCGACTCCGAGGGCGCGCTCGCCGCCGCCGCCGACGTCGACGCCCGCCGCGCCGCCGGCGAGGAACTGGGCCCGCTGGCCGGCGTGCCGGTCGCCGTGAAGGACGTGCTGACCACCAAGGGCGTGCCGACCACCGTCGGGTCGAAGATCCTGGAGGGCTGGCGCCCGCCGTACGACTCGACGATCGTGCAGCGCCTGCGCGCCGCCGGCACGGTGATGCTCGGCAAGACCAACATGGACGAGTTCGCGATGGGCTCCTCGACGGAGTACTCGGCGTACGGGCCGACGCACAACCCGTGGGACCTCAGCCGCATCCCGGGCGGCTCGGGCGGCGGCAGCGCGGCGGCGCTGGCCGCGTACGAGGCGCCGCTGGCGATCGGCTCCGACACCGGCGGCTCGATCCGCCAGCCCGGCGCCGTCACCGGCACCGTCGGCGCGAAGCCCACCTACGGCGGCACCTCCCGCTACGGCCTGGTGGCGTTCTCCTCCTCCCTGGACACTCCCGGCCCGTGCGCCCGCAACGTGCTGGACGCGGCGCTGCTGCACGAGGTGATCGGCGGGCACGACCCGCGCGACTCCACCTCGATCCCGCAGCCCGTGCCGGACGTGGTGGCGGCCGCCAGGCTCGGCGCGACCGGCGACCTGACCGGCGTGAAGCTCGGCATCGTCAGCGAGTTCGTCGGCGAGGGCGCCGAGCCGGGCGTGATGGCGGCGTTCCGCGAGTCGGTCGACGCGCTGACCAAGCTGGGCGCCGAGATCGTCGAGGTGTCCTGCCCGCACTTCCGGTACGCGCTGCCGGCGTACTACCTGATCGCCCCGAGCGAGGCCTCCTCCAACCTGGCCCGGTTCGACGGCGTCCGGTTCGGCCTGCGGGTCGGCGACGACGGCAACCGGTCGCTGGAGGAGGTCATGTCGCTGACCCGGGAGGCCGGCTTCGGCGCCGAGGTCAAGCGCCGCATCATGATCGGCACCTACGCGCTCTCGTCGGGCTACTACGACGCCTACTACGGGCAGGCGCAGAAGGTCCGTACGCTGATCACGCGGGACTTCACCGCCGCGTTCGAGCAGGTCGACGCGCTGATCTCGCCGACCACCCCGTTCGTGGCGTTCCCGCTCGGCGCGCGCACCGCCGACCCCTACCAGATGTACCTGGCCGACCTGTTCACCATCCCGACGAACCTGTACGGCGGGCCGGGCATCTCGGTGCCGTGCGGGCTCTCCGACGGGCTGCCGGTCGGCTTCCAGATCATGGCCCCGACGATGGCCGACGACCGCATGTACCGGGTCGCCGCCGCGCTGGAGAGCGCCGTCGGCACGTTCACCCCACCGGCACTGTGAGGCAGGAGCTCAGATGACGACGACACTGCCCGCGTACGACGAGGTCGTGGCGCGCTACGAACCGGTGATCGGCCTGGAGACCCACGTCGAGCTGGGCACGAACACCAAGATGTTCTGCGGCTGCCCGACGGACTTCGGTGGCGAGCCGAACACCCGGGTGTGCCCGGTCTGCCTGGGCCTGCCCGGCTCGCTGCCGGTCGCCAACAAGGCCGCCATCGAGGCGACCATCCGGATCGGCCTGGCGCTCAACTGCTCGATCGCCGAGTGGTGCCGGTTCGCGCGGAAGAACTACTTCTACCCGGACATGCCGAAGGACTTCCAGATCAGCCAGTACGACGAGCCGCTGTGCTTCGAGGGCTACCTGGACGTCGAGGTCGACGGCGAGCTGGTGCGCATCGGCATCGAGCGGGTGCACCTGGAGGAGGACACCGGCAAGACGCTGCACGTCGGCGGCGCCACCGGGCGCATCCACGGCGCCACCGAGTCGCTGGTCGACTACAACCGGGCCGGCATCCCGCTGGTGGAGATCGTCACCAAGCCGGTCCCCGGCACCGGCACGCTCGCCCCCGAGGTGGCCCGCGCGTACGTCACCGAGCTGCGCGACGTGATCCGGTCGCTGGGCGTCTCCGACGTGCGGATGGAGGAGGGCTCGCTGCGCTGCGACGTCAACACCTCCCTCAACCTGCCCGGCGAGGAGTGGGGCACCCGCACCGAGACCAAGAACGTCAACTCGCTGCGTTCGGTCGAGCGGGCCGTCCGGTCGGAGATCATCCGGCAGGCGTCCGTGCTTGACGCGGGCGGCCGGATCACCCAGGAGACCCGGCACTTCCACGAGGACACCGGCGACACCACGCCGGGCCGGTCCAAGGAGACCGCGACCGACTACCGGTACTTCCCGGAGCCCGACCTGGTGCCGCTGGCGCCGGACGCCGCCTGGGTCGCCGAGCTGAAGGCCGCGCTGCCGGAGCTGCCCCGGCTGCACCGGCGCCGGCTCCAGGAGCAGTGGGGCCTGTCGGACCTGGACATGCAGTCGGTGCTGAACGCCGGCGCGGTCGAGCTGATCGAGCAGACCGTGGCCGCCGGCGCCTCCCCGGCGGCGGCCCGCAAGTGGTGGCTGGGCGAGCTGTCCCGGCGCGCCAACGAGACCGGCGTGGAGCTGGCCGACATCGGGGCCACCCCGTCGCAGGTCGCCGAACTCCAGGGCCTGGTCGACGCCGGCAAGCTCAACGACAAGCTGGCCCGTACCGTCCTGGAGGGCGTGGTGGCCGGCGAGGGCTCGCCGACCGAGATCATGACCAACCGGGGCCTGGAGGTCGTCTCCGACACGGGCGCGCTCACCGCCGCCGTCGACGAGGCGATCGCCGCCAACCCCGACATCGCCGACAAGATCCGCAGCGGCAAGGTCGCCGCGGCCGGCGCCCTGGTCGGGGCGGTCATGAAGACCACCCGTGGCCAGGCCGACGCCAAGACGGTCCGGGAGCTGATCCTGGAGCGCCTCGGCGCCTGAACCGGCAGGGGAGGGGACCTTCCGACGCCCTCCGTACGGGAGGGCCCCTTCCACCGCATCGAGCCGCCGCGTGCGCCCGTCGCACGCGGCGGCTGCGCACCCGTAGAAGCCCACCCTCGCGACCCGCCCGCCCCCGACCGGCCGTCAACGGTGACTGCCGGACCCCTGGAGTCGACCGTGAACCGTACCGACCTCGACGTCCTCGAAGAGATCCAGCAGCGGGTGCTCTGGCTCGCGACCCGGATCGTGGACGCGGCCAACCACGACCGGGACACCGGCGACGGGGTGAAGGTGGGCGGGCACCAGGCGTCCAGCGCCTCGCTGGTCACCGCCATGACGGCACTGTGGTTCGCGCACCTCGACGCCGAGGACCGGGTGGCGGTCAAGCCGCACGCCTCGCCGGTCTTCCACGCCATCCAGTACCTGCTGGGCAACCTCGACCGCTCCTACCTGACGAAGCTGCGCGCCCGGGGCGGGCTCCAGTCGTACCCGTCGCGGACGAAGGACCCCGACGAGGTCGACTTCTCCACCGGCTCCGTCGGGCTCGGCGCGGCGGCGCCGCTCTTCGCGGCGGCGACCCGCCGCTACGTCGACGCGCACTTCGGCGCCCGCCCACACTCCCGGTTCGTCGCCCTGATCGGGGACGCTGAGCTGGACGAGGGGAACATCTGGGAGGCCGTCGCCGACCCGGCCACGACCGGGCTGGGCAACGTGACGTGGCTGGTCGACTTCAACCGTCAGTCGCTGGACCGGGTGGTGCCCGGGGTGCGGATCAACCAGTGGCGGGGTCAGTTCGAGGCCGCCGGCTGGCACGTGGTCGAGGTCAAGTACGGCCGCCGGCTCGCCGAGGCGTACGCGCGGCCGGGCGGCGGGGCACTGCGCGACTGGATCGACGCGATGCCCAACGAGCAGTACCAGTCGCTGTTCGGGCTGACCGGCGCGGCGCTGCGCAAGCAGTTCCTCGACGGTGCGCCCGACGGGATCGAGGCGTTCATCGCCGACGTCGGCGACGACGAGTTGGGGCCGCTCGTGACCGACCTGGGCGGGCACGACATGGCGGCGATGCTCGACGCGTACGCCCAGTGCGACGCGGTCACGGACCGGCCCAGCGTGATCTTCGCGTACACCGTGAAGGGGTGGGGGTTGCCGATCGCCGGCAATCCGCGCAACCACTCGGCGCTGCTGAGCAGCGAGCAGGTCGACGCGCTGCGGGCCGCGCGGGGGCTGACGCGCGAGACCGAGTGGGACCGGCTGGACCCGGCGTCTCCGGCCGGCATCCGGGCCAACGAGCGCCGGGAGGCGCTGTCCCGCGCGCCCCGCGAGCGGGCGCTGGGCGTCACGGTCCCCGACACGACACGGGTACGCGCGAACAAGCCGATCTCGACGCAGGAGGTCTTCGGGCGGGTGCTGGTCGAACTGGCCCGCAACCCCGAGGTGGGCCGCTACCTGGTGACCACCGCGCCGGACGTGGCGACCTCCACCAACCTGGCCGGGTTCATCAACAAGACCGGCGTCTTCGCCCCGACGGAGCAGCGCTCCTGGAACGAGGACCGGATGCTGCGCTGGACGGAGAGCCCCGCCGGGCAGCACATCGAGCTGGGCATCTCGGAGATGAACCTGTTCCTGCTGCTGGGGCAGCTCGGCCTGTCGTGGGACCTGTCGGCGCAACCGCTGCTGCCGGTCGGCACGGTCTACGACCCGTTCGTGCTGCGCGGGCTGGACGCGTTCCTTTACGGCACCTATTCCGGCTCCCGGTTCGTGGTCGCCGGCACCCCGTCGGGCATCACGCTCGCTCCGGAGGGCGGCGCCCACCAGTCCACCATCACCGCCTCGGTGGGGCTGGAGCTTCCCGGGGTGACGTTCCTCGAACCCGCGTACGCGGCCACGCTGGACTGGCTGCTCTGCGACGCGCTGGGCCAGATCGCCGGCGGGGCGGCCCCGTCGGCGACGGCCGCCCCCGCCGAGGACGGCGCGTACTACTTCCGGCTCAGCACCCGCCCGATCGACCAGGCGCCCTTCGAGGCGGCACGGGCCCGCCTCGGCGACGCGGTGCTGCGCCGGCAGGCGGTCGCCGGGGCGTACCGCCTGGTCGACGCCCACGAGGCGTACCCGCATTTGGCCGACGCCCCGGTGGTGCAGCTGGCCGCCTCCGGCGCGGTGCTGCCCGAGGTGCTCGCGGCGGCGGCGGAACTGGCCGAGGAGGGCATCGCCGCGCACGTCGTCGACGTCACCTCGCTGGACCGGCTCTACCGGGCCTGGCAGCGCACTCTGCGCCAGGGCGTACGCACGGCCACGGTGCCGAGCGTGCCGGGCGCGCTCCGTTCGGCGTTCGCCGACCGGGTGCCGGTGGTGACGGTGCACGACGCCGCCTCGCACGCCATGGCGTGGCTCGGCTCGGCGCTCGCCGCCCCGGCGGTGCCGCTGGGCGTGGACGAGTTCGGCCAGTCCGGCAGCGTCCACGAGCTGTACGACCTGCACGACCTGCTCCCCGGCAGCATCGTCAACGCCGCCCTCGCGGCCCTGTCCCTGCGCTGACGCTGACAAGGCGGCCGGGGGCGGCGGCCCTGGTGCGGAGGGCTGCGGGCTCGGAGCGTGGACGGGTGGCGGGCCAGGTCGCCTTCCGGCTGCGCCCGGCCCACGTGGCCGCCGAGCAGGCGTCGAGAGGCTGCGGGCACGGGGTGTCGTGGCACTTCGGCATGTGTCGTGTCGAGTCAGTGCGGGGCTTGCGGCGCGGCGCGGACCGGCGTTCGGCGAGCCCTCGTCGTCGCTCAGAGTGACGACTGTTTGACGTTACGGAGAGTGGCGGGCGGTGCGGGGCGCGCCGCCAACCGTTCCCGCCCTTTGCTCTGCAGCCCCCGGCGCACCACTCTCCTGAACAGGAAAAATGTCAACTCGACCGACCGGCGGCTGGCCGCAGATCGCTACCTGGAGTTACTGGTGCGTCCGTGGCTGCAGAGCAAAGCGTCTGAGGGCCTGGGTTGCCGTGGACGCTGGTGGCCACGCAGCGTAACGCCGGTGAACGGAGTTTGCGCTGCGGCAACTGGTCGGGACGAACCCGGAGCGGACGGTCAGCCACCGGGACGCCGACAGGCTGGCTACTGGCGCGGCCCGCTCGGCACCCAGCGATCAGCGCGGATCAGGGTCAGCGGGTCGGGGTGGGGGTGACCGGCGCGGGCACGCCGGCCTGCGGGTCCTCCACGACGTGCCGCTCCAGGTTCACCTGCGCCTGCCCCGTGCCGCCGACGGTGATGTCGTCGTACGCCTGGAGCAGCTTGTCCTTGTCGAAGTAGAGCACGGTCATCGTCAGCGGGGTGGGCTTCTCGCCCTCCAGGCCGCGCAGGCCGGCACCGCCCGTGGAGCCCTGCACCATCAGCTGAGTGGGGCCCTTCCCGGGCACCTCCGGCAGCTTCGAGACCTGCCGGGCGTGGGTGTGCCCGGCGAGGACCAACGGGCAGGTGCCCGAGAGCGGGCCGGCGGAGGCCGGGTCGTGCACCAGCGCGATGTTCACGGGGCGCGGCGAGCTGGCAACCGTGGCCGCGAGCTGGTCGCCGACGCCGATGAGCTGGTCCGCGGTCTGCTGGGTGAGGCCGCTGCCGGCCGGCGACGTGTTCTTGTCGGGGGTGAAGCGCGGGTCGCCGATGCCGGCGATGGTCAGCCCCGCGACCGTCGTGGTCGTGTTGCTCAGCACGATCGCGTTCGGCTGGCGGGCCACGGCCGCCGCGGTCCGACCCGAGTCGTGGTTGCCCCGGATGTAGACGTACGGCTTCTTGAGCAGGCCGATCGAGCCGACGTAGGAGGCCTCCGGCTCGGAGCCCCAGTCGGTGATGTCCCCGGTGTCGATCACCACGTCGATGCCGAACTGCTCGACGACGGTGCGGATGAGCTGCCAGCCGGTCGGGTTGAGGTGCATGTCCGAGACGTGCAGTACGCGGGTCGTGCCGGGGGCGGGCTCGTAGACCGGCAGCGACGACACCGTGGTGTAGAGCTGGCTGACGTTGCCGACGATGCGCTGGAGCTGCTCGGCGTAGCGGGTGTAGTCGTTCGCGATCCGCCGGGCGTCACCGACGATCGCGGGCGCGTTGACCAGCAGCCCCTCGTAGCGCGGCTCCTCGATGGCCTCCGGCCGGATGGTGGTGGCGGCGGCGGCGAGGCTGCCGGCGGTGACCACCAGCGCCAGAGCGCCTGCCCAGGCCGCCCGGCGGGTGTCGCGGAAGACCAGCAGGGCCAGCAGCAGGGTGACCAGCACCGCCGAGGCGAGCGTCCGCAGCCCGAGCCGCAGCACACCCTCGCGGACGTCGTCGACGGCCGACTGGCTCGCCCGGTTGATGCTCGCCGGATCGTCGAGCAGCGCCTCGGTGCGGCTCTGGTCCAGCGCGCCCAGCTCCACGGTCAGGTGGGTCGGCCCGTCGTGGCTGTCGAGCAGCAGCGCACCCAGCGGCGGGATGTCGACGGTGGTGCCGCCGCCGACAGCCGGCGCGACCGAGAGGTCGGCCTGGAACGGGCCGATGTCGGTGCTCACCCGGCCGCCGGCGAGCACGCCGATCACCACGCCGACCAGGGCGACGGCGAGGACCGCCAGGATCACCCCGGTCCTGCGCAGCGCTCGCCGGCCGGTCCTTCCGGCGCCGTCGCGCCGGGGTGCCGGGCGCGGGGCGCGACCGGTCGCCGGGACGTCCTCGTCCCGGTTCGCGTGCTCTTCGTTCTCCTGGCCGTCCATGGTGAGATTCTGACCTGCCCACTGAAGGATCTTGGGAAACCCGGACGAGCCGGTGCGTCAGCTCCGGCCGGCCCCGCCACCGGCGAAGACCAACCGCAGCAGCCGGTCGTCCTCGGGTGCCGGCTGGCCCCGCCCGTCGTGGTTGGAGGTGCTCACCCAGATCGAGCCGTCCGGCGCGGCGGCCACCGCCCGCAGCCGCCCGAACCGGTCGGTCAGCAGCTCGCGCGGCTGGCCGAGCACGGTGCCGGTGTCGGTCAGCTCGACCAGCCAGAGGCGCTTGCCGCGCAGGCACGCGGTGACGAGCAGCCGGTCGGCGGCGGTCAGCCCGGAGCAGGACGCGTCGGACGTCGGCCACTGGGCGATCGGGTTGACGAAGCGCTTGTCGTCGTCACGCCCTTCGACCGTCGGCCACCCGTAGTTGCGCCCTTTGGTGATCTGGTTGATCTCGTCCCAGGTGTTCTGGCCGAACTCCACGGCGTACATCCGCTTGCCGGCGTCCCAGGCGATGCCCTGGACGTTGCGGTGGCCCAGGGACCACACCGGGGAGTTCGGGAACGGGTTGCCGGGCGCCGGCTTGCCGTCCCTGGTGATCCGCAGGATCTTGCCGCCGAGGCGCTTGACGTCCTGCGCCTGCGGCCGGTCGCCGGCGTCGCCGGTGCTCGCGTAGAGCAGGCCGTCCGGGCCGAAGGCGAGGCCGCCGCCGTTGTGGATGCCGGCCTTGGGGATGCCGGTGAGGATCGGGGTGGGCGTGCCGCCCAACTCCAGCCGGACGATCCGGTTGTCCCGTTCGGTCGTGTAGTAGACGAAGATCGCCTTGTCCCGCTGGTAGTCGGGCGAGACGGCGATGCCCATCAGCCCGCCCTCACCCGAGGCTGCCACGTCGGAGATGGTCTGCACCGGGGTGACCTTCAGCCCGTCGGGCCCCGACTCGGGGCCGACCCGCAGGATCCGGCCGCTGTCCCGCTCGGTGACCAGCGCCGCGCCGTCGGGCAGGAAGGCGATCGCCCACGGCACCCGCAGGCCCTTGGCCAGCACCGTGGTGACCACCTCCTGGCCGGTGCCGCCAGCGCTCGCCGTCGCCGACGGCGTCGGGAAGGTGGGCGGCTCGCCGGCCGGGTCGGGCTCCGGCTCGCCGAAGCTGCAACCGGCGGTCGCCAGCAGCAGCGCCGCGCACGAGGCCGCCAGGGCCGTCCGCAGACGGCGGGTGCGAGGGTACGGGGGACGGGCGCTCACCCGGCCCAGGGTAGCCGGCCACGGCGACGGACCGGGGCCGTCGGATCGGACCGGTTCCGTGGTGCGGTCAGATCGCCCGGACGGCGAGCAGCGCGACGTCGTCCTCCCGCCGGGGGGCGGTGGTCAGCAGCAGGTCGCAGAGATCGCCCAGCGGCAGCCGGTCGGTGCCGGCCAGCCGGGCGAGCAGCTCCGTCATCCCCTCGTCGATGGGCCGGTCCCGCCGTTCGATGAGCCCGTCGGTGTAGAGCAGCAGGGTGTCGCCGGTGGCCAGGTGGGTGTGCCGGGTGGTGCGCCGGACCGGCCGGTTCAGCCCGAGCAGGGGCTCCGGCGCCCCCGCGAGCAGCTCCACCGCGCCCCCGACCCGGACCGCGAGCGGCGGGGGGTGCCCCGCGTTGCACCAGGTGACCCGCTGGCCGCCGGCGTCGTCGGCGTGCAGCCGCACCAGGGCCGCCGTGGCCGCCGTCCGCAGGTGCAGCCCGCGGATCGTCTCGTCCAGGCGGCTCATCAGCTCGTCGACCGCGTCGGGCCGGCCGTACGCGTTGCCCCGGACCAGGTTGCGCAGCTGCCCCATGGTCGCGGCGGCCTCGATGTCGTGCCCGGCCACGTCGCCGATCGCCGCGATGAGCTCCCCGCCCGGCTGGCGGAAGGCGTCGTACCAGTCGCCGCCGACCTCGACCCGGTCCGCCGCCGGCTGGTAGCGGGCGGCCAGTTCGAGGTCCCGGGTGACCGGCAGTTCCGGCAGCATGCTGTGTTGCAGCACGTGCGCGACGTGCCGCTGTTCGCCGTACATCCGGCTGTTGCCGATCGCCTGACCGGCCCGACGGCCGATGTCCTCGGCGATGAGCAGGTCGCTGTCGTCGAAGTCGCGCCGCTGCGGGCCGTTGATCAGGGTGACGCAGCCGAGCACCCGCCCGGCGTCGATGATCGGCACGCTGAGGTGCGAGGAGAAACCGAGGCGGGCGGCGAGTTCCGGCATCTCCGGCCCGACCGTGCCCCGGCGCACGTCGTCGAGGGTCGCCGCGGCGGCCAGTACGGGCCGGCCGGTGCGCAGCACCGCCCGGGTGATCGAGTGGGCGCTCAGCCCGGTGCGCATCAGCTCGGCGAAGCGGGCGACGTCCGGGGCCCGGGCCGGGTCGCGGTGGGCGGCGGTCACGTCGCGGGGCGCCCCGTCGGGCCCGACCAGGGTCACCAGGGACCAGTCGGCCAGCAGCGGCACCATCGTGTCGCGCAGGTGGCGCAGCGCGGTGGCCACGTCGAGCGTGCCGGCCAGCGTGCCGGCCAGCCCGGCCAGCAGCTCCAGCCGGCCGTTGGCCTCCTCGGCGCGCCGCCGCGCCTGCTCGGCACCGTCGAGGGCGATCCGCAACCGCAGCTCGGAGGAGCAGGCGGCGGCCAGGTCGGCGAGCGTCCGCAACTGCTCGGCGGTCCAGTCGCGGGGCTTGTCGTCGATCGCGCAGAGCGAGCCGAGGACGCGACCCTCCAGGTCCGTCAGCGGCATTCCGGCGTACGCGACGACGCCCAGCTCGGGCACGGCGAGGTTGTCCCGCAGGGCGGGGTGCAGCCGGGCGTCGGGCAGCACCATCGGGGTCCCGAGGTCGACGACGTGCTGGCAGAACGAGTGGCTCAGGGGCGTCTGCCGCCGCGCGGCCCACGGCCGGACCAGGCCCACCTCGCCGGGAAAGAATTGGCGCTCGGCGTCGACCAGGGACACCAGGGCGACCGGCACGTCGAGCAGGTCCCCGACCAGCCGGGCGAACCGGTCGAACGCCTCGTCGGGTGCGGCCGTCAGCCGGGTCTCCGCGAGGGAGCGCAGCCGATCGGGGTCGCGGAGCGCCGAGATCGGATCGGCCCGCTCGGGGCCGTCGTCGCGCGAGCCGTCGGTCATTGACCACCTGTCCGTGCCGGATGGAGGCCGACCGGCACTCCGGTCCTCCCTTATACCCCCTGCGGACCGCAATCGCCTCGGCCGTCGCAGCGTCGCCCTGATCACTGCGCCGGCGGTCCACCCGTCCGGGTGCCGCAGCCGCCCCGCCCGACGGGCGGAGGCACCGGGAGCCTATCGTCGGCGGGCGTGAAGGTATGGATTCCGCACCAGGACGGTCAGGCGCTCCTCGGCGAGCTGCCGCAGGAGGTCACGGTCGAGGTGGCCGAGGACGTCTCCCGGCTTCCCTCGGAGACGGCCGGTGTCCGGTTCTGGGTGCCGCCCTTCCTGTCCGGCGGGGACGCCACCGCGCTGCTGCGCGAGCTGCCCGACCTGGCGGTGGTGCAGTTGCTCTCCGCCGGGGCGGACGCGTGGGCCGGCCGGGTCCCGTCCGGGGTGACGCTCTGCGACGCCAGGGGGGTGCACGATCCGTCCACCGCAGAGTGGGTGGTCGCGGCGATCCTGTCCCAGCTGCGCGCCTTCCCTGCCCTGGCCCGCGCGCAGGCCCGGCGCGAGTGGGCGTACGACGAGGTGGCCCCCACCGATCAGCTGGCCGGCAAGCGGGTGCTGATCGTCGGGGCGGGCTCCATCGGCACGGCGGTACGCGACCGGCTGGCGCCGTTCGAGGTGAGCTTCACGCTGGTGGCCCGGACCGCCCGCCCGGAGCAGGGCGTGCACGGCGTCGAGGAGCTGCCGGGGCTGCTTCCCGAGGCCGACGTGGTGGTGCTGCTGGTGCCGCTGACCGAGCAGACCCGGGGGCTGGTCGACGAGAGCTTCCTCGCCGCGATGCGGGACGGCGCGCTGCTGGTCAACGCCGCCCGTGGGCCGGTGGCCCGGACCGAGGCGCTGGCCGCCGAGCTGCGTACCGGCCGGATCTCGGCCGCGCTGGACGTCACCGATCCGGAGCCGTTGCCGGCCGACCACGAGCTGTGGACGATGCCGAACGTGCTGCTCACCCCGCACGTCGCCGGCTCGGTACGCGGCCTGCTGCCGCGCGCTTACCGGCTGGTCGCCGAGCAGGTCCGCCGGTTCGCGGCCGGTGAGCCGCTGATCAACACGGTGGTGGACGGCTACTGAGCGGCCCGGCGGTGCTCAGTAGCGGCCCGGCGGTGCTCAGCCGGCCGCGCCGGGCAGGCTCTGACCGGTGGCCGAGACGAGCCGGGGCAGGTCGGCGGCGCGTACGGCCGGCAGGGTGACCTGCTGACCGTCGTCGAGCCGGGCGACCGCCCGACCGCGCGGGTCGGCGGCCAGCTCGACGATCCGCTCCCAGCCGATCCGGCGCTGCCCGACCAGGGCCCGCAGGCGCAGCTCGCGGGCGTCCGCGTCGGTGCCGGCCCGCCACGCCCAGACCGCGACGGCGAGCGGGACGAGCAGCACCGGCAGCAGGTACCACCGGGCACCGGCCACCGGCAGGGCGCCGAAGAAGGCGACGATCGCGGCGGCCAGGATCGCCTGGTTGTGCCGGAAGTGGACGGTGTCTGGGCTGGTCACCCTCCGATGATCCCACCCCTGTCGGCGCCGGTACGCGGCGGGCCGAGCCGGCCGGACCGGCGGCGTCGGTGACGGAGGTCACTGGCTGGTGGGCGTCACCGCCTTCGCGGCCGGTCGTTGCCGACTGATGGGCAGCGGACTCACCCCGGGTCCGACGCCCTGCACCGTCGCACCGCCCGTGCCCCCTCACGAAGGCGACCGCCGTGCCCCTCGCGTACCCGCAACACGCGTCCGTCCCTCGTCCCTCCCGGCCGGACGTCCTCGTCCTCGCCGCCGTCACGCTGCTCCTGCTCGCCGGCGCTCTCGGCCGGATGCCCGCCCTGGCCGTGGTGGCGCTGGCCGCCGCCGCCAGCTGCGCCCTGGCGGGTACGCGGCTGTCCCGCCTCGCCGCCGCGCCCCCGCTCCCCGCCCCCGCGCAGGTTCCGGCCCGGTCCCGCGCCGCCCGCCGGCGCCCGGCCGCCTCCCGCCGCGTCGCCGTGCTGCTCGACGCCGCGGTGGTGACGGCGGGGCTCACCGCCGCCGTGCTGCCGCTCGCCGGGCCGGGCCACCGGTCCGCCGTCGCCGTGGCGGGGCTGGCCGCCGCCGCCGCGCTGTTCGTCGCGGGGTTGCCCGCGGTGCCGCGCTCCTCCGACCCGTCCGCCCGGGCCCGCCTGCGCCGGGCCGTCGACGCGAGCGCCGCCGGCCTGGGGCTGGTCCTGGCCGGCTGGCTGCTGCTGCCCCGCGGCCCCCTCGATCCGCCGGTCCGGCTCGCCGTGGCCGTGGCCCTGGGCGGGCTCGCGCTCGCCGTACTCGTCGTGCTGACCGGGCCGCACCGGCGCACGGGTGCGGCCCGCTGCCGGGCCGGGGCGGCGCTCACCCTGTCCGGGCTGGTGCTGCTGGCCGCGCTTCCGGCCGGGGCGGCACCGGAGCGGGCGGCGCTGCTGTCCGTACCTCCGCTGGTGGGCGGGGTGCTGTTGACGGCGGCCGGGGCGCGGCGGGCGACCCGCGCGGAGCCGGCCCCGCCCGAGGTGCCGACCACGGCGTGGCCCCGGGCGGTGGTCCCGGCCGTCGCGGCCGTGGCGGCCATCGGCTGGCAGTTGCGCGACGGCGGCCCGCCGGACCTGACGGCGATCCTGCTCGCCCTGGCCCTGGCCCCGCCGCTGGTGCTGCGCGACCTGCTGCGCTCGGACGAGCCGCCGCCGGCCCGTGCCGACGCCGCGCCGGAGCGGTCCGGATCGACCGACCGGAGCCGGCCCGGCACGCCCCTGGACCGCCCGGCGCTGCTGCGGGCCCTCGCCGCCCTCCGGGACGCGCCGACCCCCGGCGCGCTGCTCGTCGTCGACCTGCACAACGCCGGACCCGCCTCCGACGGGCACCAGGTCGGCGAGGCCGTGCTGGCCGAGGCCCTGCGCCGCGCCCGCGCCGTCGTCGGCCCCCGGGACCTGCTCGCGGACGTCACCGCCACCGGCTTCACCGTGGTCACCGAGGCCGGCCCGGTGCTGGCGTACGCGCTGGGCACCCGGCTGCTCGGCGCGCTCACCCAGCCCTACGAGGTGGCCGGTGCGGTGCTGCGGCTGCGGGCCGGTGTCGGGCTGGCCGAGATCGGCAACGGCGGCCCGGAGGACGTGCTGCGCCAGGCGGACCTGGCCCGGCGCCGGGCCGTGCAGCTCGGCCGGGACCGGGTCGAGTGGTACGACGCCTACCTGGAGGAGCAGCTCGTCCGCCGGCTCGACCTGGAACGGGAGCTGCCCGGTGCGGTGGCCCGGGGCGAGCTGGACCTCGTCTACCAGCCGGTGCTCGACCTGGCCGACGGGCAGCCGGTCGGCGCGGAGGCGCTGCTGCGGTGGCGCAGCCCGGTGCTCGGCACGGTGCTGCCCGCCGAGTTCCTGCCCGTGGCCGAGGACCTCGACATCGTGGGGGAGCTGGGCTGCTGGGTGCTGGACCGGGCGTGCCGGCAGCTCGCCGCCTGGTCGGCCGGGAGCCGGCAGCTCTGGATGGCGGTGAACGTGACCGTCCGGGAGCTGACCGCCCCCGACTTCGTGCCGCGCACCGCCGCCGTGCTGGACGCGTACGGGCTGACGCCGGAGCGGCTGGTGGTCGAGGTGGCGGAGCCCCGGGTGGGCGCCGAACTGCCGACGGTGGTGGCCCGGCTGGCCGGGCTGCGCTCGCTGGGCGTGCGCACCGCGCTGGACGACTTCCGGGCCGAGCACGCCTCGCTGGCCCAGCTCCGCCGGTTGCCGATCGACCTGCTCAAGGTCGGCCCGCAGCTGGTGGACCCGGCGGACCCGCAGCGCCCGCTCATCGACGTGGTGGTGAACGTGGGGGACCGGCTGGGGCTCGACATCGTCGCCGAGGAACTCGAGTCGGCCGGCCTGATCGACGGCGCGCGGCGGGCCGGCTGCCGGTACGGGCAGGGCTTCGCGTTGGCCCGCCCGGCCACCGCGGAGCGGGTCGAGGCGTACTTCGAGGAGTTCCCGACGGCCTCGCGCTGACGGGAGACCCGCCCGGGCCGCCCCGCCTGGTTGACTCTGACACCGTGTCAGGGCCGAACGTGTGAGGGGCCATGTTCACCATCGGAGACTTCGCCAGGCTGGGTCGGGTGTCGGTCCGCATGCTGCGCCACTACGACGGCATCGGGCTGCTCCGCCCGGCCGCCGTCGACCCGCACACCGGGTACCGCTTCTACCGGGCCGAGCAGCTCCACCGGCTCAACCGGGTGATCGCCCTCAAGGAACTCGGGCTCACCCTCGGGCAGGTGCAGGCCATCCTCGACGACACCGTGGAGGTCGCCGAGCTGCGCGGCATGCTGCGGCTGCGCCGGTCCCAGCTGGAGGCCCAACTGGCGGCCGACACCGCCCGGCTGGCCGGGGTCGAGGCGAGGCTCCGCATGATCGAGACGGAGGGTCGGATGACCAGCCAGGACGTCGTACTCAAGCAACTGCCCGCCGTTCGCGTGGCGGAACTGAGCGGGGTGGCCCGCAGCTACGAGACGCCGGACATCTCCACCGTGATCCAGCCGCTCTACCCGGAGCTGTTCCGGCGTCTCGACGAGGCGGGCGTCACCCCCTGCGGCCCGGGGCTGGCCTGGTACGAGCCGGCGGGGGAGGGCGAGGCCGTGGTGGTGCACGCCGGCGTGCCGGTCGCCGCCGATCCCTCGGCGGCGCGGGGCTTCGCCGTCGTCGACCTGCCCCCGGTGCCCGCCGCCGCGACGATCATCCACCACGGGCCGATGGACGAGGTCGCGGGCAGCATGCAGGCGCTCGCCGCCTGGATCGAGGCGAACGGCTGGCGCGCCGCCGGGTACGCCCGCGAGCTGTACGTGGACTACTGCCCGGACGCCCCGGAGAAGGGCGTCACCGAGCTCCAGCTGCCGGTGGTGACGGCGTGAGCGGTGCAGGAAATCGACGGGCGGGGCGCCCAGGCCGGCGCGCCCCGCCTCAGCTCGCGCGCGGCGGGGCCGTGCTGCCCCGGGGCGTCAGGTGGGCCGTCTCGTCCTGGACCCGCTCGGCCGGTGCGCCCCCGATCACCGCGAGCAGTTGCCGGGCGGCGTGCGCGCCGTACGCCGGGATGTCCCGGCCGAGCGCCGTCAGCGGCGGGTGCACCAGTTGGCAGAGCGGCGAGTCGTCCCAGGCCACGATGGACAGGTCGCCCGGCACGGAGAGGCCCATCTCCTGGGCCACCGACAGTCCCGCTATCGCCATCACGTCGTTGTCGTAGATCACGGCGGTGGGGCGGCCGGCCGAGCTGAGCAGCCGCCGGGTCGCGCGCGCCCCCTCCTCGCCGGTGTAGTCGGCGGGCACGGTGACCGCGTCGGTCAGGCCGAGCCGCCGGCACACCCCGGTGAACGCCTCGGCGCGGATCTCGGTGTGCAGCAGGGCGGGCAGGCCGCCGACGCGGGCGATCCGGCGGTGGCCGAGGGCGAACAGGTATTCCACGGTCTCGACCAGCGCCGCCGCGTCGTCGGACCAGACGCTGGCCAGCCCGCCGGTGCCGCCCGGGCCGCCGATCACCACCGCGGGCAGGCCCAACTCCTCCAGCACCGGCACCCGGCGGTCGTCGGCGCGCAGGTCGCAGACGAGGACGCCGTCGACCCGCCGCTCGCCCCACCACCGCCGGTAGACCGCGACCTCCGCCTCCTGGTCGGCCACCACCTGGAGGGTGAGGGCGTACGACCGGGCGGAGAGTTCGGCCTCCACGCCGCTGATCAGCTCCATGAAGAACGGCTCGATGCCGAGCGTACGGGCCGGCCGGCAGAGGGTGAGGCCGACCGCGTCGGCGGTGGCGCCGGAGAGGGAGCGGGCGGCGCGGCTCGGGCTGAAGCCGATCTCGGCGGCGATGGCGAGGATCCGTTGCCGGGTGGCCTCGGAGACCCCGGGCTGCCCGTTCAGCGCGTAGGACACCGCTCCCTTGGACACCCCGGCGCGTCGGGCGACGTCGGCGATCGTGGGCCGCTTCACCGGCGTACACCTCCACTTCTCCCGCCCGGGCGGGTGTCACCGCGAGGCCGGGACGACCGGCGGCGGTCCACGCTACTGCACCGACCGGCGGCCGGGCCGGTCCGACCGGCACGTGGCGCGGATCGGGTCACCGCCTTTCCCGGTTAAGTCACCTTGGCCTCGATGTGTCGGCGACGCCATCCGCCCTCCCGGCGCGGGCTCCCGCCGCCCCGCGAGCCATCTTCACCTCCCCCGATCGCGCTCCCATGAGGCGGGGAGGTTTCCGCGAGGCGACCGCGTTGACGGCCCGTTGACACTACCGGGACCGGCCCGTACGGTGGCGTCACTTATCCGGTTCAGTCAACGGCTCTCGATGTCCGGGAGCGTTCCCATCTGGCGCGGAGGATGACATGAGACGGTCCCTGACGCACTGGGCCAGGGCGGCCGCCGTCGGCGCGGTCAGCCTGGTCATGGTCGCGGCGTGCAGCGGCAACAGCGGGGGTGGCGGCGACTCCCGGGCGGGCGGCCCGGTCACTCTCAAAATCAACTTCTGGGGCGACTTCGGGCTCGACGAGCTCAAGACGAAGTACGAGGACGCGAACCCGAACGTCAAGATCAGCCTGAACACCGGCGAGTACAACGCCCAGCACGAGGACCTCCAGAAGAAGCTCGTCGCCGGCTCCGGCGCGCCGGACATCGCCGCCGTCGACGAGGGCTTCGTCGTCCAGTTCCGTGGCCAGGCCGACAAGTTCGTCAACCTGCTCGACAAGGGCGCCGGCACGTACGAGCAGAAGTACCTGCCGTGGAAGTGGAAGCAGACCCTGACACCCGACGGCAAGGCCCAGATCGGCCTCGGCACCGACGTCGGCGGCCTGGCCATGTGCTACCGCACCGACCTGTTCAAGGCAGCCGGCCTGCCCACCGCACGCGACCAGGTCTCCGCGCTCTGGCCCACCTGGGACAGGTTCATCGAGGTCGGCCAGCAGTACACGGCCCGCAGCGGCAAGAAGTTCATCGACTCCGGCACCAACGTCTTCAACCCCGTCCTCGGCCAGCAGCCCGTCGGCTTCTACGACGAGAGCGAGACCCTGAAGATGGACGGCGGCCCGAAGGTCGCCTTCGACGTCGCGGCCCGGACCATCGCCGCCGACCTCTCGGCCAACCTCACCGCGTTCTCGCCCGAGTGGAACAGCGGCTTCGTCAAGGGCAACTTCGCCGTGCTCGCCTGCCCGGCCTGGATGCAGGGGCACATCAAGAACACCGCCCCCGGCACCAGCGGCAAGTGGGACGTGGCCGCCATCCCCGGCGGGGGCGGCAACTGGGGCGGCTCCTTCCTGACGATCCCCAAGCAGGGCAGGAACGTCGACGAGGCGTACAGGTTCGTGGAGTGGCTGATCCAGCCCGAGCAGCAGATCGAGATCTTCAAGAAGGTCGGCAACCTGCCCTCCCAGCCGGCGCTCTACCAGGACCCGGCGATCAGGGACTTCACCAACCCCTTTTTCAACGACGCCCCGGTGGGGCAGATCTTCTCGAAGACGGCCGAGAACCTGACCCCGCAGTACCTCGGCCGGCGCAACGGCCCCACCCGGGTGGCGGTGGAGAACGTCCTCAACCGGCTGGCCACCGGAAACCTGAAGGGCAAGCCCGACCAGGCGTGGACCGAGGCGGTCAAGGAGGCCGAGAAGGCCGCCAAGTCCTGACCGCACGCCGACCCC
The DNA here is from genome assembly GCF_052068495.1 of Micromonospora sp. SD12. Taxonomy (NCBI): domain Bacteria; kingdom Bacillati; phylum Actinomycetota; class Actinomycetes; order Micromonosporales; family Micromonosporaceae; genus Micromonospora; species Micromonospora sp. SD12. The sequence goes on along the minus strand of NZ_JBQHDF010000004.1, from coordinate 427,825 downwards.
GGCCGGGGCGGGCCGCCCCACGACCCGCCCCGGCCGGCCGGCCGTACCCCTTCGGTCCCTGGAGGTCCCCGATGTCCACCACCCGTGCCGCTCCCGCGACGCCCCGGCCCGGCCGGGACCCCGGCGCGACTGCCCGCCGCCGCGACCGCCCGCACGAGCCCGGCCCATGGCGTACGCGGCTGCACCGCTTCGACATGCGCTACGTGCCGTACCTGCTGATCGCCCCGTTCTTCCTGCTCTTCGCGGTCTTCGGGCTCTTCCCGATCGTCTTCAACGGCGTCGTCGCCCTGCGCCACTGGCGGCTCGACGACCCGACACGCACCGGCTGGGCCGGGCTGGAGAACTTCCGCCGCCTCTTCACCGACGACGACTTCTTCAACGCGCTCTCCAACACCTTCGGCATCTTCCTGCTCTCCACCGTGCCGCAACTGCTGCTGGCGCTGATCGTCGCGTCGCTGCTGAACCGCAAGCTGCGGGCCCAGACCTGGTTCCGGGTCGGGGTGCTGCTGCCGTACATCACCCCGGTGACCGCGTCGACGCTGATCTTCTCGGTGGTCTTCGCCCGCGACACCGGCATCGCCAACTGGGCCCTGTCGCTGCTCGGCATCGGCGAGACCGAGCCGATCGACTGGCGCTCCGCCAAGTGGTCCTCCTGGATCGCCATCGCCACGATGGTCAACTGGAAGTGGATCGGCTACAACGCGCTGCTCTACCTGGCCGCCATGCAGTCCATCCCGCGCGACGTCTACGAGGCCGCCGCCGTCGACGGGGCCGGGCCGTGGCGCCAACTGTGGCGGATCACCGTGCCGATGATCCGGCCCGTGGTCATCTTCACCGTCGTGCTCTCCACCATCGGCGGCCTGCAACTGTTCACCGAGCCGATGCTCTTCGACGCCAACCCGGCGCTGGGCCTCGGCGGCGACGACGGGCAGTGGCAGACCGTCGCGCAGCTCATCTACAAGGTCGGTTGGCGGGACCTCAACCTCGGCTACGCCGCCGCCATGTCCTGGGCGCTGTTCCTGGTCATCCTGCTCGTCGCGGCGGTCAACGCCCTGCTCACCAACCGCCTGGGCGGTGGCAGGCGGTGAGCGCGAGGAGTGAGCTTGCGAGCCCCGCAGTCGCGAACGGAGGGAGGCACAGGTGAGCGCGAGGAGTGAGCTTGCGAGCCCCGCAGTCGCGAACGGAGGGAGGCACAGGTGAAGGTTTCGAACTCCCGGCGGGCGGCGCTGACGGGCCGGGCGCCGCAGCACCTTCCCGGCACCGTCTGGACCTACCTGTTCCTGAGCGTCGTGATCGCGTTCTCGGCGTTCCCGCTCTACTGGATGTTCGTGATCGCCACGAACACCGACGAGGCGCTGGCGAAGATCCCGCCGCAGGTGCTGCCCGGCGGGCAGCTGGTCACCAACCTGCGGGAGGTCTTCTCCATGCAGGACGTGTTCTTCCTCCAGTCCCTCGGCAACAGCGTGATCGTGTCGTCGGTGGTGACGGCGTCGGTGCTCTTCTTCTGCTCGCTGGCCGGCTTCGCCTTCGCGAAGCTGCGGTTCAAGGGGCGCAACGCGCTGATGGTCATGGTCATCCTGACCATGACGGTGCCGAACCAGCTCGGCGTCGTCGCGCTCTACATCCTGATGGGCCGGATGCCCGGCGAGGGTGGCTGGAACGGCACCCTCCTCGCGGTGATCGTGCCCGGACTGGTCAGCGCGTTCGGGGTCTTCTACATGCGGCAGTTCATCCTCGACGCGGTGCCCGACGAACTGGTCGAGGCCGCGCGGATGGACGGCGCGAGCACCATGCGGATCTTCTGGAGCGTGGTGGTGCCGGCGGTCCGGCCCGCCATGGCGGTGCTCGGCCTGCTGACGTTCGTCGCCACCTGGAACGAGTTCCAGTGGCCGCTGATCACCCTCGGCGGCACCGACTACCCGACCTCGATGGTCGCGCTGTCCGACCTGGCCAGCGGCAACTACGTGCTGTACCGGCGCGTGCTGGCCGGCGCCCTGGTCGCCACCCTCCCGCTGCTGGTGATGCTCTTCATCGGCGGCCGTCAGATCGTCCGCGGAATCATGGAAGGTGCGGTGAAGTCGTGACCCGGCAAGCGTTGCACGAGGGCTGGACCCTGCGGGCGGTACCGGGGCCGCAGGTGCCGGCCGCGATTGTCGGGCGCGCGGTGCCGGCGAGCGTACCCGGCTGCGTGCACACCGACCTGCTCGCCGCCGGCCTGATCCCCGATCCGTACCGGGACGACAACGAGAAGGGCCTGGCCTGGATCGGCCGGACCGACTGGGTCTACGAGACCACCTTCGACCATCAGCCGGGCGACGACAAGCGGATCGACCTGGTCTGCGCCGGCCTCGACACCGTCGCCACGCTCACCCTCAACGGCGCCGAGGTCGGCCGCGCCCAGAACATGCACCGCGGCCACCGCTTCGACGTCCGGTCGCGGCTGGTCGCCGGGTCCAACACCCTCGCCGTACGCTTCGACTCCGCCTACCGCTACGCCGAGGCGCAGCGGGACCGGCTCGGGGACCGGCCGAACGCCTACCCGGAGCCGTTCCCGTTCATCCGCAAGATGGCCTGCAACTTCGGCTGGGACTGGGGGCCGACCCTGGTCACCGCCGGCATCTGGCAGGAGATCGGGCTGCACGCCTGGTCGACGGCGCGGCTGGCCGTCGTACGTCCGGTGGTGACCGTCGAGGCCGGCGACGGCCGGGTGGAGCTGCACGTCGAGGTCGAGCGGGCCGGGGACGCGCCGCTCACCGTGCGGGCCACCGTCGCCGGCGCCACGGCCGACGCGAGCATCCCGGCCGGCGGACGCACGGCCGTGCTGACCCTCACCGTCCGCGACCCGGCGCTGTGGTGGCCCCGGGGGTACGGCGAGCAGCCGCTGCACCCGCTGGAGGTGACGCTGCACGACGCCGACGCGCGCCCGCTCGACACGTGGACGCGCCGGATCGGCTTCCGCTCCGTACGCCTCGACACCACCCCCGACGCGCACGGCACCCCGTTCGCCCTGCACGTCAACGACACCCCGGTCTTCGTCCGGGGGGTCAACTGGATCCCCGACGACGCGTTCCCCACCCGGATCACCCGGGACCGGCTGGCGCACCGGTTCCGGCAGGCCGCCGACGCGAACGTCAACCTGCTGCGCGTCTGGGGCGGCGGCCGGTACGAGTCGGACGACTTCTACGACCTCGCCGACGAGGCGGGCCTGCTCGTGCAGCAGGACTTCCTCTTCTCCTGCGCCGCCTACCCGGAGGAGGAGCCGTTGGGCGCCGAGGTGGCCGCCGAGGCCGCCGAGCAGGTGGTGCGGCTCGCGCCGCACCCGTCGCTGGTGCTCTGGACCGGCAACAACGAGACCCTCTGGGGCTGGCACGACTGGGACTGGCAGGAACCCCTCGCCGGGCGCAGCTGGGGGCGCGGCTACTACCTCGACCTGCTGCCCCGGATCGTCGGCGAGCTGGACCCGACGCGGCCGTACTGGCCGGGCAGCCCGTGGTCGGGCAGCGAGGAGATCCACCCCAACGACCCGGCGCACGGCACCACGCACATCTGGGACGTCTGGAACACCGACGACTACACGAAGTACCGCGAGTACGTGCCGCGCTTCGTCGCCGAGTTCGGCTACCAGGCCCCGCCCGCGTACGCGACGCTGCGCCGGGCGCTGTCGGACGAGCCCCTCGCGCCCGACTCGCCCGGGATGGCGCACCATCAGAAGGCCGTCGACGGCGACGCCAAGCTCCGGCGGGGGCTCGACGCGCACCTGCCGGCGCCGGCGGACTTCGACGACTGGCACTGGCTCACCCAGCTCAACCAGGCGCGGGCGATCCAGCTCGCCGTCGAGCACTTCCGCTCCCACCGGGACGTCTGCGCCGGCACGATCGTCTGGCAGCTCAACGACTGCTGGCCGGTGACCTCGTGGTCGGCCGTCGACGGCGACGGCCGCCGCAAGCCCCTGTGGTACGCGCTGCGTCGGGCGTACGCCGACCGGCTGTTGACCGTCCAGCCCCGCGCGGGCGGCCTGGCCCTGGTCGCCGTCAACGACGGGCCGGTGCCGTGGCGGGCGAGCGCGTCGGTGACCCGGCTGACCCTGGCCGGGGAGCCACGGGCGAAGACGACGCTGGAGCTGGACGTCGCCGCGTACGCCAGGATCGAGCTGGCGCTGCCGGCGGAGCTGGCGCGGCCGGAGGAGGCCCGCCGCGAGCTGCTGGTGGCCGAGGCGGGCGACCCGGCCGGGCGGGCGCTGTGGTTCTTCGCCGAGGACCGCGACGCGCACTGGCCGGCGGCCGGGTACGACGCGACGGTCGAGCCGGTCGACGGCGGCCAGCGGGTCCGGGTCACCGCCCGCACGATCCTGCGCGACGTGACGCTCTTCCCGGACCGCCTCGACCCGACGGCCGAGGTCGACGAGGCGCTGGTCACCCTGCTACCGGGGGAGACGGCGACCTTCACGGTGAGCACCGGCGTCCCACTGGACCCGGCGGCCCTGACCACCCGCCCCGTCCTGCGCCACGTCAGCGACACCGTCGCCGGCTGAGGTGATGACGCACTAGTTGAAGGTTTTCGCAAGTGCTAAAGTCGGCAACCGGATGTGGGTCGCGTGACGGAGGCTGACGTGTCGGTGCCGCTCTACCAGGCGAAGGCGGAGCTGTTCCGCACCCTCGGCCACCCGGTCCGGATCCGGGTCCTGGAACTGCTCCAGGACGGGCCGAAGCCGGTCCGCGACCTGCTGGCGGCCATCGACGTCGAGGCGTCCAACCTGTCGCAGCAGCTCGCGGTGCTGCGCCGGGCCGGCATGGTCACCTCCAGTCGCGAGGGTGCCCTGGTGATGTACGCGCTCAGCACCCCCGACGTGGCCGACCTGCTCGCCGCCGGGCGGCGCATCCTGGGCGCGGTCCTCACCGACCGGGACGCGCTGCTGGACGAGCTGCGGTCCTCCGGGACGCAGCGGTGAGCCAGGCACTCAGCCTGGGTGAGCGCTTCCTCGGGCTGCTACCGCCGCGCGCCGACTGGCAGGCCGTCCGCCGCTCGCCCCGGCGTGACCTGCTCGCCGGGCTGACCGTGGCGGTGGTGGCGCTGCCGCTGGCCCTGGCCTTCGGCGTCACCTCCGGGCTCGGGGCGCAGGCCGGGCTGGTGACGGCGGTGGTGGCCGGCGCCGTCGCCGCCGTCTTCGGCGGCTCCCACCTCCAGGTCTCCGGGCCGACCGGGGCGATGACCGTGGTGCTGGTGCCGGTGGTCCAGCAGTTCGGCCCCACCGGTGTGCTGATGGTCGGGGCACTGGCCGGGCTGGTGCTGATCGCGCTGGCCCTCGCCCGCCTCGGCCGGTACGTCCACTACCTCCCCGTCCCCGTGATCGAGGGATTCACCGCCGGCATCGCGGTGGTCATCGCCCTGCAACAGGTGCCGGCGGCGCTCGGGGTGACCGACGCGCACGGCGACCGCGTCTGGGCCGTGGCCGCCGACGCGGTCGCCCGGTTCGTCGCGGACCCGCGGCCGGTCCCGATCGCGGTGGCCCTCGGCGTCGCGGCGGTGATGCTGCTCGGCGCACGCTGGCGTCCCGGCTGGCCGTTCTCCCTGCTCGGGGTGGCCGTCGCTACGGTCCTGGCCGAGACCGCCCCGGTCGAGCTGGCCCGCATCGGCGCCCTGCCCGCCGGCCTGCCCGCGCCCTCGCTGGCCTTCCTCGACCCCGACGCCGTCGGGGTCCTGCTGCCCTCCGCCCTCGCGGTCGCCGCGCTGGCCGCCCTGGAGAGCCTGCTCTCCGCCACCGTGGCGGACGGGATGACGGTCGGCCAGCGCCACGACCCCGACCGCGAGCTGTTCGGCCAGGGGCTGGCCAACCTCGCCGCCCCGGCGTTCGGCGGGATCCCGGCCACCGCCGCCATCGCCCGTACGGCGGTGAACGTGCGCGCCGGCGCCGGCTCGAAGCTGGCCGCGCTCACCCACGCCGTCGCCCTCGCCGGGATCGTGCTGGCCGCCGCCCCGCTGGTCGGCCGGATCCCCCTCGCCGCCCTGGCCGGTGTCCTGCTGGCCACCACCGTCCGGATGGTCGAGGCCGGGTCGCTCTGGGCGCTGGCCCGCGCCACCCGGGGCGACGCCCTCGTGCTGGTGCTCACCTTCGCGGTCACGGTGGCCCTGGACCTGGTGACCGCCGTGGCGGTCGGGGTGGGCGTGGCGATCGTGATCGCCCTGCGCGCGGTGGCCCGCACGGCCCGCGTGGAACAGGTTGCCCTCGATCCCGGCGAGCACAGCGCCGAGGAGCGTGCCCTGCTCGCCGACCACATCGTGGCCTACCGGCTGGACGGCCCGCTCTTCTTCGCCGCCGCGCACAACTTCCTGCTCCAACTCTCCGACGTGGCCGACGTGCGCGTGGTGATCCTGCGGATGTCCCGGGTGACCACCCTCGACGCCACCGGCGCGCAGGTGCTCGGCGACGCCATCCTCCGGCTTTCCGAACGCGGCATCACCGTGCTGCTCTCCGGCATCGACCCCGGCCACGACCAGGTGCTGGCCACCCTCGGCGTCACCGACCGGTTGCGCCGCGAGGGCCTGGTCTTCCCCGACACCCCGGCCGCCATCTGGTACGCCCGCACCGTCGTGCTGCCCGGCGGGGAGGGCCTGACCGGTGACGCCGCTCAGGAGGCCACCAGGGCCGGGTGAGCGGCAGTCCGTCAGGGTCCCGTCGTGGCGCGGACGTGGGCGATGATTCCGGCGTCGGTCCACCCCGCCACGGCGGCGCCTGGCGACGCGGTCAGGTACGGCGGAGGGTTCCTGAGTTCGGCCCGAGCGATGAGAGCCCTCCGCAACCGTCTATCAGCGATGGACCGACGCGTTCAACCCTAGCGGGGCAGTTGCTTCGTCTATTGGATCCTCCCCGGCGTACAGGACGGCGGTGCCAGCGTGTGGGCGAGTGCCTCCTAGGAATCGGCCAAACCAGCATCGCGGAGAATAAGGTTGTTCCCAAGCCGAACCCCACGCCCGCTCGGCGTAGAACGCCTCCAGCCGGCCCGAGAATTTGCATTAATCCAGTGCGCCCGGTGGATAACCGATCGGGATGAGTCGCGCCCAACTTCCCCGTTGTCTCAGCGCGACTCCTCCCGAGGAAAGCCGAAGAATCGACCCTTTCGGCCAGAGCTAGGCGTTCAGGCCGGGTGCCTGTTGCAGCGTGAATGCGCCATGGAGTGTCAGAAAGTTGACGGCATCGCTATTCGACGCCCAAGCTGTTCGGGCTGTAAGGGCAGGTCAGGGGGCTAATGAGACGACCGACCCACAGGACCCAATGCTGCCTGCGGTTGCCGGGTACCGCTGACGGGACTAGAAACAGTAAGACCTCGTCAGCCGGTGGTGGCGGCACCGAGAGCCGGACCGGTCGTTCGGCTCAGGCTGTGGACTGGCGAGCCAGACTACTTGCTGAGGCGGAGGGTATGACTTCCATTAGGCAGTTAATCAGTGCTGTAACCGAAGGGCGAGTGCGGATCCCTGCGTTCCAAAGAGGTTTCGTGTGGGACTCGGACCGCGTCGCTCAATTGATGGATAGCATCTATAAGGGGTACCCGTTCGGCGCACTACTGTTTTGGCGCACCAAGGCTGAACTGCAGACGGAGCGGGATCTCGGCCCCTTCATTCTTCCTCCGAGACCTGCAGACTATCCCGTCGATTATGTGCTCGACGGCCAGCAACGACTAACCAGCATCTTTGGTGTTTTTCAGACGGAGTTGAAGCCGGTCGAGGCGACCGAATGGACCAACATCTACTTCGACTTTCGAAGCCCTGCTGATGCTCAGGACAGCCAATTCCTACCACTTTCCCCTGGTGATGTAGACCCAGACAGGTACTTTCCACTGGCGGTACTGTTTGATGCCCCGGCCTACGGCGAAGCGTCACGAAGGTTGCCGCCGGATGTGATATCTGTCATCGACGAGTTGCACAGCAAATTCAAAGAGGTGTCGATCCCGATACAGAGTTTCGCCACCGACGATAGGGCTGGCGTCGCAATCGTTTTCGAGCGGGTCAATCGCCTTGGCGTCGAGTTGGATACGCTTCAGCTTTTGAGTGCATGGACTTGGTCGGACGACTTCGACCTTCAGAGGAAGTTCTCAGAGCTGAGCGAGGAGTTGGAGCCGTTCGGATTCGGGGACGTCGGGGAGGAGATCACTCTCCTGTTGCGATGCTGTGCTGCCATAGTGGAGGGGGATGCTTCCCCTAAAGCGATGATCTCGATGAAAGGCGCGAAAGTTCGTGAGCTATTTCCTCATGTCATAAACGGCATTCGAGGGGCCATCGATTTCGTCCGTAGAGAGCTTGGTGTGCAGCAGCTCGCGAATCTTCCCTATGCGTCTACGCTGGTGCCCCTGTCCGTCTTTTTTGCTGCTGCTGACGGAAAGTCGGTTGGTTATTCTGATGAACAGCGACGCACGATCCTGCGCTGGTTCTGGCGGGCTTGCTTTTCTGCCCGCTATGGCAGGTCGGTCACGCCGAGTCTCGCTGCTGATATCAGCGAGATGAGGAATCTGCGGGCGGGTCGCAAGTGTCGACTGACGGATATATCGGTAACTGTCGACGAAGGTATCTTCCTTCGTCACAATTTCAAATTGAGCACCGTCTTGAGTCGTACGTTCGTACTGATGCTGGCTCAGAAGAGGCCTCGAAGTCTTGTCTCGGGGCAGGCTATCGATCTGGCGGCAGTGCTTAAGAGTTACAACCGGAACGAGTTTCATCACATTTATCCGCAAGCTTATCTTCGCTCTGTGGGGATTGATGTCGAGAAGCATAGCCTGCTCGCCAATATTTGTTTTATAAGCTCGATCGACAACAAGGTTCTCGGGGGTGATTCGCCGAGCATCTACCGGATCAATTTGGCGCCATCCGCAGTTTCGCTTACGCAGGCGTTGATCCCTGAAAGCGAACTGTTTGCAGATGATTATGAGGAATTTGTTAGAGCGCGGGCGCGGCTGCTGGCGACTGAAGCGAGGACGTTGATGGGAATGTAGCGGTAGGTAAACCTACAGGGCTCTCAGTCACGTCGGAGGCGTTGGTAGGGGTACGCCTCATGTCTACTCCGGGACGCGGCGGTAGGCGCCGTCGCTGGCCGAGGTCGCCATCGAGGCGTACGCGCGCAGCGCCGCGGACACCGGCCGCTGCCGGTCGACCGGCGTGTACGGCCTGTCGCGCTTCTCCTGCGCGATCCGCCGGGCCTCCAGCACGTCGGCGGCGACGTTCAGCTCGATCGACCGGGCCGGGATGTCGATGACGATCTCGTCGCCGGGCTCGACGAGGGCGATCAGCCCGCCGGAGGCCGCCTCCGGTGAGACGTGCCCGATGGAGAGCCCGGAGGTGCCGCCGGAGAAGCGCCCGTCGGTGAGCAGCGCGCACGAGCGGCCCAGCCCCCGGCCCTTGAGGAACGAGGTGGGGTAGAGCATCTCCTGCATGCCGGGGCCGCCCTTCGGCCCCTCGTAGCGGATCACCACCACGTCACCGGCGACGATCCGCTTGTTGAGGATCGCCTCGACCGCGTCGTCCTGTGACTCGTAGACCTTCGCCGGGCCCCGGAAGGTCAGGCACTCCTCGGGCACCCCGGCGGTCTTCACGACGCAGCCCTCCGGCGCCAGGTTGCCGTGCAGGATGGCCAGCCCGCCGTCCGCGCTGTAGGCGTGCGCGAGGTCCCGTACGCAGCCGGTGGCCGCGTCGGTGTCCAGCGACGACCAGCGGTTGGTGGTGGAGAACGGCTCGACGGTACGCACCCCGCCCGGGGCGGCGTGGAACAGCTCGACCGCCTGCGCCGTCGCCGACCCGCCCCGGACGTCCCAGTCGGCGAGCCAGCGCTCCAGGTCGGGGGAGTGCACCGCGTGCACGTCGCGGTGCAGCAGGCCGGCCCGGTCCAGTTCGCCGAGGATGGCCGGGATGCCGCCGGCGCGGTGCACGTCCTCCATGTGGTACTGCGGGGAGTTCGGGGCGACCTTGGCCAGGCAGGGCACCCGGCGGGAGACGGCGTCGATGTCGGCGACGCCGAAGTCCAGCTCGGCCTCGCGGGCGGCGGCGAGCAGGTGCAGGATCGTGTTGGTCGAGCCGCCCATCGCCACGTCCAGGGCCACCGCGTTCTCGAACGCGGCCCGGCTGGCGATCGCGCGGGGCAGCACGGAGGCGTCGTCGCCGTCGTACCACCGCTTGGCGATCTCCACGGCGGTGCGGCCGGCCTCGACGAAGAGCGACCGGCGCGCGGCGTGGGTCGCCAGCGTCGAGCCGTTGCCGGGCAGCGCCAAACCGATCGCCTCGGTGAGGCAGTTCATCGAGTTGGCGGTGAACATGCCGGAGCAGGAGCCGCAGGTCGGGCAGGCCGACCGCTCGATCTTGCCGAGCTGGTCGTCGGTGACGGACTCGTTCGAGGAGGCGATCATCGCGTCGATCAGGTCGATCTTGGAGTGCACGACGCCCTCGATCGCCACGGTCTTGCCGGCCTCCATCGGCCCGCCCGAGACGAAGACGGTGGGGATGTTCAGCCGCAGCGCGGCCAGCAGCATGCCCGGGGTGATCTTGTCGCAGTTCGAGATGCAGACCAGGGCGTCCGCGCAGTGCGCGTTGACCATGTACTCCACCGCGTCGGCGATCAGCTCGCGGCTGGGCAGGGAGTAGAGCATGCCGCCGTGGCCCATGGCGATGCCGTCGTCCACGGCGATCGTGTTGAACTCGCGGCCCACCCCGCCGGCCTCGGCCACCGCCTCGGCGACCAGGCCGCCCATGTCCTTGAGATGCACGTGACCGGGTACGAACTGGGTGAAGCTGTTCGCGATGGCGACGATCGGCTTGCCGAAGTCGTCGTCGGTCATCCCGGTGGCCCGCCACAGGGCCCGGGCGCCGGCCATCGTCCGACCGTGCGTGGAGGTCTTCGACCGCAGCTCAGGCATGTCCACCAGTGTGACACCGCCGCCCCGGCGGCCGGCGGGCGTGCGCGCCGTGTCCCAAAGGTTGCACACCCGGGCTCCCGCGCCGGGCGCGTATCCGGCACAGTTGGCACGTGCAGTTCCCCCCGGGCATGGTCGCGGTCGCGGTGCTGTGCGGGCTGGTGGCCACGGCGGCCGCCGCGCTGTCGGCCGTCGAGGCCCGCCGCCGCTCGGGGCCGCCCCGGCAGGCGTACGCGCTGCTCGCCGGCGCGTCCGGGGTGGCGCTGGTGACCCTGCTGCTCGGGGTGAGCGTGGCGCTCACCACCGCCGGGCACGACGGGCACGCCCCGGGCCGCAGCACCGGCTGGGCCGGCGTCGTGTCGATCGGCACGGCGGTGGGCGGGCTGCTGCTCTCCGCCGGGCTGCTCCGGCTGCCCGGCGTGGCCGCCCCGGCGGCGGCCACCGCCCGGCTGGCGCTCGACGGCCTGGTGATGGCCACGGCGCTCTGGTTCGTCGGCTGGGTGCTCTTCTCCGAGCCCACCCGGCTGCTCGGCGACGCCACCCCGGCGGCCTGCGTGCCGATCCTGCTCGCCACGGTCAGCGCGGCCCTGACCGCCGGGCTCGCCCTGATCGTGGCCTTCCGCGCCCCGCCGCCGCGCGGTCGCGCCGCCTGGCTGGGCGCCGGGGCCACCGCCGTGACCTGCGGCGGGCTCGGCGTCGCCACCGGGCTCTGCCAGGCCGGGCCGACCGTGGCGCTGGCCGGGGCGGGGGTGCTCGCCGCCGGCCTCGTCGCCGTCGCGTGGGCCGCCCGTCGGCTGGACGCGGCGGTCCAGCCGCCCCACGACCTGATCCGCCGCGACGGCGCGTACGCGTTCGTCCCGATGTTCGCCATGGCCGCCTCGGCGATGTACCACCTGCTCCAGGACGGCCGGTTCGACGCCCTCGGCATCGTCGCCGGCAGCGTGGAGGGCTTCGCCCTGGTCACCCGGCAGTACCTGACGCTGCACGACGTGCGCGGCTACGCCCGGCGGCTGGCCGAGCGCGAGGCGCACTTCCGCGAGCTGGCGCACACCGACCAGCTGACCGGGCTGGCCAACCGGCGGGGGCTGTTGCGGGCGCTGCACCGCTGCGCCGGTGCCGGCGCCCCCTGCGTGCTGCTCGGGCTCGACCTCGACGGCTTCAAGCACGTCAACGACATGCGGGGCCACGACGTGGGCGACGCGGTGCTGGCCGAGGTGGGCGAGCGGCTGCGCGCCAACCTGCGCCCCGGCGACGTGGCGGCCCGGCTCGGCGGCGACGAGTTCGCGGTGCTGATGCACGGCCAGCCCGCCGAAGCGGACCGGGTCGCCGAGCGCCTGCTCGGGGTGCTCGGGCGCGCCTACGAGCAGCCGGAGGGGCCCGTCTTCCTGTCGGTGAGCATCGGGGTGGCCGGCTGGGCCGGGGAGCCCGACGTGGAGCTGCTGCTGCGCCACGCCGACCTGGCGCTGCGCTACGCCAAGCAGCGCGGCAAGAACCGGATCGAGCGCTACGACGCCGCGTACGACCAGTTGCTGCGCCGGCGCACCACGGTGGAGCACGAGCTGCGCGGCGCCATCGAGCGCGACGAGCTGCGCCTGGTGTTCCAGCCGGTGGCCTCGCTGCCCTCGGTACGCCCGGTCGGCGCGGAGGCGCTGCTGCGCTGGCGCCACCCCGTGCTCGGCAACGTCGGCCCGGACGAGTTCATCCCCTTGGCGGAGGAGTGCGGGATGATCGCCAAGCTGGGCGCCTGGGTGCTGCACCAGGCGTGCCACCAGCTCTCCCGTTGGCTGGCCGACGGGCACGACGTCTGGGTCTCGGTCAACGTGTCGCCCCGGGAGCTGCACGCCCCGGAGTACGTGGTCCAGGTGGCCGAGGCGCTGCGCGCCCACCACGTGCCGCCGCAGCGGCTGGTGCTGGAGGTCACCGAGCACGCCGTCGCGACGGACCTGGACGAGCTGATCCGGCGGCTGACGGCGCTGCGGGCCACCGGGGTCCGGATCGCGCTGGACGACTTCGGCGCCGGCTACTCCTCGCTCGGGCAGCTGCGCCGGCTGCCGATCGACATTCTCAAGATCGACCACGGGCTGGTCGCGGAGCACGAGCCGGTACGGCCGGTGGGCAGGGACGGCCCGGCGTTCGCGCCGATGGTCGACATCGTCATGCGCCTCGGCCACCAGCTCGGTCTGGAGGTCATCGCCGAGGGGGTGACCACGCCGACCGAGCTGGCCGCCGTGGTCGCCGCCGGCTGCCGGTTCGGTCAGGGAGCGCTCTTCGGCTGGGGCGTACCGGCCGAGCACCTGGAGGCGATGCTGGAGGCGGCCACGTCCCCGGGCGCCCGCCCGGCCCCCGCCGCGCCCGCCCCGGCCGGCCCGCCCGCGGCGCCGCCCCGGCGGCTGCCGAGGCTGCCCGCCCAGCGCCCCTCCGAGCAGGGGTCCGCGCAGGTGGAGTGGGGTCCCTAGGCGCCCCGGACGGGTGAAAGCCGGCGACCCGTGAACCAACATGTGGGATCAGTTGACTCATCGCGTGAGATGCGTCAGGCTTGACCGCATGTCGTCGTACCGGTCGCTGCGAGTACTTACCTGAGCGCACTCTCCACGTCGAGAGTGCGCTGGCCCCGTGCATCCTGCACGAGGGCTTTTTTGTTGCCGTCGGACCCATCGACGCCGGGCGCCGCCCGCGTCACCCGCTCGAACAGCCGCACCCACTCCAGCCGAAGGCCTGAACCGCCATGACGAGACCCACGCCAGAGACACTCGCCCACTCCGCCCGGCGGGCCCGCACGTCCGCCGAGCCCGCGAGCGACGCCGAGCACGCCGGCGCCGTCCGCGCCGCGGCCACCCCGGCCGTCCCGGGGGTACGCACACCCGCCCCGGCCCAGGTCAGCGGCGCCGGCTCCCTCGTGCGGTCGCTGGAGGCGCTCGGCGTCGACGTCGTCTTCGGCATCCCGGGTGGCGCCATCCTGCCGGCGTACGACCCGCTCTACGACTCCACCGTGCGGCACATCCTGGTCCGCCACGAGCAGGGCGCCGGGCACGCGGCGACGGGCTACGCCCAGGCGACCGGCCGGGTGGGGGTCTGCATGGCCACCTCCGGCCCCGGGGCGACCAACCTGGTCACCCCGATCGCCGACGCGTACATGGACTCGGTGCCGATCGTGGCCATCACCGGCCAGGTCGCGCGGCCCTCGATCGGCACGGACGCCTTCCAGGAGGCCGACATCCAGGGCATCACCCTGCCGATCACCAAGCACAACTTCCTGGTGCAGGAGGCCGAGGAGATCCCCCGGGTGCTGGCCGAGGCGTTCCACCTGGCGGCCACCGGCCGTCCCGGGCCGGTCCTGGTCGACATCCCCAAGGACGTCCTCCAGGCGCCCACCACCTTCACCTGGCCGCCGACGCTGGACCTGCCCGGCTACCGGCCCACCCTGCACCCGCACGGCAAGCAGATCCGCGAGGCGGCCCGGCTGATGTCCAGCGCCCGCCGCCCCGTGCTCTACGTCGGCGGCGGGGTGCTGAAGGCCGGCGCCACGGAGGGGCTGCGGCGGCTGGCCGAGCAGACCGGCATCCCGGTCGTCACCACGCTGATGGCGCTCGGCGCGTTCCCGGACTCGCACCCGCAGCACCTGGGCATGCCCGGCATGCACGGCACGGTTGCCGCGGTCTACGGCCTGCAGAAGGCCGACCTGATCGTGGCCCTGGGCGCCCGCTTCGACGACCGGGTCACCGGCAAGCTGGACTCGTTCGCCCCGGACGCGGCGGTGGTGCACGCCGACATCGACCCGGCCGAGATCGGCAAGAACCGGCACGCCGACGTGCCGATCGTCGGCGACGCCCGGCACGTCATCGACGAGCTGATCGCGGCGGTGGGCACCGAGCAGGCGGCCGGCCGGCGGGCCGACCTCGCCGACTGGTGGACCCAGCTCGACGACCTGCGCAACCGGTACCCGCTGGGCTACGAGGAGCCGGCCGACGGCACCCTCTCCCCGCAGCACGTCATCAAGCGGCTCGGCGAGCTGGTCGGCCCGGACGCGATCTACGTGGCGGGGGTCGGCCAGCACCAGATGTGGGCCTCGCAGTTCATCTCCTACGAGAAGCCGTACACCTGGCTGAACTCCGGCGGCCTCGGCACCATGGGCTACGCGGTGCCGGCGGCGATGGGCGCCAAGGTCGGCAAGCCCGACACGGTGGTGTGGGCGGTCGACGGCGACGGCTGCTTCCAGATGACCAACCAGGAACTGGCCACCTGCGCCCTGGAGGGCATCCCGGTCAAGATCGCCGTGATCAACAACGGCAACCTCGGCATGGTGCGGCAGTGGCAGACCCTGTTCTACGGGGAGCGCTACTCCAACACCGACCTCGGCACCCACAAGCACCGCATCCCCGACTTCGTCAAGCTGGCCGAAGCCCTCGGCTGCGTGGGGCTGCGCTGTGAGAACGCCGAGGACGTCGACAGGACCATCGCCGCCGCGATGGCGATCGACGACGCGCCGGTGGTCATCGACTTCGTCGTCGGCAAGGACGCCATGGTGTGGCCGATGGTCGCCGCCGGCACCAGCAACGACGAGATCATGTTCGCCCGGGGCGTCCGCCCGGCCTTCGACGAGGATGACATCTGATGACCATGCACACCCTGAGCGTCCTGGTGGAGAACAAGCCGGGCGTCCTGGCCCGGGTCTCCGGCCTGTTCTCCCGGCGGGGCTTCAACATCGACAGCCTCGCCGTCGGTGAGACCGAGAACCCGGACGTCTCGCGGATCACCATCGTGGTCAACGCCGAGTCGTCCCCGCTGGAGCAGGTCACCAAGCAGCTCAACAAGCTGGTCAACGTGCTCAAGATCGTCGAACTGGACCCGCAGGTCTCGGTCGCCCGCGAACTGCTCCTGGTCAAGGTGCGCGCCGACCGCGCGGCCCGCGCCCAGGTGCTGGAGACCGTCGGCCTGTTCCGGGCCCGGGTGGTCGACGTGGCCCCGGACACGCTGACCATCGAGGCGACCGGCACGCCGGACAAGCTCGACGCGCTCCTGCGCGACCTCGAACCCTTCGGGATCAAGGAGATGGTCCAGTCCGGACTGGTGGCGATCGGGCGCGGCTCGCGTTCCATCACCGCCGGGCCCTCGCTCCGGGCCGCCTGACCCCGACCCGGCCGGCGCCCCCGCGCGCCGGCCGGGACCGCCCGACCCGGCCGGCGCGCGCCGCCCGGGACCGACACCGCACAGATCCACGACGGGCCGCCCGGGCCGCCGTACGAAAGGGAAACCATGAGCGTTGAGGTGTACTACGACGACGATGCCGACCTGGGCCTCATCCAGGGTCGCAAGGTCGCGGTGATCGGGTACGGCAGCCAGGGCCACGCCCACGCGCTGTCGCTGCGCGACTCCGGAGTCGACGTGGTGGTCGGCCTGCCCGAGGGCTCCAAGAGCCGGGCCAAGGCCGAGGAGCAGGGCCTGCGGGTGCTCACGCCGGCCGAGGCGTCCGCCGAGGCCGACGTCATCATGATCCTCGCCCCGGACACCGCCCAGCGCCGCATCTACGCCGAGTCGATCGCGCCGAACCTGGCCGCGGGCAAGGCGCTCTTCTTCGGCCACGGCTTCAACATCCGCTACGGCCTGATCAAGCCGCCGGCGGACGTCGACGTCGCGATGGTCGCGCCGAAGGGCCCGGGTCACCTGGTCCGCCGCCAGTACGCCGACGGCAAGGGCGTGCCCTGCCTGGTCGCCGTCGAGCAGGACGCCAGCGGCGGTGCCCTCGCGCTGGCCCTGTCGTACGCCAAGGGCATCGGCGGCACGCGGGCCGGCGCCATCCGGACCACCTTCACCGAGGAGACCGAGACCGACCTCTTCGGCGAGCAGGCGGTGCTCTGCGGCGGCGCGGCGGCGCTCGTGCAGACCGGCTTCGAGGTGCTCACCGAGGCGGGCTACGCCCCCGAGGTGGCCTACTTCGAGTGCCTGCACGAGCTGAAGCTGATCGTCGACCTCATGTACGAGGGCGGCATCGCCAAGATGCGCTACAGCATCTCCGACACGGCCGAGTACGGCGACCTCTCCCGTGGGCCGCGCGTCATCGACGCCCGGGTCAAGGAGGAGATGCGCAAGATCCTCAGCGAGGTCCAGTCCGGCGAGTTCGCCCGGGAGTGGGTGGCCGAGGACGAGGCCGGCCGGCCCAACTTCAGCAAGTGGCAGGCCGAGGGCGCGGCGCACCCGATCGAGGAGACCGGCCGCAAGCTGCGCGGCATGATGAGCTGGGTCGACCGCCCGATCACCGAGACCGCCTGACGCGTCACCCCCGCGGCCCGGCCCGGGCGCTCTCCCCGGCGCCCGGACCGGGCCGCTCCCTGTCCGCCGCACCACCGCCCGCCGCGCCGGCTCGCCGCCCCCAGGTGACCCGGGCGCCCCGTCGCGCGCCGTTCACCGGCGCGTCGTCACCCGTTGTGAGGGCACTCACCCCACGGTCCGGGACCTGCCGGCCGGCCGGCCACCTACGATCGCGGGTAGGTGCGTAGCCGGCACCTGACGGCCATGGCCCGGATCAGCGCAGGGCGCAGCGCGGCGTCCCGCAGCCCGGCCCACCGCTCTGACGACAACTACGAGGACCAATGACTCCTGTCGTACTGATCGCCGAAGAACTCGCCCCCGCCGCCATCGAGGTGCTCGCCCACGACTTCGACGTCCGCCACGTCGACGGCACCGACCGTCCGGCCCTGCTCTCGGCGCTCTCCGAGGCCGACGCCGTCATCGTGCGCAGCGCCACCCAGATCGACGCCGAGGCGATCGCCGCCGCGCCCCGGCTGAAGGTCGTCGCCCGGGCGGGCGTGGGTCTGGACAACGTCGAGGTGCCGGCCGCCACCGCGCGGGGCGTCATGGTCGTCAACGCCCCCACCTCGAACATCGTCTCCGCCGCCGAGCAGGCCCTCGCGCTGCTGCTCGCCGTGGCACGCAACACCGCCAGCGCCAGCGCCGCGCTGAAGGCGGGGGAGTGGAAGCGGTCCAAGTACACCGGCGTCGAGATCCAGGGCAAGACCGTCGGCGTGGTCGGCCTCGGCCGCATCGGCGTGCTCTTCGCCCAGCGCATCGCCGCCTTCGGCACCCGGCTGATCGCGTACGACCCCTACATCCAGCCGGCCCGCGCGGCCCAGCTCGGCGTCCGCCTGGTGGGCCTGGAGGAGCTGCTGCGGGAGAGCGACTTCATCTCGATCCACCTCCCGAAGACCCCGGAGACCGTCGGCCTGATCGGTGAGAAGGAGTTGGCTGTCGTCAAGCCGGGCGTCCGGATCATCAACGCCGCCCGGGGCGGGCTGGTCGACGAGCAGGCCCTGGCCGACGCGATCGCCGAGGGCCGGGTCGCCGGCGCGGGCGTGGACGTCTACGCCAAGGAGCCCTGCACCTCCTCGCCGCTGTTCGCCTTCGACAACGTGGTCGCCACCCCGCACCTGGGCGCCTCCACCGGCGAGGCACAGGACAAGGCCGGCCTGGCCGTGGCCAAGAGCGTGAAGCTGGCGTTGCAGGGCGAGTTCGTGCCGGACGCGGTGAACGTGCAGGCCGGCGGCGTCGTCGCCGAGGACGTGCGCCCGCTGCTGCCGCTGGCCGAGAAGCTCGGTCGCGCCTTCACCGCCGTCGCGGGCGGGGTCGCCGCCAGCGTCACCGTCGAGGTGCGCGGCGAGATCGCCAACCACGACGTGTCGGTGCTGAAGCTCGCCGCCACCAAGGGGCTGTTCAGCTCGGTGGTCGAGGAGCAGGTCACCTACGTCAACGCCCCGCACCTGGCCGCCGAGCGCGGCGTCGAGGTCACCCTGGTCGCCCAGACCGACACCGTCGAGCACCCCAACCTGGTCACCGTCCGCGGCGCGCTGCCCGACGGTCGTACGGTCAGCGTCTCCGGCACGGTGGCCACCGCCGGCGCCCGTGACGTGCTCAAGCTCACCGAGGTCGACGGCTTCGACGTGGAGATCGGCGCGGAGGGGATCCTGGTCTTCCTGCGCTACGCCGACCGCCCCGGCGTGGTCGGCACGGTCGGCACGCTGCTCGGCGAGGCCGGCGTCAACATCGCGGCGATGCAGGTGGCCCGTCGCGAGGCCGGCGGCGAGACCCTGATGACCCTCACCGTCGACCAGGCGCTCGGCGCGGACCTGCTCACCTCGGCGGCGGACTCGATCGGCGCGGTCGCGGCCAGCGCGGCGGATCTGCGCGACGAGTGACCTGAGCGCGCGACAGCGGGGGCCCGGCGGATCTCGCCGGGCCCTTCGTCGTACTCGGGCAGTGGTCAGCCGGGCAGCCGGGCCGGCGGCGGGTAGACCGAGCCGTCCTGGGCGTCGAAGAGCATCAGGTCGTACGCGCCGGCCAGCCGTTCGATGTCGAGCAGCACCTGGTCCTCGCAGGTCGGGTGCAGGTTCAGCTCGACGTGGTCGGCGGCCGCGTGCAGCGGCGTCACGGCCCACGGGCTGCCGGGGCCGGCCGGGCGGTCGGGGTAGCTGCCGGTGATGGCCCGGTAGAAGGCCACCACCCGCGGGTCCGGGTGCCGGTCGACGTGCTGCCCCTGCCGGCACCGCAGCACCGCCGCCCGCACGTCCTCGGGTGTCGCCCCGTCCGCCAGGGCCCACACGCTCAGATCGAAACTCACGGCGGACAGCGTGCCATTCCCCGTTCACCGCGTCGAAATCGCCCCGCCGCCGGTTCGGCACGCTCCTGTCGCGACGGTCCGCAGTGGAGACCCTTGCGTTGAGTTGCGTCGATTCGCTAGCGTACCGGTGCGGTCACTGGCCGAGCTCGCGACGTGGGCCCGTCTTCGGGTGGCGAGGTCGACGTCCGGCCGACCGGCCCGCACCCCTCGATTGCGCGAGCCACGCGCACTCGTCGCTGACCGGCCCTCACGGTCGTTGCCGAGACCGTGGGGGCCGATCGCGCATTCCTCCCGGCGGCCCGCCGGCAGCGCACCCACCAAACGCCGCACCCACTCCCGCGCAACACATCGCTGATGGCGCGGCAGCGGCCGGCTGGGGCCGGCCGATCGCCCGGTACGGGCAGTCGGCGCACTCGCTGAGCAGCAGGGCTCAGCGGCGGTGGGCGAAGAGCGCGCGGTAGTCCGACCCGTTGCGGAACCAGGCCAGCCCGGCCGGCCCGGCGGCGTAGAGCGCGGTGGCGTAGGCGTCCGCGACGGCGAGGTCCGGCCCGACGACCGTCGCGGCGACGAGCTGGTCGGCAGGCTCCCCGGTGTGCGGGTCGACCACGTGCCCCTGCCGGCCGCTCACCCCCGAGGTGCCGACCGCGCCCGCCGTCATCTCCAGCACGAGCGGCGCCCGTTGCCGGTCCGTCGGGTGGTGCACCGCCACCCGCCACGGGCCGCCGTGCGCGGCGTGCCCGCGTACGACCAGGTCGGCGCCGGTGAGCACGGCGTAGTCGTGCACCCCGGCGGCGCGCAGCCGGGCGGCGGCCCGCTCCACCGCCCACCCGCCGAGCAGCCCTCCGGGGTCGAAGCCGCCGGGCACCGCCCAGGCGTCGAACCAGCCGTCGGTGGCGGCCCGCATCGCCGCGCAGCGGTCCACCAGGTCGGCCAGCGGCGGGTACGAGTCGGCGCTGATCTCGTCCCGGCGCAGTCGGGAGACCAGGCTCTCCGGCCGGGTCGGGCCGTAGGTGAGGTCGATGGCGCGCAGCTCCGCGACCGCGTCGCGCAGCGCCTCTCCGATGCCGCGCCGCCCCAGCCACTCGGGGGCGTTGAGCAGAAGCGTGTATTCGGCGGTCGAGGTGCGCACGGTGTGCTGGACGGCGATCCGGTCCTCGCCGACGGTGCCGGGCCGGTCGGCGCGGTGGCTGCGGGCGCCCAGCCGCAGGTCGGGCCGGCGCGGCTGGAAGGCGGACTGGTCCACCCAGCGGGTCCGTGGCTGCTGGTCGATCCGCATGACGCTGCTCCCTCGCTGACGCCGGCCGCGTCGTCGTGGCCTCCGTCACGGGCCCCCGTCGACCCGCTCGCCATCACGCTAGGCAGCGGAGATGACCTCCCCATGAATGCCACCTGGGAGGATCCTGTGCATCCGACTTTCCCGCATTCTGGAAGGTTCGTACCGGGGGACGGGACGGCGGCGTACGGTCGACGAAACGGCGAGGCGAGGGAGCACAGGGACGTGGCACGGATCGCGGTGGTGGCCGGGGACGGGATCGGACCCGAGGTGGTCGCGCAGGCCCGCAAGGTCATCGACGCCGTGCTGCCGGGAGTGGACGCCACCGAGTACGACCTGGGCGCCGCCCGCTGGCACCGCACCGGCGAGGTGCTGCCCGACTCGGTGCTGACCGAGCTGGCCGGGCACGACGCGATCCTGCTCGGCGCCGTCGGCGACCCGACCGTCCCGCCGGGCGTGCTGGAGCGGGGGCTGCTGCTCAAGCTGCGCTTCGCCTTCGACCAGTACGTCAACCTGCGCCCGTCGCGGCTGTGGCCCGGCGTGCCCGGCCCGCTGGCGAGCGTCAAGCCCGGCGAGGTCGACCTGGTGGTGGTCCGCGAGGGCACCGAGGGCCTCTACGCGGGCGCCGGCGGCGCGCTGCACCGGGGCACCCCGGCGGAGGTCGCCACCGAGGAGAGCCTGAACACGCGGCACGGCGTGGAGCGGGTGATCCGCGACGCCTTCGCCCGCGCCACGCGCCGGGAGCGGCGCAAGGTCACCCTCGTGCACAAGACCAACGTGCTGACCCACGCCGGTTCGCTGTGGGCGCGGGCGTTCGAGGCCGTCGCCGCCGAGCACCCCGACGTGGCCACGGAGTACCAGCACGTCGACGCCGCCGCGATGTTCCTGGTCACCCAGCCCCAGCGCTACGACGTGGTGGTCACCGACAACCTGTTCGGCGACATCCTCACCGACATCGCCGCCGCCGTCACCGGCGGGATCGGACTCGCCGCCAGCGGCAGCATCAACCCCGAGGGGGCGTACCCGTCGATGTTCGAGCCGGTACACGGCTCGGCGCCGGACATCGCCGGTCGCGGGGTGGCCGACCCGGTGGCGGCCGTACTCTCGGCGGCGCTGCTGCTCGACCAGCTCGGGCACGCCGACGCCGCCGCCCGGGTCACCGCCGCCGTGGGCGTGGAACTGGCCGGTCGGACCCCGGGCGCGGCACTGCGCACCGAGGAGGTCGGCGACCGGCTGGCCGGGTACGCCACCGCCTGAGGCCGCCGGCCACCCACCCGGAGGTTCCCCGCGACGCCGCCCGGCCGCACCGTGGCCCGGCGGCGTCCACCCGTCCGGCGCTGCCGGTACGCCCGGGCGGCGCTACCCCCTGAACGACCGTTCGGGGTAAGTTTCTCGCACCAGGTTTCTCGGCATGCGGACCCGCGTGCCGTTGTCCCGCAGGGAGGTCAGCGCGATGAGCGGTGGTGACAAGCTCGACTTCGAGATCCGTCCGAATCCCGCGCCGGTATCCGTCGCCGACCGGGCCGCCCTGCTGGCCAACCCGGGCTTCGGCCGGGTCTTCACCGACCACATGGTCACCATCCGCTACGCCGACGGCAAGGGCTGGTACGACGCCCGGGTCGAGGCGCGGGCGCCGATCCCGATGGACCCGGCCGCCGCGGTGCTGCACTACGCGCAGGAGATCTTCGAAGGGCTGAAGGCATACCGGACGGCCGACGGCGGGGTCACCATGTTCCGTCCGGAGGCCAACGCCGCGCGCTTCGCCGCGTCCGCCCGACGCATGGCGATGCCGCCGCTGCCCGAGGAGTCGTTCGTCGACTCGCTGCGCCAGCTCGTCGAGATCGATCGGGAGTGGATCCCCGAGGGCGAGGACGGCAGCCTCTACCTGCGGCCGTTCATGTTCGCCAGCGAGGTGTTCCTCGGCGTCCGGCCGGCCAACGAATACCTCTACGTGGTGATCGCCTCGCCGGTCGGCGCGTACTTCTCGGGCGGGGTGAAGCCGGTGACGGTCTGGGTCTCCCCGGACTACACCCGGGCCGCCCCGGGCGGCACCGGCGCGGCGAAGTGCGGCGGCAACTACGCCGCCTCGCTGGTGGCGCAGGCCGAGGCGATCGAGCACGGCTGCGACCAGGTGGTCTTCCTGGACGCGGTGGAGCGCCGCTACGTCGACGAGCTGGGCGGCATGAACGTGTTCTTCGTCTACGACGACGGCACGGTGGTCACCCCGCCGCTGACGGGCACGATCCTGCCCGGCATCACCCGGGAGTCGGTGCTCACCCTGGCGGCCAACGCCGGGCACCGCATCGAGGAGCGGCCGGTGAGCTTCGCCGACTGGCAGGCCGACGCCGCGAGCGGCCGGCTGCGCGAGGTGTTCGCCTGCGGCACCGCTGCGGTCGTCACCCCGATCGGCGAGGTGCGCTTCCCCGACGGCGAGTTCCTCGTCGGCGGCGGCGAGCCCGGCCGGGTCACGATGGCCCTGCGTCAGCAGCTCGTCGACCTCCAGCGCGGCAAGGTCGACGACCCGCACGGCTGGGTGCGCCGCATCCTCTGACGGCCCTGGCGACACCGTCCCCGCCCCCGCCTCGTCGGGCGCGGGGACGGCACGCCGCCGCCGGGACGGGCTCAGTCGAGCAGGTGCTCGCGGAGGGCGGTGAGCTGGGCGTCGGTGACGCCGGCGTGGCGCAGGTAGCCCTCGACCGAGCCGTGGGCCTCGCGCAGCTCGGCGAGGAAGAGCGTCATGGCCTCGGCGGGGCAGGTCAGCACCGGCAGGGTGTGCCCGCTCTGCCGCCCGGTGGCCTCGAACCAGGCGCGGTAGCGCTCGCCCGCCTCGGTGCTCAGGGCGTAGTCGGCGGCGATCTCGTCGTCGGCCACGCCGAGCACGGCGAGGGTGAGGCCGCAGACGATGCCCGTGCGGTCCTTGCCGGCGACGCAGTGCACCACCACGGGGGCGCTGGCGTCCTCGGCGATCAGCCCGATCGCCTCGGCGAGCCCGGCGGTGCCGGTGCCGGCCAGGTCGGCGTACCGGTCGGCCAGGTAGCGGGCCAGGTCGGTGCCGGGGCGGTAGGGCCGCTCGCCCCACTCGGCGTGCTCGGGGTGGATGTTGTGCCAGGTCAGGCCGTCGAAGTGGGGGACGCGGCCGTCGCGCTCCACCTCGTACGGGCGGCGCAGGTCGATGACCGTGCGGACGCCGAGGGCGGCGAACGCCTCCCGGTCGGTGTCGTCGAGACGGTGCAGCGAGTCGGAGCGGTAGAGCCGCCCGGCGCGTACCCGGCGGCCGTCGTGGCCGGCATGGCCGCCCACGTCACGGAAGTTGAACATCGTCGTGAAGGGAATCCGGCGACCGGCCTCGACAGCGTCCACCCCGACACGGTAACGGCCCCCCGCGATCCGCGGGAGGCCGTGGCGCGCCGGTGCTGCCGGGCTAGCGGGCGGTGCCGGGCGGGATGGCCGAGTACGTCTCGTCGTAGTAGCCGCCGAGCCGGTCCCGGTAGGTCGGGTCGGTGTCGGCGGTCTCGTCGTACTCCGGGGCGGCCTTGATCTGGTCCTTGCTCCGGTCGACGTGCACCTTGCGCTCGTCGTGGTCGACGTGGTTGACGGTGCCGGCCGGGATCATGACCTTCCGGCCGAAGATCCACGGGCCGGTGTCCACCACCAGGTAGCTGTCGTTGACCTCGTGGCTGGCACTGTCGATCTTGCCGATGCCGCCGTCGGTGGCCTCGACCTTGTAGCCGACCAGGTCGGCGTCGGCCACCCTCGCGGTGTCCCGGTAACGCCACGGGTCGAACGTGCCGGCGGGGGCGCCACCGGCGAACTCGCCCTGGCCGCCGCCGCGCAGCGGGTCCGGGCTGCCGTGGGTGCTGTGCGGGTCGAGCCTGTCCATCTGACAACTCCTGCCCCGACTGTCGCCAGTCGTCTCGCCGGTCCGGTGTCCTCTGCCTCCTCCGGGAGCTACCCGGGCGGTCGGCACCGGAAACGAGGGCCGGGCGGGGCGGGTGCCGGAGACGGCGGTGGGCGGGAGACGACGGTGGGTGGGAGACGACGGTGGGCCGGCGCCGCGAGCGCGGCACCGGCCCACCGGGCGTACGCGTCAGGCGAGCGCGGCCTGGGCGTCCAGGGTGACCGCGGCGGCGTGCACGACGGCGGCGATGCGCAGCCCCTCGTGCACCTGCTCGCGGCTGAAGCCCGCGTTGCGCAGGGTCTTCTCGTGCGACTCCAGGCACACCCCGCAGCCGGTGATCGCCGAGACCGCCAGGCACCACAGCTCGAAGTCGGCCTTGTCCACGCCCGGCTTGGCGATGATCTGCATCCGCAGCCGGGCCGGGATCGACTGGTACTGCTCGTCGCCGATCAGGTGCTTGGCCCGGTAGTAGACGTTGTTCATCGCCATGATCGTGGCGGCGCCCTTGGCCGCCTCGACGGCCTCCGGCTTCAGGTGGTCGGCCGCCTCGGCGGCGATCTCCCGCAGCACCTCCGGGTTGCGCCCGGCCACCGCGCAGGCCAGGGCGGTGCCCCAGGCCTGGGTCGGGGTCAGCGTGCTGTTGGCGATGGTGGAGCCGAGGTTGAGCTTGATGTCCTTGGCGTACTCCGGCAGAGCCGCCTTGATCGCGTCCAGACCCATGGTCAGGCCCCGGCGCCGGCGAGGAGCTTGGTGGCGTCCAGGGTCTCGCCGCCCTTGTTCCAGTTGCACGGGCACAGCTCGTCGGTCTGGAGGGCGTCGAGCACCCGCAGCACCTCGGAGACGTTGCGGCCGACGGAGCCGGCGGTCACCATGACGAACTGGATCTCGTTGTCCGGGTCGACGATGAAGGTGGCCCGCTGGGCCACGCCGTCCTCGCCGAGCACGCCGCAGGCGGCGGTCAGCTCACGCTTGACGTCGCTGAGCATCGGGAACGGCAGCTCGCGCAGGTCCGGGTGGTCCTTGCGCCACGCGTAGTGGACGAACTCGTTGTCCACCGACACGCCGAGGACCTGGGCGTCCCGGTCCGCGAACTCCTCGTTCAGCCGGCCGAACTCCGCGATCTCGGTCGGACAGACGAAGGTGAAGTCCTTCGGCCAGAAGAAGACGACGCGCCACTTCCCCTGGTGGGACTTGTGGTCGATCGACTCGAACGCCTTGTCGGCGTCCAGCGACACGCAGGCGGTGAGTTCGTACTCGGGGAAGCGGTCACCGACAGTGAGCACAGGTCCTCCTTGACAGCGGCACGAAGGCCGGTAACTGGATCAATTCCAGATTCTGCCGCAGCCCCGTTTCCGCCGGATGGCGGCCAGGTGACTTGTGAAGTCGATCACCGGCGGCGGGTTGTGCCGGCGCGCCGCCCGTCGATGCGGTATCGCGACCCTCCGTCACCGTCCCGCCATGTGGATTCTGCCTCCCAAAACGAGAGGGCGGGTGGCAGAGTGGCGACCGTGACCAGCACCCACCTGATTATTCGCACCTAGCGCGCCGGCCTCCCCTCCGCCGAGCGCGCAGACCTCCCGCATCCGCGGGGGGTCTTTTTGTTGCTCTGAGAAAGGACTCCCTGATGACGTTCCAGGTCTACGACACGACGCTGCGCGACGGCGCCCAGCGCGAGGGGCTGAGCTACTCGGTGGTCGACAAGCTCGCGGTGGCCCGGCTGCTCGACGAGTTCGGGGTCGGCTTCATCGAGGGAGGCTGGCCCGGCGCCGTGCCGAAGGACACGGAGTTCTTCCGGCGGGCGCGCACGGAACTCGACCTGAAGCACGCGCTGCTGGTCGCGTTCGGGGCCACCCGGCGGGCCGGGGTTCCGGTCGCCGACGACCCGCAGGTGCGTGGGCTGCTCGACGCGCAGACGCCGGCGGTCGCCCTGGTCGCCAAGGCGGACCTGCGGCACGTCGAGCGGGCGCTGCGCACCACCGCGGGGGAGAACCTGGCGATGATCCGCGACACGGTCGCGCACCTGGTCGCCGAGGGGCGGCGGGTCTTCGTCGACGGGGAGCACTTCTTCGACGGCTACCGGTCCGACCCGGCCTACACCGCCGCCGTGGTGGAGACGGCGCTCGCCGCCGGTGCCGAACGGGTGGTGCTCTGCGACACCAACGGCGGGATGCTCCCGTCCCAGGTGACCGCCGCCATCGCCGACCTGACCGCGCGGCTCGGCGTCGGTCCGGAACTGCTCGGCATCCACTGCCAGAACGACACGTCCTGCGCGGTCGCCAACACCGTCGCCGCCGTCGAGGCGGGCGTACGCCACTTCCAGGGCACCGCCAACGGCTACGGCGAGCGCCCCGGCAACGCGGACATCTTCGCCGTGGTCGCCAACCTCCAGCTCAAGCTCGGGCTGCCCGTCCTACCGGACGGCTGCCTGGGGCAGATGGTGCGGGTCTCCCACGCCATCGCCGAGATCGCCAACATCGCCCCCGACACCCACCAGGCGTACGTCGGGGCCGCGGCCTTCGCCCACAAGGCGGGGCTGCACGCGAGCGCGATCAAGGTGGATCCGCTGCTCTACAACCACGTGGACCCACAGGTGGTGGGCAACGACATGCGGATCCTCGTCACCGAGATGGCCGGCCGGGCCAGCGTCGAGCTCAAGAGCCGCGAGCTCGGCCTGGACCTGGCCGGCCATCCGGAGGCGCTGTCGCGGGTCACCCGGCGGGTCAAGGAGCTGGAGGCCGGCGGCTGGTCGTTCGAGGCCGCCGACGCGTCGTTCGAGCTGCTGGTCCGCTCGGAACTGGACACCGCGCCCGCCAGGCCGTTCGCGCTGGAGTCGTACCGGGTGCTGGTCGAGCACCGGGAGGACGGGTCGGTGGTCTCCGAGGCGACCGTCAAGATCCGCGTACGCGGGGAACGGGTCATCGCCACCGCCGAGGGCAACGGTCCGGTCAACGCCCTGGACGAGGCGCTGCGGGTGGGGCTGGCCCGGCACTACCCGGAGCTGCGCGACTTCGTGCTGGCCGACTACAAGGTGCGGATCCTGGAGGGCACCCACGGCACCGGCGCCGTGACCCGGGTGCTCCTGGAGACGGTCGACGGGGCCGGCCGCGACTGGACCACAGTCGGCGTGCACCCCAACGTGGTCGAGGCGTCCTGGCACGCCCTCGTCGACGCGCTCACCTACGGCCTCGACCGGGCCCGGGTCTGAGCCGTCAGCCGGCCGGGAGGCGCAGCTCGGCCAGGACGGCGCGGTGGTCGCTGCCCGGCACCCGGTGCACCGTGACGGCCCGCACGGCGATGCGCCGGTCGACCAGCACGTGGTCGATCACCACCGGCGGGATCGGGTCCCCGTCGTACGGGCCCCACGTGCCGACCAGGCCCGCGCCGGCCTGGTCGGCGGCGTCGACGTAGCCGGTGTCCAGCAGGGCGCGCAGCGGGGCGTGGTCGAGGGTGGCGTTGAAGTCGCCGGCGAGGATCCGCAGCGGCCCGTCCGGGGTGGCGGGCGGCTGCGCCGCCAGGTCGGCGCGCCAGTGGCCGACCTGGTCCAGCGCGTACGGGGCCGACGGGTGCGCCGACTCGACCCGCACCGCCGGCGCCCCGGGGACCGCCACCGTGCCGTGGGACTGGTCGAAGCCCCAGCCGCCCCGGTTGTGGCGGACGCCGCCCTCGCCGATCGGGAACCGCGCGTAGAGCCCGGAGCCGACGGTGCCGACCCGTGGGTCGAGCTGCCGGTGGGGGAGCAGCCGGTCCAGGCCGAGCCGGTCCAGCTCCGCCCCGGCCTGCGGGGTGAACTCCTGCACGGCGAGCACGTCGACGCGGTGCCGCCGGACCAGGTCGACCAGCGCCCGCGCGTCGCCGGCCCCGGCCAGCAGGTTGGCGGTGAACAGCCGCACCGTCGGGCCGGTCACCGCGGGCTGCCCGGACGGCAGGGCCCGGGGCACCACCACGGCCACCAGGGCCGCCGCTGCCAGCGCCGCGACCGCCGCGGGCCAGCGGCGCCGCAGGGCGAGCGCGAGCAGCAGCGGCAGCACGCTCGCGGCGGCGGCGTACGGGGTGAAGGCGAGCAGCTGCACCAGCGGTCCCCGGTCGAGCCCGCCGAGTCGTACGGCCGCCCAGGCGGCCCCGGGCGCGACGGCGGCCCAGCAGAGCGCGGTGCGCAGCCGTGCCGCCCGGCCGCCCGGTGCCCGCCGCGGGGCCTCGATGATCACCACTGGAGGGTAGCGCCCGCGCCCCCCGGGTACGGCCCCGGACGGGGCGACACCAGGCGCGGCGGCGCGCCGCCTCCGACGCATTCGTGAATGGCTGAGCGCTCGCTTTTCACAATTTCCCGGGGCGGAACGAAACCATTAACAGAGCGTGATCAACTATTGACGTCCCACTTTTTGCGGTGCTACCTTCCAGTGGGTTGAGACGTCGAAACTCTGAGTAGTAATGCCAGCTCAGAGCCGGTGGAAATTGTTGAGGCGACAACATCTAGGGTGCGGCCCGAGGTGCGGGCTCCAGGCGGTTGTCGCTCATTTCCCCGGGCCCACGAAATGGAAATCAGCCGTCCCTCGCTCGGTGGGACAGGCCGAATCCGCACGGTCAACAAAAGGGAGACCTGTCATGACCACACTCTTCCGACGCAAGGCGGTGGCGGTGGCGTTCGCCGCGCTGGCGCTCACCCTGGCCGGGGGCGGGATCGCCGTCGCCCAGCCGGCGGCCAAGGCGCCCGCCGAGGTCGCCCAGCCAGCCGTCCGGCAGCCCGGCTCCGGCGGCCAGCCCGCCGTGACCCCCGCCGAGGCCCGCAAGGCCAAGGCCGCCCTGGCGCAGGGCCCGTCCGCCCAGGCGACCGCGCCGGGCACCGTCGCCTCCGCCGTCGTCTCCAGCGGCGGCACCCTGCTCCGCGGCTCGCCCGAGGCGGTCTCCGCCACCCGGTACGGCCCCGGTCAGTACCAGGTGCTGTTCAACTACAACGTCTCGCTGGAGACGTTCGTGGCGACCATCGGCACCACCGACCCGTACAACGTTCCCCCGGGCGGCGAGATCTCCGTCGCGCCTCGGCTCCAGACGCCGAACGCGGTCTTCGTCCAGACCCGCAACTCGTCGGGAAGCGTCGCCGACCGGCCGTTCCACCTGGTCATCGCCAACTGATCGTCCGCTGACGACGCCGGCCCCCGCCACGCGCGAGGGCCGGCGCCGCCGCGTCGTCCCGCCCCTTCGCAGGTCGATCACGCGGCGGTGGTGGGAATCGTGCCCTGCGCGGGGCGCCGCCACCGCATGATCGACGCTGGTTGGGGCGTGGCCGTGTCCGTCGACGGTGGTCGGGAGGGTTGTCCTGGTTCGGGCCGGTAAGGGGCGGCCCGGGGTTGATAATCCGACGTTTGTCCGGCCGTCGGCACGGGAAGCAAGCACCGTGACGGACATCTCGGACACCCTGGCCAGCGTGCCCAGCCCGGCCGATCCCGATGCGACCCCGGCCGACCTGGAACAGACGCTCTTCGAGGTCAAACGCGTGATCGTCGGGCAGGATCGGCTCGTCGAGCGCCTGCTCACCGCCCTCGTCGCGAACGGGCACTGCCTGCTGGAGGGCGTGCCCGGGGTGGCCAAGACGCTGGCCGCGCAGACCCTGGCCACCGTGGTGGGCGGCACCTTCTCCCGGATCCAGTTCACCCCGGACCTGGTCCCCTCCGACATCGTCGGCACCAGGATCTACCGGGCCTCGCGCGAGGACTTCGACATCGAGCTGGGCCCGGTCATGGCGAACCTGGTGCTCGCCGACGAGATCAACCGGGCCCCGGCCAAGGTGCAGTCCGCCCTGCTGGAGGCGATGGCCGAGCGTCAGGTCTCGATCGGCGGGCACAGCTACGCCGTACCGGACCCGTTCCTGGTGCTGGCCACCCAGAACCCGATCGAGTCGGAGGGGGTCTACCAGCTGCCGGAGGCGCAGCGCGACCGCTTCCTCATGAAGATCGTCGTCGACTACCCGAGCGACGCCGACGAACTCGCCATCCTCTACCGGATGAGCGCCGACCGGCCCGTCCCCCGGCGGGTGCTCGACCCGCAGCGGCTGCGCGAACTCCAGGCCCGCGCCGCCCACGTCTTCGTGCACCACGCGATCGCCGAGTACGTCGTCCGGCTGATCTTCGCCACCCGTGACCCCGGCCGGTTCGGTCTGCCCGAGATCGCCCCGCTGCTCGCGTACGGGGCCAGCCCCCGGGCCACCCTCGGCCTGGTCCGCGCCGCGCGGGCGCAGGCGCTGCTGCGTGGCCGCGAGTACGTGCTCCCCGAGGACGTGCGGGAACTGGCGGCGGACGTGCTCGCCCACCGGCTGGTGCTCTCCTTCGACGCGGTCGCCGACGGGGTGGCCGCCGAGGCGGTGGTCCGGCGGCTCGTGGAGGCCGTACCGCCGCCCCGCGTCGCGGCCGGCCACCCGGAACACGCGGCAGACCTGGCGGCGGCATGAGGTGGCGCGGGAGCGCGCCGACCGGCGTGCCGACCGCACCGGGACTGGCCGACCTCACCTCCGACCGGCGCCTGCGCCGGCTGGAACTGACCGTCACCCGCCGGCTCGACGGGCTGCTGCACGGCCGCTACCGTGGCCTGCTGCCCGGGCCGGGCAGCGAGACCGCCGGTAGCCGGGAGTACCGGCCCGGTGAGGACGAGGTGCGCCGGATGGACTGGGCGGTGACCGCCCGCACCACGGTCCCGCACGTACGTGAGGTCGACGCCGACCGGGAGCTGACCACCTGGCTGCTGGTCGACGCGAGCCCCAGCATGGAGTACGGCACCGCCGAGCTGGACAAGCGCGAGCTGGCCGTGGCGGCCGTGGCGGCGATCGGCTTCCTGACCGCCGGCGTGGGCAACCGCCTCGGCGCGCAGGTGCTCGGCCCGGACGGGCTGCGCCGGTTCCCGCCCCGCAGCGGGCGCACCCACCTGCTCGGGCTGCTCCGGGCCCTGCTGACCGCCCCGCGCGTCGGCGGGCACGACGGCGACGACCCGCCGCCTGCGGGCGGCGACCTGGCCGACGGGCTGGCCGCCGTGCACCGGGTGGCGCTGCGCCGTGGCCTCGTCGTGGTGGTCTCGGACTTCCTCGACGCACTGCCCGACGACCCCGGGCGGGCACCGTCCTGGGAGGCGCCCCTGCGCCGCCTCGCCGTGCGGCACCAGGTGCTCGCCGTCGAGGTGACCGATCCCCGGGAGCTGGAGCTGCCCGACGTCGGCCTGGTCACCCTGGTCGACCCGGAGACCGGGCGGCGGCGCGAGGTCTGGACCGGCGACCGCGCGCTGCGCGAGCGCTACGCCGCCGCGGCGAGCGCCCAGCGCGAGCAGGTACGCCAGGCGCTGCGCCGCAGCGGGGCCACGCACCTGCCGCTGCGTACCGACCGGGACTGGGGCGCCGACATCGTGCGGCACGTGCACGCCCAGCGGCGGCTCGCGGCGGCCCCGGCCCGGGCGGCCCGGGGAGGTGCGGCGTGATCTGGCAGTCGCCCGTCCGGCTCTGGCTGCTGCTCGGGGTGCTCGCCCTGGCCGTGGGCTACCTGCTGATGCAGCGCCGACGCAGCCGGTACGCCGTCCGCTTCACCAACCTGCGGCTGCTCGACCGGGTCGCGCCGCACCGCCCCGCCTGGCGGCGGCACGTGCCGGCCGGGCTCTTCCTGGCCATGCTGGCGCTGCTGGTGGTGGGCTTCGCCCGACCCACGGCGGAGGTGCGGGTGCCCCGCGAACGGGCCACCGTGATGGTCGCCGTCGACGTCTCCACCTCGATGCTCGCCGGCGACGTGGAACCGGACCGGCTCAGTGCCGCCAAGGAGTCCGCCCGGCGCTTCGTCGACGGCCTGCCGGACGAGTTCAACGTCGGGCTGGTCGCGTTCGCCGGCAGCGCGGCGGTGCTGGTGCCGCCGAGCACCGACCGGGAGGGGCTGCACGAGGGCATCGAGCGGCTGGTCGAGGGGGCCACCGGGGTGCAGGGCACCGCCATCGGGGAGGCCATCAGCACCTCGCTCGGCGCCGTGAAGGGCTTCGACAGCCAGGCGGCGAAGGACCCGCCGCCGGCCCGGATCATCCTGCTCTCCGACGGGGCGAACACCTCCGGCATGGACCCGATGGAGGCGGCGTCCGAGGCGATCGACATGAAGGTGCCGGTGCACACCATCTCGTTCGGCACCCCCAGCGGCACCGTGGACCGGGGCGGCCGGCCGATCCAGGTGCCCGTCGACGGGCAGACCCTGCGCGCGGTCGCCGAGGAGACCGGGGGCGGGTTCCACGAGGCCAGCACCAGCGACGAGCTGCGCGCCGTCTACGACGACATCGGCACCTCGGTCGGCTACCGCACCGAACGGCAGGACGTCTCGGCCCGGTTCATCGGCCTCGGGCTGATGTTCGCCATGGGCGCCGCGGCCGGCTCGATGCGCTGGTTCGCCCGGCTGCCCTGATCCCGTACGGCCACCGTCGAGAAGGACACGTGAGGAGCGTACGCATGGCAGTGCAGACCGGGCTGGGCGAACCGCGCGGCCCCTGGTTCATCTCGCCGGAGCTGGATCTCCACGGGCGGCCCCGGTGGGACGGGGCCGGACCGGACGGCGGTCCGGCCCGACGGCGCCCGGGGGGGCTGGCGCTGGCGGCGCTGGCGGTGGTGGCCCTCTCGACCGTCTCCGGGGCGGTGGCCGGCGGCGTCGTGGCCGGACGCGACACCGCACCCGGCCCGGCGGCGGCCTCGGCGGCCCCCGTCCCGGCGGAGCTGGTGACCGCGGCCGGCAAGACCGTGCCGGGCGTGGTGTCGGTGCTGGTGGGCGGGGCGGGCGGCGCCTCGGCCACCGGCTCCGGCTTCGCCGTCGACGACCAGCAGCACATCATCACCAACGACCACATCCTGGCCAAGGGGCGCGGCGGCTCGGTGACCGTGGAGCTGCCCGACGGGCGGCGGTTCGCCGCCGAGGTGGTCGGGCGGGAGCCGCGCAGCGACCTCGCCGTGCTCCGGGTGCCGCCGTCGGCCGGCCTGGCGGCGCTGCCGCTGGCCAAGCCGGGCGCCACGCGGGTGGGGGAGCCGGTGCTGGCGGTCGGCTCGCCGCTGGGGCTGCCCGGCACCGTCACCGCCGGGATCGTCAGCGCCCTGGACCGGCAGGTGCGCCTCGGCGACAACCGGCACACCGCCGTGCAGACCGACGCCTCGATCAACCCAGGCAACTCGGGCGGCCCGCTCGTCAACGCGCGCGGCGAGGTGGTCGGGGTGAACACGGCCATCGCCACGATCGACGGCAACGGCTCGATCGGCATCGGCTTCGCCATTCCCATCGAGCAGGTGCAGCAGACCGCCGACACGATCATCGGCAAGGGCGGCTGAGCTGCGTACGAGCCGCGCCGGCGGGCTGGGAATGTGAAAACTGTCGGATACCCGGCCCGGAATGATCGGCCAATGGAAATATTACGCTGAGTATGGATACTGGCGTGGGTGGAGCGTCCTGAAATCGTGGCCCTCCTGCTGGTGGGCCTGCTGATCGGAACCGGTGTGGGGTCGGCGTACGCCCGGGCACGACGCGGGTGGGCCGACTACCAGACAGTGAGGAAGACCGTGCCCGGCGCCCGGCGCGCCGCGTGGCTGCTGATCAAGGTGGCCACCACGAAGATCGGGATCATCGCCCTGCTGCTGGTGGGCGCGGTCGCGTACGCCGCCGCCGGCCCGGACGACGACCCCGCCGCACCGGGGCGGACCCCCGGCCCGTCCGCCACCCCGAGCGAGCGGCAGGGGCGTTAGCCTCGGGGAGTGGACGACGGACTGCGGGTGACCGACCGATGGACCGTGCCCGCCGCCGAGCTGCGGGAACGCTTCTCCCGGTCGTCCGGGCCCGGTGGGCAGGGCGTCAACACCACCGACTCGCGGGTGGAGCTGAGCTACGACCTGGCCGCCTCGCCCGGCGTGCCCGAGCCGCTGCGGGCGCGCGCCCTGCAACGCCTCGCCGGCCGGCTGGTCGACGGCGTGCTGACCGTCACCGCCAGCGAGCACCGGGCGCAGCTGGCCAACCGGGAGGCCGCCCGGGAACGACTCGCCGCGCTGCTGCGCGAGGCCGCCGCCCCGCCGCCCCCGCCCCGCCGGCCCACCCGCCCCTCGCGCGGCGCGAAGGAGCGCCGTCTGGCCGAGAAGAAGCGCCGGTCGCAGCGCAAGCGCGACCGCCGCGTCGACGGCGACTAGGCGTGTCTCAGAAGCGGTGGGGCTGATCGCACTTCTGGCGGCTCTCTGGCAGGCAGGGCTGTGCCGCCGTCGTCGAGATCCGGCGCAGCCAGTCACGGCTCATGAAGCAGACGGTAGCCGGGTGGGCCCGCTCACCCGTCGGTCGTCGACAGCAGCCGGTCGCACTCGGCGACCAGTCGCGCCCGCAGCGGCGCGGCACGCTGCGCGAACTCGCGCTGCCGCGCGACGTACTCGGCCTTGCCCTCAGGAGTCTCGATGGCTACTGCCGGTTCCCCGTAGGAGGAGAAGTCGTACGGGGACGCCTGCATGTCGAGCAGCCGGATGTCCCTCGCCAACTCGAAGCAGTCGAGCGCCAGATCCCCCGGAACCGCAGGGCCCAGCTTGGTTGCCCACTTGTGGCAGTCCATCGAGGCATGCAGGCAGCCCGGCTGGTCAAGCTCTACCTGGCTCTCCCTCGTTGGTTGGAGCCGGTTGAGGCCAACCGCGTCAGGGGTGAAGAACCGGAACGCGTCGAAGTGCGTGCAGCGGATCTGGTGAGACTCGACCACCGCGTCAGTTCCCTCTTGCCCAAGTCGCAAGGGGAGTGGATGCCGATGCTCACGTTGGCGGTACACCATCGCCCACTCATGCAGGCCGAAGCAGCCAGTGAAGGCTGGTCGTGACGAGATGGCGGACAACAGTCGATGGATGAAGCGCACCGACTCGGCCCGGTCGGCGAGGAACGCTGCGACGTCGAAGCTCACGATCCCGTCCGCGTCCGTGGCATACCAACGCCACTGCCGGTGCGGGGCAGAGCCGTGCGGTCCCGGTTCCAAGGAGACGCCCACGCCGGGGTGCCACCGTCGGAGCACGGAGGGGCGGGTGCCGTAGTAGTCGTACAAGAAGTCATCGATCGCGTGGCGTTCCCTCGTGGCCTTGCGGGCGCGGTGGCCTGCGGTAAGGGAGTCGGCGCGCTTCTCGTGAGCTTCCAGGAGGGGAAGCCAGCTTGCGGCGGGGATGCTGGTCAACGGTCCGGACCCTTGTCGTCCCGCTCGTGCGCCCGGCGCCGGGCCTGCCAGCGCGCCGCGTCGAGCACGGCGGTCGGGGCGAGGGGGGCGGTCACGGACCCCAGGGTACGACCGCCGCCCCGCGCCCGGTCAGGGCACGTCCACCCGGACCCCGGCGGAGAACACCCCGCTGCGCAGCTCCAACTGCTGCGGTGGCGCCTTCCCGTCGACGGTGAAGACCAGCGGCAGCACCGCCCGGCTACCGGCGGCCATCGGCTGGGCGAAGACGTCCCGGCCCTGGTTGGCCGCCCGGGTCGCCTGCTCGTCGGTGCTGACGAAGTTGCCGTCGGGCAGGTACGCCCGTTGCAACCGGCCGTGCCAGCTCTGCTGCTCGGGGGTGAGGTTGCGCACCCCGACCGTGGCCTGGCACTGCCGGGCCGCCGTGCCGGGCTCGCACGCCACCCGGTACACGGTGAACTCGAACGCCGACTCGCGCAGCGGCTCGCCCACCACCCCGTTGATCCCACGGCCGACCCACGCGCCGCTGGTCGGCTGGCTGTCGGGGTCGACGGAGGCGACCTTGCGGGTGGCCGTCCAGGCGGCGGTGCCCAGCGTGCCCGCGAGCACCACGGCGGCCACCGGGACGATCAACCAGACGGACGGCTTGCGGCGCAGCTGCTCCGGGCGCGGTGCGGCCGGGCGCGGGTAGACCGTCCCCGGCCCCTCGTCGGTCAGGGCCGCCGCGACCGGGCGCCGGCGTCGGCGCCACGTCCATGCCCCGCCCACCGCGAGCACCGCCACCGTGGCGAGCCCCGCCAGCAGCACCGGCGTCCGGCGCCACGGCGGCGCCTCGGTCCGCTCGGGCGCCGCGGCCGGCGCGGCCGCGCTCCAGGTCGCGGTCGCGCAGTCGTACGGCCGGCTGCCGTCGCGGGCGAACGCGCAGGCCGGCGCGGTCAGCGGCCGGGCCGGGGCGGCGGTGGTGAGCGCCGTGCCCAGGGTGGTGGTGCTGCGGGCGGGCAGCTTCAGCTGCCAGGTCACCTCGGTGGCCGACTGCCCGGCGCCGCGGGTGGCCCGGCCCCCGTCGGTGATGGCGGTCGCCGAGGCGCCGGGCGGCAGCTCCTGCCGGACCGTGGTGTCCACCGGCGTACCGCCGCTGTTGCGGACCTGGATGCGGTAGCGCGGCGCCGGCGTGTTCTCCGGCACCACCGCGACCGTGACCGGCGGTTTCGCCACCGGCGGGGCGGCCCGGGTCGGGGTGGGCACCGCCGGGGGCGCCGACGGCATCGCCGGCTCCGGCGTCGGTGCGACCACCGGTGGTGGTGGCGCGGCCGCCGCTGGTGGGGCCGCCGCGGGCAGTGCCGGCACGGCGGCGAGAATGCCGAGGCAGTGTACGAACACTGCGAGGGCCCTGTGGTGTCGTGTCGATGCAGGCATACGAACGAACCTCCGGAGCCGACGCTAGGGGCGCGGCGACGCCGGGCGGGTACGAAGTCGTGAACTCGGCCCGGCCGGGCGGCCGGCGGCGTATGGTGCACCGCCCGGCGTCCGGGGCAGGTGCTCCCGGCCTCCGGGTGCGCCGGTGGCCCGGGCCGTCAGGGTGTGCCGGTGCTCGGTCCGCGCGCCTCGTCGCGGCCTCGGCCGGGGCGCGGTTCGCCGGGGCTAGATTGGCCTGGTGCGTATCGCTCGTTTTGCTCATGCCAAGGGAATGTCGTTCGGGGTCGTCGAGGGCGAGCCGGAGGCG
The DNA here is from genome assembly GCF_052068495.1 of Micromonospora sp. SD12. Taxonomy (NCBI): domain Bacteria; kingdom Bacillati; phylum Actinomycetota; class Actinomycetes; order Micromonosporales; family Micromonosporaceae; genus Micromonospora; species Micromonospora sp. SD12. The sequence continues at coordinate 390,265 of NZ_JBQHDF010000004.1, read as the reverse complement.
GGCCCGCAGGGTCTGACCGTCGCCGAGATCGAGGGCCACCCGTTCGGCCAGATCACCTTCAGCGGCGCCCGTTGGGCGCTGTCGGACGTCCGCCTGCTCTCGCCGATCCTGCCCAGCAAGGTCGTCTGCGTCGGCCGCAACTACGCCGAGCACGCCGCCGAGCACGGCAGCGAGGTGCCCAAGGAGCCGCTGCTCTTCCTCAAGCCGTCCACCTCCGTGATCGGCCCCCGGGACGCGATCCGGCTGCCGATCTTCTCGAAGCAGGTCGAGCACGAGGCCGAGCTGGCGGTGGTGATCGGCGCGCCGGGCGCCCGACGGGCCGACCGGGCCGCCGCGGAGCGGGCCATCTTCGGCTACACCTGCGCCAACGACGTCACCGCCCGGGACCTCCAGCGTTCCGACGGCCAGTGGACCCGGGCCAAGGGCTTCGACTCGTTCTGCCCGATCGGGCCGTGGATCACCACCGGGCTCGACGTCCGCGACGTGGAGATCCGCTGTGAGGTGGGTCGCAACCCGGAGGAGATGGAGGTCCGCCAGATCGGCCGGACCCGCGACATGGTCTTCGACGTGCCGGCGCTCGTGTCGTACGTCTCGCACGTGATGACGCTGCTCCCCGGCGACGTGGTGCTCACCGGCACGCCCGCCGGGGTTAGCCCGCTCCTGGACGGGGATACGGTCACCGTGCGGATCGAGGGGATCGGGGACCTGACCAACCCGGTGGTGCCCGTCGCCTGATCCGCGTCGAGGCCCTGTTTCCGCAGTTCAGGGGCGGTTTGGGGGGGCTCGATTTGGCCCGCTGGCGCCGGGAGGGTAAAGTTTGATCCCGGCACCGCAAGGGGCCAATGGGGTATGGGGTAATTGGCAGCCCGACTGATTCTGGTTCAGTTAGTCTAGGTTCGAGTCCTGGTACCCCAGCGCAGCCGAGGTTCGCGAGAGTCTCGGGCGCTGGATCTCGTAGGAGACGGCTCCGGTTCCCGACAGGGGATCGGGGTTCTCTCTGATAGAGTCCAGCGGCACCGCCCGACAGGGTGGTGCCGCGAGCAGGTTCTGGCCCCGTCGTCTAGCGGCCCAGGACGCCGCCCTCTCAAGGCGGTAGCGCCGGTTCGAATCCGGTCGGGGCTACATCTCGAACGGCCCGTTCCACTCCGGTGGGGCGGGCCGTTTCGCATGTCCCGCGCCCACGCCTCCACGATCTCCCGCGCCGGCGCCTCCCCGGGTGGCGCGACGGGGCGGGAGATCGCGCCGCTCCCGACCGGCCCGGCCGCCCCGATTTCCGTCTCCCGAGGGGACGCCGCTAGACTACAGCGGCACCGCTCGCAAGGGTGGTGGAAGCAGTGAAGTCTTGGCCCCGTCGTCTAGCGGCCCAGGACGCCGCCCTCTCAAGGCGGTAGCGCCGGTTCGAATCCGGTCGGGGCTACACCTCGAACGGCCCGTTCCACTCCGGTGGAACGGGCCGTTCGGCATTCCACCCCGCCCACCCCGCCCGGGGCTGCGCCCCCGGCCTGACCACGCCGCTGTCGGTCGTGTCGACCAAGAAGTTCGCGTCCGATCCGGCGTCGAACCCGGTCGCGAACTTCTTGATCGACACGCGGCCGACAGGGGCCGACGCGGGGCCGATGGGAGGGCGGGGCGGTGGGGGCTCAGAGGCCGGAGAGGCGTTGGCCGGCTCGGACCACGGCCATCGCGTGGCGTTCGCCGGGGCGGCGTCCGAGGCGCTCGATGGGGCCGGAGATGCTGATCGCGGCGATGACCCGACCGGTGCGGTCGCGGATCGGCGCCGAGACGCTCGCCACACCGGCCTCGCGTTCGGCGACGCTCTGCGCCCAGCCGCGACGGCGTACCTCGGCGAGGGTGCGGCCGGTGAACTTCGACCGGGGCAGCAGCGGCATCACCGCCTCGGGCGGCTCCCAGGCGAGCAGGATCTGCGCCGCCGAGCCGGCCGTCATCGGCAGCACCGAGCCGACCGGCACGGTGTCGCGCAGGCCGCTGGCCCGCTCGGCGGCGGCCACGCAGATGCGCTCGTCGGCGCGGCGCAGGTAGAGCTGGGCGCTTTCGCCCGTCGCGTCCCGCAGCGCCGCGAGCAGCGGCTCCGCCGCCGTCAGGAGCACGTCCGGCGCCGCGTTGGCGAGCTCACCCAGGCGCGGGCCGGGACGCCAGCGCCCCTGGGTGTCCCGGACCAGCATCCGGTGGATCTCCAGCGCCTGCGCCAGCCGGTGCGCGGTGGCCCGGGGCAGCTTGGTGCGTTCAACGAGTTCGGCCAGGCTGGCGCCGTCGACGCAGGCGGCCAGGATGACCACCGCCTTGTCGAGAACGCCGACACCGCTCATACTGTGTCCCACAAGCCGAAACTTACCTCCCAGAATTTAGGATGTCCAGATGGTGGGAGTCACTACTACCGAGCCGAGGACCCTGGCCGAGAAGGTCTGGGACGCGCACGTCGTACGGTCCGCCGAGGGCGAGCCCGATCTGCTCTTCATCGACCTGCACCTGCTGCACGAGGTGACGAGCCCGCAGGCCTTCGACGGGCTGCGCCTCGCCGGGCGCCGCGTGCGCCGCACCGACCTCACGCTCGCGACGGAGGACCACAACACCCCGACGGGGTACGCCGACCCGTCGTTCCGGCAGCGGCGCGGCGACCTGCTCACCATCGCCGACCCCACCTCGCGTACGCAGATCGAGACGCTGCGGCGCAACTGCGCCGAGTTCGGCGTGCGGCTGCACCCGCTGGGCGACGAGAACCAGGGCATCGTGCACGTCATCGGCCCGCAACTCGGTGTCACCCAGCCCGGCATGACCATCGTCTGCGGCGACTCGCACACGGCCACCCACGGCGCGTTCGGCGCGCTCGCGTTCGGCATCGGCACGAGTGAGGTCGAGCACGTGCTGGCCACCCAGACGCTGCCGCAGGCCCGGCCGAAGACGATGGCGGTGAACGTGACGGGGCGGCTCGCCCCGGGGGTCACCGCCAAGGACCTGATCCTCGCGCTGATCGCCCAGGTCGGCACGGGCGGCGGGCGCGGGCACATCGTCGAGTACCGCGGCGAGGCGATCCGGTCGCTGTCCATGGAGGGGCGGATGACGATCGCCAACATGTCCATCGAGTGGGGCGCCAAGGCCGGCATGATCGCGCCGGACGAGACCACCTTCGCGTACCTGAAGGGGCGGCCCAACGCGCCGAAGGGCGCCGACTGGGACGCGGCGGTCGAGTGGTGGCGGACCCTGCCCACGGACGAGGGCGCGACCTTCGACGCCGAGGTGACCCTGGACGCCGGCGCCGTCACCCCGTTCGTCACCTGGGGCACCAACCCCGGTCAGGGCGCGCCGCTGGGCGCGGTGGTGCCCACGCCGGAGGAGTTCGGCACCGAGGCCGAGCGGACGGCCGCCCGGCGCGCGCTGGAGTACATGGACCTGCGCCCCGGCACCCCGCTGCGGGACCTCGCGGTCGACGTGGTCTTCGTCGGCTCCTGCACCAACGGCCGGCTGGAGGACCTGCGGGCCGCCGCCGACGTGCTGCGCGGCAGCCGGGTCGCCGACGGGGTGCGCATGCTGGTCGTGCCCGGTTCCGCCGCCGTGCGCGAGGCGGCGGAGGCGGAGGGCCTGGACAAGGTCTTCACCGACGCAGGCGCCGAGTGGCGCTTCGCCGGCTGCTCCATGTGCCTGGGGATGAACCCCGACACGCTCTCGCCGGGCCAGCGCTCCGCCTCCACCTCCAACCGCAACTTCGAGGGCCGCCAGGGCCGGGGCGGACGCACCCACCTGGTCTCCCCGCCGGTCGCCGCCGCCACCGCCGTGGCGGGCCGGCTGGCCGCTCCCGCCGACCTGTAGAAGGGCACCCAGATGGAGAGGTTCACCACCCACACGGGCACCGCCGTGCCGCTGCGGCGGTCCAACGTGGACACCGATCAGATCATCCCCGCCGTGTACCTCAAGCGGGTGACCCGGACCGGTTTCGCGGACGGCTTGTTCAGCGCCTGGCGCGAGGACCCGGAATTCGTCCTCAACGATCACGCCCATTCGGGTGCGTCGATTCTTGTGGCCGGTCCGGAGTTCGGCACGGGCTCCTCCCGGGAGCACGCCGTCTGGGCGCTGCGCGACTGGGGCTTCCGCGCCGTGATCTCGCCCCGCTTCGGCGACATCTTCCGCGGCAACGCCCTCAAGGAGGGGCTGCTCCCGGTCGAGCTGGAATTGAAGACGGTCGAGGAGATCTGGGACCGGGTGGAGGCCGACCCGAGCACTCCGGTGACGGTCGACCTGACCGCCCGCGAGGTGCGTCTCGGGGATGCCACCTGGTCGTTCCCGATGGACGACTTCAGCCGCTGGCGGTTGCTGGAGGGCTTGGACGACATTGGACTCACCCTCCGCCACGAGGCGCAGATCAGTGCCTTCGAGGCCGCCCGGCCGCCGTTCCTGCCCTCGGTCGCATAGCCGTACGCCCGATCCCACAGCGGTTTCCGCCCCCACCGGTCTCGCCGGTGGGGGCGAATCCGTTACGACACAAGGGCTTTTTTCGACCGAATGTTTGTGTCCCGGCAGCACAGGGCATACGGTGCGCGCAGAATGGCTCGCGTCGAGTCAGTTGCACAATCGGGAGGAAGTCGTGAACAAGGCCGAGCTCATCGAGGCGCTCGCCGTTCGCCTGGGGGACCGGAAGACGGCGACGGCCGCGCTCGACGCGGTCCTCGCTGAGGTCCAGGCGGCGGTCACCAAGGGCGAGAAGGTGGCGATCACCGGATTCGGAGCGTTCGAAAAGCGTGTCCGGGGTGCCCGAACAGCGCGCAACCCGCGTACCGGCGAGGCGGTGAAGGTCAAGAAGACATCCGTCCCGACCTTCCGTCCCGGCGCCGGGTTCAAGGAGATGGTGGCCAGCGGCAAGGTGCCGAAGGCCACGGCGGCGGCGAAGAAGACCACGGCGGCCGCCGCCAAGACCACGACCGCCGCCAAGAGCACGGCGGCGGCCAAGACGACGGGGGCCAAGGCCACCGGGGCGAAGGCCACCGGAGCCAAGGCGACCGGGGCGAAGGCCACCGGGACCAAGGCGGCGGGCGCGAAGGCGACCGGGGCCAAGGCGACCACGGCGGCCAAGAAGGCCCCCGCGGCGAAGGCGACCAAGACCACCGCGGCGAAGAAGACCGCGACCACCAAGGCCGCCCCGGCGAAGAAGACCACCGCGGCGACGAAGGCCACGGCGGCGAAGAAGACCGCCACGACGGCGAGCAAGAGCGCGGCGGCCAAGAAGACCGCCGCGAAGAAGGCCCCGGCCAAGAAGGCCGCGACCAAGCGCTGAGCCCAGCGGTACGGCAAGGGCGTCCACCGGCCGGTGGACGCCCTTCGTCGTGTCCGCCCCCGACGCGTCGACGGCTTCGGCGGCACCGTCGTACTGCGGCACCGTTGACCGGGACCGTGCCCCGCCCGCAGAATCGCCGCACCCCTTCCGGTCGGCGAAAGGCAGCCCCCGGTGCGCTACCGCCATTTCCCCACCGTCACCCTCGCCCTCGGCGTCGTGCTCCTGGTCGACGTCCTGCGCGTCTTCCTGCCAGCGGTCATCACCATCTTCGGGCAGGCCGCCTCGACCCCCGCCGAACTGCTGGGGGCCTTCGCGTTCGGCTGGTTCCTGCTGGCCCTGGCCGCGCCCGCGCTGATCCGCCGGGTCGGCGCCCGCCCCGTCACGCTCGCCGCCGCGCTGCTGCTGGTCGTGGCCCGCCTCGCCGTCAACGGCCAGCCGGGCGGGCCACTCCAGCTCTGGCTCGCCACGGCCGGGCTGCTCGCCGGGCTGGTCTGGCTCGCCGGCGCCGCCGCCACCACCGACCGCCCCGTCCCCGGGCTGGCCCTCGGGCTGGCGGTCGGCGCCCTGCTGCACACGGCGCTGGACACGTACCGCTCGGCGTTCTTCGGGGACTGGCCGGCGTGGCTCGCCGCCGTCGCGGTCGCCGGCCTCTTCCTGGCCGGGCAGGCGCGGCCCGCGTCGGCAGCCGGCCCGGGCGGCGTACGGAGCTGGCTGCTGGCCGGGCCGGCGCTGCTGCTCGCCGGCATGGTGGCGCTCTCCCCGGCGGTCGCCCGGACGGCGACGTCGTACCAGTTCGGGCTCCTGCGCTCGGACCCCGCCGACGCGGTGGGGGTGGCCACGGTGCCGCTGTTCGGCGTCGCCCCGCTCGCCGTGGCGGTCGGCGGTTTCCTGCTCGCCGCGCTGGCGTCGCCCCGGCAGGGGGCCTGGCGGTGGCTCGGGCCGGTGGCGCTGGTCGCCGGGGCCGTCCTCGTCGCCCTCGAACGCGGGGAACTGCTGCTGCCGGCCGTCCTGCTCAGTGCCGTCGGCCTCGGCGCGTGCCTGGCGTCGGCCGGCGCGGCCGACGGCGGGACCCGGGGCGGCACCGACGCCACCGGCGCCCCGGGGCCCGACGGCGGCGGGCAGGACCCGGTCCAGGACGGCGGCGGGCAGGACCCGGCGCGGGCGGCCGGGCGGCGCGGGTACGCGGCCGTCGCCGGGATGCTCGTCTTCGCCGTCGCGGCGGTGGCCTACTACGCCGCGTACGACCTCGGCCACCCCAACGCGGGGGTGCCGGTGACGGTGGCGGTGCTGGTCGCCGCCGTCGCGCTGGCGACCCGGCCCGCCCCTTCGCGTGACCCCGCCCGGGCGGGTGGCGGGCCCGGTCGTCCGGCCCCGGGCCCGCTCCGCCCGTCGCTGCCGCCGGTGTGGACGGCCGCCTCGGCCGCCGTACTGACGCTGCTGGCGGCGGTGGCCAGCGACGAGCTGCTGTCCGCCAGCAACCGGGACGGGCCGCCGGAGACGGTGCGGGTGGTGGCGTACAACGTCCGGATGGGGTTCGGCATCCACGGCCGCTTCGACCCGGACGCGCTGGCGCGCGCCGCCGCGGGGGCCGACGTCGTGGCACTCAGCGAGGTGGACCGGGGCTGGCTGCTCAACGGCGGGCACGACACGCTCGACCTGCTGGCCGAGCGGCTGGACATGCCGTACGTCTTCGCGCCGGCCGCCGATCCGCTCTGGGGCGACGCCGTGCTGAGCCGGTGGCCCCTGGACGCGGCGCGGACCCGGCCGCTGCCGGCGGTCGGCGCGCCCACCGGGGCGCAGGCGCTCGGGATCACGGTCGACTTCAGCGAGGACGTCCGCCTCGCGGTGGTCGCCACCCACCTGCAACCGCCGCCCGGCGAGGATCCGGTGGTCCAGGCCCGGGCGGTCGCCGACTTCGCCGTGCGGTACGCGGCCGGCCGGCCCCTGGTGGTCGCCGGCGACCTGAACACCGAGCCGGGCGACCCGGCGTTCGCGGAGTTCACCCGGGCGGGTCTGGTCGACGCGCTGGCCGCCGCCCGTCCCCTGCCGACCAGCCCGGCCGACGCCCCGCGCCAGCAGATCGACCACGTCTTCGTCACTCCCGACCTGACGGCCGGCGAGGCGGCGGCCCCGCCCGGGACGGCCAGCGACCACCTGCCGGTCGCGGTGACCCTGACCCTGCCCCGGGGCTGACCCGCCCGCACGCGCCCGCGTCCGTGCCGTCCCGGGGCGGACCGGCCGGGTGACCCGCCTCCGCGTCGTCCCCGTCGGAGGCGGTCGAGGGCGGCCTGATCCGCGTCAGAGGCGGTCGAGGGCGAGCAGCCGGTCGCCCGCGAAGGCGAGCAGCCAGCCGTCGCCCTTCGGCGTGGTGAGGTCGTCCGACCGCCCGCTGAGGCGGGCCAGGGCGCCCGGGATCACCTTGCCCTGGCTGCACACCCCGGCGGGCTCCCCGGTGGCCGCCAGCGCGGCCAGGCGGGCGGCGGCGGCCAGCGTGCACTCGTCGGGGTGCTGGCCGGGGCGCGGCTCGTCCAGGTCGCCGTCGACCTCGATCGGCAGGTCGAGCAGCGCCGCCGCCGGGTCGAGGGTCTGTACGCAGCGGCGGGCCGACGCCGACAGCAGGCGTACCGGGCGGGACAGCGCCACCAGCGGGGCGAGCGCGTGGGCCTGCGCCCAGCCCTGCGCGTCGAGCGGCCGGGCGGTGTCGGGGCCGGACCAGGTGGCCCGCTTGCCGGCGTGGGCGTGCCGGACCAGCGTCACCGTCCCGGTGACCGTCGGCAGGGCCGCGAACGCGGCCAGCACCTCGGCGTCGTGCGGGTAGCTGACCAGCCGGACCGCCTCGTCGACGTCCAGCCAACGCACGTCGTCGACCTCGGTGGCGGGCTGGAAGCCGCCGGTGGCCGCCGCCCGCATCGACCAGTAGTCGACCACCTTCGGGCGGCCCTCGCTGCGGTAGCGCACGGTCGGCAGCCGCACCTGCGGCACCGCCCGGACGTCGGCCTCCTCGGCCACCTCCCGGACGGCGGCGAGCAGCGGATGCTCGCCGCGTTCCAGCTTGCCCTTGGGCAGCGACCAGTCGCCGTAGCGGGGCCGGTGCACCAGGCAGACCAACACCCCGCCGCGCGCGCGCCCGTCGGCCGGCCCGGGGTCGTCGGCGGGACGCCACACGACACCGCCCGCCGCCCGGATCGGCGGCCCCGCGTCGCCGCCCGCGGTCGGCCAGCTCCGACCGGGGCCGGCCGCGTCCCGCTCATCCAGCATCTGGTCAGCCTATGCGCGTACGGGTCAGCCCGCCGTGCCACCGACACGACGCAGCAACAACTCCTGGAGGTGGACCCGCGGCTCGTCGGCCGTGCCGGTACGCCGGCTCCAGGTGCCGTCCGGCGCCAGCTCGAAGGCGTCCACGTCCGGGCTCATCGCGGCGGTCAGCACGTGGTCCAGCTCGGCGCGGGCGACCGGGTCGCTCACCCGCACCAGCGCCTCGACCCGGCGGTCCAGGTTGCGGTGCATCAGGTCGGCCGAGCCCATCCAGAACTCGGCGTCGCCGTCGTTGCCGAACCGGAAGATCCGGGAGTGCTCCAGGAACCGGCCCAGGATCGAGCGGACCCGGATGTTCTCCGACAGGCCGGGCACCCCCGGGCGCAGCGTGCACATGCCCCGGATCACCAGGTCGACGTGGACGCCGGCGCGGGAGGCCCGGTAGAGCGCGTCGGTGATCTCCTCGTCGACCAGCGAGTTCACCTTGATCTGCACGAGCCCGGGCATGCCCAGCCGGACGTGCGCGATCTCCCGCTCGATGCGCTCGATGAGCCCGCTGCGGATGCCCTGCGGCGCCACCAGCAGCCGCCGGTACGCGGTCTGCCGGCTGTAGCCGGTCAGCACGTTGAACAGGTCGGTCAGGTCGGCGCCGATCTCCGGGTCGGCGGTGAGCATGCCGAAGTCCTCGTAGAGCCGGGCGGTCTTCGGGTGGTAGTTGCCGGTGCCGATGTGGCAGTAGCGGCGGATCTGGTTGCCCTCCTGACGTACGACCAGGGCGGTCTTGCAGTGTGTCTTGAGCCCGACCAGGCCGTAGACGACGTGACAGCCGGCGCGCTCCAGCGTGCGCGCCCAGCCGATGTTGGCCACCTCGTCGAAGCGCGCCTTCAGCTCGACGAGCACCACCACCTGCTTGCCGGCGGCCGCCGCGTCGACGAGCGCGTCCACGATGGGGGAGTCGCCGCTGGTGCGGTAGAGGGTCTGCTTGATGGCAAGCACGTCCGGATCCGCGGCGGCCTGCTCGATGAAGCGCTGCACGCTGGTGGCGAACGAGTGGTACGGGTGGTGGACCAGGATGTCCCCGTCGCGCAGGGTCGCGAAGACGCTGCGGGGCACCTCGCCCTCGGTGAGCCGGGGGTGGGTGGCCGGCACGAACGGCCGGTCCTTCAGGTCCGGCCGGTCCGCCTCGTTGTAGAGCTGCCAGAGCGCGGAGAGGTCGAGCAGGCCGGGCACCCGCAGCACCTCCTGGTCGTGCATGTCCAGCTCGCGGACGAGCAGTTCCAGCACGTGCTCGGAGACCGAGGTGGCCACCTCCAGCCGCACGGGCGGGCCGAACCGGCGCCGGGCCAGCTCCCGCTCCAGCGCCTGGAGCAGGTCCTCGTCGCGGTCCTCGTCGACCTCCACCTCGGCGTTGCGGGTGACCCGGAACAGGTGGCACTCGACCACCTGCATGCCGGAGAAGAGCTGCCCCAGGTGCACCGAGATCAGGTCCTCCACCGGCAGCATCCGCAGGCCCGGCAGGTCACGGTGCACCCGGACGAAGCGGGGCACGTTGTTCGGCACCTTGACCCGGGCGAAGAACTCCGAGCCGCCGTCGGGGTCGCGGACCGCCACCGCGAGGTTGAGCGACCGCCCCGAGATGTACGGGAAGGGGTGCGCCGGGTCCACCGCCAACGGGGTCAGCACCGGGAAGATCTGCTCCCGGAAGTACGCGCGCAGCCGCTCCCGTTCGGGGTCGTCCAGGTCGGCCCAGCGCAGGATCCGGATGTCCTCGGCGGCCAGCTTCGGCAGCACGTCGTCGGTGAAGCAGGCCGAGTGCCGGGCCACCAGCGTCGCGGCCTTGCCGGCGACCAGCTCCAACTGGGTACGCAGCGGCATCCGGTCGCCGCCGCGTACCGGCAGGCCGGCCTGGAGCCGGCGCTTGAGCCCCGCGACCCGCACCATGTAGAACTCGTCGAGGTTGCTGGCGAAGATCGCCAGGAACTTGGCCCGCTCCAGCAGCGGTGTGCGCGGGTCCTCGGCGAGCGCCAGCACCCGGGCGTTGAAGTCGAGCCAGGAGAGCTCCCGGTTGAGGAAGCGGTCCTCCGGCAGCGGCTCCGGCGGGGGCGGCCCGTCGACGAGGTCGGGCGTCGGCGCCTCGGCGGGCGGCGCCGCGTCCAGCACCTCCTCCAGCCCGGCGGAGGCGGCCGCGCCGCCGGTACCGGCGGCGTCGGCCGTGCCGGTCGCGGCGGGCGTTTCCCCCGGGGTCGCGGCGGGCGCCTCCGCCGGGGTGGCGGCGGCCGGGTCGGCGTGGAACCGGCCGTCGGCGCCGCGGGACCGGGCGCCGTTGCGGGGTGCGGCGGGGTCGGTGTGCGGGCGGTTGGCGGAGGGCTTGCGAGGGGTGCTCACCCGCCCATAATCACCCGGATGCGGTTAACGCAAAATGAACTTCGGCCAGCCGCTCAGGCCATCGTCGGCAATGTCACCCGGACCACCTCACCGGCGGCGTCGGTCTCGACGCGCAACCGCTGACCGAGGCGGAGCAGCCGCAGCCCGGAGGCGTCGAACGCCCGGGCCGGGAAGGCCAGCTCGGTGCCGTCGTCGAGGAGCAGCGTCCCGCTGCGGGTCGCCGCGTCGTAGGTGGCCACCGTGCCCTGCATGCCCCGCACGCTACACGCCCCTCAGGCCGCGCAGCCGGCGGCGGCCAGGGCGGCCGTACGGGGCCCCAGCCCGAGCCGGGCCGCCGCGGCCAGGTCGTCGGCGGTGTCCACGTCCCGGCGCAGGCTCGGCCAGTCCCCGGTGAGGGCGAGCGCCCCGCTCGCGGCGTGCGCGGCGGCCGAGCCGACCCCGAAGCGGGGATCCAGGGCCACGCCCGGCGGCGCGGCCAGCAGCACGGTGCCCCGGCCGGGGGCGTCGGCCACGAACCGGCGTACGCCCCGGGGCGCCGCCTGCGCCGCCCGCAGCGCCGCCGCCAGCTCGGCCGGGCGCAGCGCGGGCAGGTCGGCGGTCAGCCCGGCCACCCAGCCGCCGCCCGCGGCCGACGCGCCGTGCCGGAAGGCGGCGTTCAGCCCGGCGTCGGGGGCGTCGGGCAGCGCGCGGGCGCCCGCCCGGCGGGCGGCCTCGGCCACGCGGGCGTCGTCGGTGACGACGAGGACCCCGGCGACCGCCGGGCAGGCCCGCACCGCGGCGACCGTGTCGGCGGCCAGGGCCAGCGCCAACTCCTCGTGCGGTACGGCCGGCAGCGCCCCCCGCAGCCGGCTCTTCGCGGCGGCGAGGCGCTTCACCGGGACCACCACGGTCCACCTCGGCTGACTCACACCGCCATCCTGCCAGCCACACGGCGGTACCCTCTCTGGCCGGACCCGGGTCGAGCAGGCATGATTTCCGCTGCGGGGCGTCACCGGGTGCGGATCCGGTGCGGGGCGGGGCGGCACGAGGAGGCGCGGGTGGCACGGCCGAGGCTGGGGTTCTGGCAATGGTTCGCCGTGGTGCTGGTCAAACCGGTGATGACCGTCTGGACCCGGCGCACCTGGCGCGGCATGGAGCACCTGCGCGGCGACGGCGGTGTGATCATCGTGCCGAACCACATCTCGCACGCCGACCCGCTCGTCGCGGCCCACTTCGTCTACGACTCCGGCCGTTGGCCGCAGTTCCTCGGCAAGGCCAGCGTGTTCCGGGTCCCGGTGATCGGCTGGATCCTGCACCGGTGCCGGCAGATCCCGGTCGAGCGCAACACCGTGGAGGCGGTGCGGTCGCTGGACCACCTCGTCGCCGCGCTCGACCAGGGCGGCGCCGTGGTGATCTACCCGGAGGGCACCATCACCCGCGATCCGGAGCTGTGGCCGATGAAGGGCAAGACCGGTGCCGCCCGGCTCGCGCTCGCCACCGGGGCGCCGGTGGTCCCGCTCGTCATGTGGGGCCCGGAGCGGATGTTCGACCCGCGCCGGTCCCGACTGGACCCGCGCCCCCGGATCCCGGTGACCGTGGTCGCCGGGCCCCCCGTCGACCTGGGCCGGTGGGCCGGGTCGACTCCGACGAAGGCCGTCCTCGAGGAGATGACCGACACCATCATGCTGCGCCTTCGTGACATGCTCACCGAGATCCGGGGCGGCACCCCGCCCCCACTGTGGGAACGCCCGGCCCGTCCCGCCGGCGAGCGGCGGCGGCCGGGGGCGGCGGCGTGAGCGGGCACGTCGCGGTCCTGGGGGCCGGCTCGTGGGGCACCGCGTTCGCCAAGATCCTGGCCGACGCCGGCCGGGACGTCACCGTCTGGGCCCGCCGCCAGGCGGTCGCCGACACGATCCGGGCCGAGCGGCGCAACCCGGAGTACCTGCCGGACGTGCTGCTGCCGTCGCGGGTCACGGCGACGGGCGACGCCGCCGAGGCGATCACCGGCGCCGAGCAGGTGGTGCTGGCGGTGCCGTCGCAGACGCTGCGCGGCAACCTGGCCGAGTGGACCGCGCACCTGCATCCGGACGCCACCCTGGTGTCGCTGATGAAGGGCATCGAGCTGGGCACCACCAGGCGGATGAGCGAGGTGATCGTGGAGACCGCCGGAGTCGCCGCCGACCGCGTGGTGGTGGTCTCCGGCCCCAACCTGGCCCCGGAGATCGCCGCCGAGCAGCCCGCCGCCACCGTGGTCGCCTGCACCGACGCCGACCGGGCCACGCTGGTGCAGCGCTCGATCACCACGCCCTACTTCCGCCCGTACACCAACGACGACGTCATCGGCTGCGAGCTGGGCGGCGCGGTGAAGAACGTGATCGCCCTGGCGTACGGCATCGCCGTGGCGATGGGCTTCGGCGACAACACCCGGGCCATGCTGGTCACCCGGGGACTGGCCGAGACGGCCCGGCTCGGCGTCGCCCTGGGCGCCGACCCGCTCACCTTCGCCGGCCTGGCCGGGATGGGAGACCTCGTCGCCTCCTGCTCGTCGCCGATGGCCCGCAACCGCACCTTCGGCGAGCACCTCGGCCGGGGCGCGACCCTGGAGGAGGCCCGCATCGCGACCCGGCAGACCGCCGAGGGCGTCAAGAGCGCGCTGGCCCTGCGCGACCTGGCCCGCGCGCACGCGGTGGAGATGCCGATCACCGAGCAGGTCGAGCTGGTCTGCCACGAGGGCATGGACCCGCGACTCGCCGTCGAGGCCCTGATGAGCCGCACCACCAAGCCGGAGTGAGGGACATGACCGAAGACCGGGACGGCACCCGCTGCGTCCGCGCCGGCCTGCCCGAGCCGGCCCCCGGCCAGCCGTTCCTGCCCGGGCCGGTGTTCGCCGCGCCGTACCACCTGGACCCGTGGGCGGGGCCGGCGGCGGCGCCCGACGGCTACGGCCGGCCGGACAACCCCACCCGGCGGCTGCTGGAGGCGGCGGTCGGGGAGCTGGAGGGCGGCGACTGCCGGGTCTTCGCCAGCGGGCAGGCCGCGATCACCGGGCTGCTGTTGACGGTGCTGCGGCCGGGCGACACCGTGGTGCTGCCGTCGGACGGCTACTTCTCCGTCCGGGCCTTCGCCGCCGACACGCTGGAGGGCATCGGCGTACGGGTGCTCCTCGCCCCGACCGCCGGCCCGCACCCGGCGTTCGACGGCGTACGCCTGGTGCTGCTGGAGACCCCGGCCAACCCGGGCCTGGACGTCGCGGACGTGGCGGCGCTGGCCGCCCGGGCGCGCGCCGCCGGCGCCCTGGTCGCGGTCGACAACACCACGGCCACGCCGCTCGGGCAGCGTCCGCTGGACCTGGGCGCCGACGTCGTGGTGGCCTCCGGGACGAAGGCCCTGACGGGGCACTCCGACCTGCTGATCGGCTACGTGGCGACGCGCTCGGCCGAGCTGCGCGACGCGGTCACCGCCTGGCGGAACGCCACCGGGGCGGTGCCCGGCGCGTTCGACGCCTGGCTCGCCCACCGGTCGCTGGCCACCCTGGATCTGCGGCTCGCCCGGCAGACCGCCAACGCGCGGGCCCTCGCCGAGCTGCTCGCGGGGCGCGACGACGTGACCGGCGTGCGCTGGCCGGGGCTGCCCGGCGATCCGGCCCACCCGGTGGCGTCGGTCCAGATGCGACGGATTCCCGGGGTGCTCTGCTTCGACCTCGGCGACGCCGGGCGGGTGGCGCGGTTCCTCGACGCGGCCCGGCTCGTGGCCGCCGCCACCTCCTTCGGCGGCCTGCACACCACGGCGGACCGGCGGGCCCAGTGGGGCGACGACACCCCGCCCGGCTTCGTCCGGCTCTCCTGCGGCGTCGAGGATCCCGCCGACCTGGTCGCCGACGTGGCCGCCGCGCTGGACGCCAGCCGCTGACACCCCGCGCCGGGCCCGGAGGTCCTCCATGACCGTCTTCTCCTTCCGCCCCGACCGGCCCGCCCTCGTGCACCGGCTGCGCGCCGCGGGCTGCGTCTACGCCGAGGACGAGGCGGAGCTGCTGATCGCCGCCGCCGACTCGGCCGAGGCGCTGGCCGACCTGGTCGAGCGCCGGGTCGCCGGGCTGCCGCTGGAGCACGTGCTCGGCTGGGCCGAGTTCTGCGGCGAACGGATCGCCGTCGACCCCGGCGTGTTCGTGCCGCGTGCGCGTACCGCCCTGCTGGTCGACGCCGCCGTCGCGGTGACCGGGCCGGCGGCGGCCGTCGTGGACCTGTGCTGCGGTTCCGGCGCCACCACCGTGGCCCTGGCCCGCCGGCTCGCGCCGCGCTGGCTGGCCGCCGCCGACGTGGACCCCGCCGCCGTGGCGTGCGCCCGGCGCAACCTCGCCCCGTTGGCCGTCCCGGTCTTCGAGGGCGACCTGTACGACCCGCTGCCGGTGCGCTGGCGGGGCCGGCTGGACCTGGTGCTGGCCAACGCCCCGTACGTGCCGACGGGGGCGGTGGCGCTGATGCCGCCGGAGGCGCGGCTGCACGAGGCGCCGGTGGCCCTCGACGGCGGGCCGGACGGGCTGGCGGTGCTGCGTCGCGTGGCCGAGGGCGCGGCGCGCTGGCTGGCCCCGGGCGGGCACCTGGTGGTGGAGGCGGGGGAGACCCAGGTGGACGCGCTGCGCGCGGCGCTGACCGCCGTGGGCCTGCACCCCACCGTGCTCCGCGACGACGAGCGGGACGCCATCGCCGTCACGGCCCGCCGCCCGGGCTGACCCGCGGCCCGTCGCGGGCGGGCACCCGGCCGGCCGGCGTGCCCGCGTCGTGGCGCTGTCGAGCTGCCCCGTCGATGGGACCGCCCGGCGCTGCCTGGCGGGGCCGGGGGCGGGGCACTAGCCTCACGTCAGGCGTGGCGGCGGGAGGCGGGTTGTCGTGGGCGGTGCGGACGTGCCGGTGGTCGTCGGGCTGGACAACGGGGGCACCAGCAACAACGCCACCGTGCTCACCCTGGACGGTCGCTTCCTGGTGGACGGCCTGGTGGAGAACCCGAGCGAGGTACGCGCCGGCCCGGCGGCGGCGATCGAGGCGCTGGCCCGCGCGTTCGACGGGGTGCTGGCGCTGACCGGGGTGCCCCGCGCGGCGGTGCGCGCGGTCGGGCTGGACACGCCCGGGCCGGCGAGCGCCACCGGGGTGATCTCCTCCCGGGGGTCGACCAACTTCTCCCAGCCCGCCTGGCGCGGCTACGACGTGCGGACCGCGTTGGAGCGGCGGCTCGGCCTGCCGGTGCTCTACCACAACGACGGCAACGCCGCCGCGCTCTACGCCCACCACACGTACTTCGGCGCGGAGGCGATGCGCCGCTCGTCCGTGTCGGCCATCGTCGGCACGGGACTGGGCGGGGGCGTGGTCGAGGCGGGCCGGGTGGTCGCCGGCGCGGCGGGGATGGCCGGCGAACTGGGGCACGTGCACATCCCGCTGACCGGGCTGCTCGCACCGGACCAGCCGGTGCCCACGTGCGCCTGCGGCTTCGCGGGGGACGCGGAGAGCGTGGCGTCGCTGACCGCGATCGGGCGGAACCTGCTGCCGTACTGGCTGGGTCGCTTTCCCGACCACCCGCTGACCGGCGAGGCGCCGGAGCGGGCGGCCAAGCTGCTCCGTGGCTACGCCGAGCGCGGCGACGCGCTCGCCCGGGAGGTGTTCACCCAGCAGGCGATGGCGCTGGGCCGGCTCTTCACCGTGGCGGCCAACTTCACCGATCCGCACGCGTACTTCGTCGGTGGCGGGGTGGTGGAGGCTGCCCCCGACTTCCGGGACTGGTTCCTCGCGACGGTGCGGGAGCACACGGTGCTCCGGGAGGAGCAGGCCGCGTCGGCGACCTTCGCCCTGGTGCCCGAGCGGGACATGGCCGGCGCCCGGGGCGTGGCCATCGCGGCGCTGGAGGCGCTGCGGGCGGGTCCCGCGCCCCGCCCGGTCGTCGCGGGCTGACCCGCCCGCCTCCCCGTCGGGCGGGCGCGCTCCGGTGGCCCGGCGGTTCGGCCGGCCGGTCGTCGCGCGGGGCCGAACCCCGCCGGGCGACGGCCCCACCGGCTCCCATCGGTGGGACCGTCGCCGGCGAGGCACCGGCGCGACGTGGTCAGCGGGCGCGCCGGCGCCTTCCGGAGGAGGGGTCAGTGCCGGGGCGGCGCCCCGGCGAAGGCGGCCCACGCGGCCGGCGGGAAGAGCAGGGCGGGGCCGCCGGGGTCCTTGGAGTCGCGGACGGCGACCGTTCCCGGGAGCACCGCCATCTCCACGCACGCCCCCTCGTCGCCGCTGCGGCTGCTCTTGCGCCACCGCGCCACGGCCAGCGCCGCGCTGATCGTCGGTGTCATGGTCCTACCGTCCCTTCAACAGTTGGAGGAGCTGGTCGCGACTGGCCGCCGGGCTGAGCGCGACGGTCCGCAGGTGCTCCATGATCTTGGTGCAGGTACGCAGGTCGCCCGGCCGGTCGAGGACCATCTGCCCGGCCACCGTCTCCACCGAGGCGATGATCGGGTCCTCCGGGTCCGCGAACTCCAGGATGTGCAGCGAGCCCCGGGTGCCCCGGTGGTAGCCGGCGGCGAGCGGGATCACCTGGACGGTGATGTTGGGCAGCTCGCCCATCTTGACCAGGTGGTGCAGCTGTGCCTCCATCACCGACCGGTCGCCGACGGGTCGCAGCAGCGCGCCCTCGTCGATGATCGCGTCCAGGATCGGCGGCTGGTCGCTGGTCAGCCGCTGCTGCCGGTCCAGCCGGAACTGGACCCGCTGCTCCACCTCGTCGTCGCCGAGGGTGTGCGGACCGCCCCGCATCACGCCCCGGATGTAGTCGGCGGTCTGCAACAGCCCCGGCACCACCGACGGCTCGAAGTTGGCGATGCCGGTCGCCTCGGCCTCGAGCGCGATGAAGTCGATGGTGCGCCGGTCCAGCAGGTACGAGTACGACACCCACCAGCCGGGCTTGCGCGCGTCCTTGGCGAGCTGAACAGCGGCGGCGACCTCGTCCGCGCCGACGCCGTAGAGGGTGAGCAGGGCGCGCACGGTGGCCGGGCTGACCAGCGTCTGTGCGTTCTCGTAGCGGGACAGGGTGCTGCGGGTGCTGCTGATCTCGTCCGCCGCCGCCTCCAGCGTGAGGCCGGCGGCTTCCCGGTGGGTACGCAGCGCGATGCCCAGTCGCCGGGCACGGGCGGTCTTGGGAGCCATGCATCGATCGTCGCACATCTTTCCGGGAAGGTGTAGATGAGAGAACGCCGATGAGAGTTGCATTCATGGCTGTATACATGTCAGTCTGTCATCGCGTCCTCACCGCCGGTTGTCGTGGCGACGGTGGTGGTGAGTGACCGGAGGGGATGGGGCGCGCGGCGATCGGGTTTCTCCCCCGTACCCGATCGCCGCGTGCCACGCCCCGTGGCCCGCTCGCCGGAAGGGATTCGACGTGCGTACTGCTCGACAGACCCGCGCCGACCGCGCCGGCGGGCTCCGATGACGCGGTTCCTGGTGGTGCTCACCGACGTACGGCCGACCGAGAGCGCCGGCCGCGACGAACGCAACTGCCCCGAGCGGCGCCGTCAGGTGGTCGGGGCGAGCAGCCGGGAGGCGGCCGACCGGATCGCGGGCGCGTTCATGGCGCTCGGCATGGTGCGGGCCGGCCGGCAGCGGGTCAAGGTGATCGCCATCGGCCGGCGGCACGCGCGCGGCTGACGCCGCCCGCGGTGCGGTCGACGGAGACGGCCCCGCCGGGCGGAACATCATCCGGCAGGCGGCCCGGCCCGGCGGGAGGCGCGGCCCGGCGCCCCGCCGGGCCGTCCGGCGTCAGGCGGCGGTCCCGTCAGGCGGCGGTCCTGTCAGGCGGCGGTCCCGTTTGGGAGCCGCAGGGAGCGTCACAGCATCCTGCGCCGCTTCAGGTAGGCCACCAGATCGTCGTAGACGCCCCCCTCGTTGGCGAACATCGCCACGTTGCGGGCGGTGGCCATCCACGGCTTCGTCGACGGCCGGACCTCCCTGACCGCCCGCTCCAGGTCCCGGTGCTCGATCATCCGCACCTCGCCGGTGCGTACCGAGTCGGCCATCGCGAACTCGGCGGCCGTCTCGCAGAGGTGGGCCAGGTCGGCGCCCGAGTAGTCCTCGGTGGCCGCGACGATCTTCCGCAGGTCGATCCCCGCGATCGGCCGCTCCCGCAGGTGGTACTCCAGGATGGACCGGCGCGCCTCGGCGTCGGGCGGCAGCACCAGCACCACCCGGTCGAGCCGCCCGGGCCGGCGCAGCGCCGGATCGACATCCCAGGGGGTGTTGGTGGCTGCCAGCACGAAGACCCCCTCGTTGCTGCCCTCCATCCCGTCCAGCTCCGCCAGCAGCTGGTTGCCCAGCGTCCGCATCGAGCTGGAGCCGACCTGCGAACGCTTGTGCCCCAGCGCGTCGACCTCGTCGAGGAAGAGCACGCACGGCGCGTTGCGGCGGGCCGCCTGGAACAGCTCGTGCAGGTTGCGCTCCGAGTTGCCCATCCACATGTCCAGCACGTCCACGATGGACAGGGAGATGAACTTCGCGCCCATCTCCCCAGCGACCGCCCGGGCCAGGAACGTCTTGCCGCAGCCGGGCGGGCCGTAGAGCATCAGGCCGCCCCGCAGGCTCTTGCCGTACATCCTGCGCAGCTCCGGGTTGCGCAGCGGGCCGAGGAAGGCCAGCTCCAGACGCTCCTTGACCGCAGCCATGCCGCCCACGTCGGCCAGCCGGATGCCGGAGGACTCCACGTCGTACACCCGGTCGGCGTCGCCCGCCACCGGCTCCGGCTCGTCGCCGGCGCGGGCGAAGCGCGGCGGCACCACGTCGGCCAGCTCCTGCTCGTAGGCCGCGAGGGGATCGTGGTCGGCGGTCGCGGCGGCGCCGCCGGGCCCGTCCGGCGCCGCGCGCCGCGCCGCCGGGGGCGGCGGTACGGGGCCCGCCAGCGCCCGCTGCATCAACGCCTGCGCCTCGGCGCTGCCCGGATCCCGGGCGAGCGCCTGCCCGACCTGTGCGATCGCCTCCCCGGCCCGGCCGGCGTCGAGCAGCAGCGCGGCGAGGTGCAGCCGCAGCGGCAGGTCGTCGGGGCGGGCGTCCAGCGCCGCCGACAGGGACTCGATGAGGGGATCAGCGCTCATAGGACGTGCAGCGTAGTGGGCGCCCGGCGCCGTCACCGCCCCGCATCGCCGGGTGCGTGGTAACGCTACGTATATCCTTTGTTGACCGAATGCCGCCACGGCTCGGCTCTCCCCGGGTATCGGCATCCGGCGCCCGCCACGCACAGTAAGGTCAACCGGGTGAGCGCCACGACCGGAGCAGTCGCGTACGAAGAGGTGACGCAGTGACCACCCCAGGCAGGACCCGCGTGGCGATCGTGTTCGGCGGCCGCAGCCCGGAGCACGGCATCTCCTGCGTCAGCGCCGGCAGCGTCCTCGGCGCCCTCGACCCGGACGAGTTCGAGGTGGTGCCGGTGGGCATCACCCGGGCCGGCCAGTGGGTGCTGACCAGCGGCGACCCCGGACAGTTGGCGATCGACGCGCGCCGGCTGCCGGAGATCACCGCCGACTCCGGCACCGACATCGTGCTGCGCGCCGACCCGACCGGCAACGGGCTCATGGTGCTCGACCCCACCGAGGGGCCCCGGGCGCTCGCCGACGTCGACGTGGTCTTCCCGGTGCTGCACGGCGCGTACGGCGAGGACGGCACCATCCAGGGCATGCTGGAGATGGCCGGCATCCCGTACGTCGGGGCGAACGTCTTCGCCTCCGCCGCCGCCATGGACAAGGAGTTCACCAAGAAGCTCTGCGCCGCCGAGGGCATCCCCGTCGGCCCGTACGCCGTGCTGCGCAACGGGATGACGCTGAGCGAGGCGGACAAGGAGCGGCTCGGCCTGCCGGTCTTCGTGAAGCCGTCGCGGGCCGGTTCGTCGTTCGGCATCAGCAAGGTCGACGACTGGGCCGACCTCGACGCGGCGGTCGCCACCGCCCGGCAGATCGACCCGAAGGTGCTCATCGAGGGGGCGATCGTCGGCCGCGAGATCGAGTGCGGCGTGCTGGAGGGCGAGGCCGGCGGGGCGCCGGAGGCGTCCGTGCTCGCCGAGGTCCGGGTGGTCGGGGACTACGACTTCTACGACTTCGAGGCGAAGTACATCGACTCCGAGTCCGCCTGCGAGTACGACATCCCCGCCGGCCTGCCGGAGCGGGTGACCCGCCAGGTCCGCGAGTACGCCGTCCGCGCCTTCACCGCGCTCGACTGCGCCGGGCTGGCCCGGGTCGACTTCTTCGTCACCCCCGACCTGGACGTCTACCTCAACGAGATCAACACGATGCCGGGCTTCACGCCGACGTCGATGTTCCCCCGGATGTGGGCGGCCTCCGGCCTGGAGTACCCGAAGCTGGTCCACCGCCTCATCCGCACCGCCCTGCACCGCGGCGTGGGCCTGCACTGACAGCGGCAGCGAAAAGGGCCCGTTCCCGCACGGCGCGGGGAACGGGCCCTTTTCCGCAGTGCCCCCGGGGCACGGTGGGCCGGGGAGCGTCGGTCAGTTCCGGCAGCCGCTCGGGGCGTCGCCGCCGGAGGGTACCGAGGCCACGATGGTGTCGGAGACGGGCGCGACCCACTGCAACGCCTGCCCGTAGGAGCGCGGCACGCGGACCGTGACGGCGGTCTCCCGGTCCAGGGTGGTGAGCACGGTGGCGTCGGACTGCTCGGTGGCGTACCAGCAGACCTTGTTGACCGTCCAGACGTCGTCCGTGTCGCCGACGGCCGGCTCCGTGCCGCCGCAGGCGACGGTGAGCGCCGGATCGCCGTACGCGGCGTTCTGCTCCGGGCCGGCGGTGACGGGGCGCTGCGGCAGGTCGTTGACCGTGGCCGGCAGTTGGGAGAGCAGGGCCCGGCAGACCGTGGCGGGGCGCTCGGCCAGCGCCGGCGCGGCCATCTCGACCGGGGCGGTGGAGCGCGGGCCGACACTCGTGGCGGTCGCGCTCGGCGTGGCGGCCGGCTCGGCCCGCTCGTCGGGGGAGAGTTGGGTGAACGCGAGCGCGCCCACCAGCACGGTGACCGGCAGCGCGATCAGCGTCGCGATCAGCGCGGCGCCCCGGGTCGTCCGGTCGCGGGCCGGCCGGTCGGGGGCCACCTCGTCCGGCTGGTCGGAATCGGTCACGGGAGAGTCAGTGATCTTGTCCACTTACAGGCGCACCACCGAACACGTGAGGGTGCGGGTGATGCCGGGCACCATCTGCACCTTGCTGACGATGAGTTTGCCGAGTTCGTCGACGGTGTTCGCCTCGGTGAGCACGACCACGTCGTACGGCCCGGTGACGGCGTCGACGCGTACCACGCCGGCAAGGTCAGAGATGAGACCGGCCACGTCGCGCGCGCGGCCGACCTCCGTCTGGATGAGGATGTACGCCTGTACCACGACTCGACCTCCGTCCGTCGCCGCCTGCGGGGCGGCCCGAAGGGAGAAAGTACCTTACGGACCAGGTCTGATCCCTATCGGTGGTCGAGGAGAAGCGGTGAGCGAGCGCGGCGGAGGGCCGGTATGAGTGTCGCGGGGGTCGGCGAGTTCGGCCTGATCGACCGGGTGACCGCCCGGTTGTCGTACGGATCGACGGTTCTGCTCGGTCCCGGGGACGACGCTGCGGTGGTGGCCGCCCCGGACGCCCGGGTCGTGGCCTCGACCGACGTGCTGGTGGAGGGCCGGCACTTCCGGCGGGACTGGTCCGGCGCGCGTGACGTCGGCCACCGGGCGGCGGCGGCGAACCTGGCGGACATCGCCGCGATGGGGGCGCAGCCGACCGCGCTGCTGGTGGCGCTCTGCATGCCGCCGGAGTTGGAGACCGACTGGGCCGAGGAGCTCGCCGACGGGCTGGCCGCCGAGGCGGCGAAGGTCGGCGCGAGCGTGGTGGGCGGGGACATGTCGGCCAGCCCCACGCTGACCATCGCGGTCACGGCCCTCGGCGACCTGGGCGGCCGGCCGCCGGTGACGCGCTCCGGCGCGCGGCCCGGTGACGTGCTGGCCCTGGCCGGCCGCATCGGGTACGCGGCGGCCGGGCTGACCGTGCTCTCCCGGGGCTTCCGTACGCCCCGGTTGCTGGTGGAGGCCTGCCGGCGGCCCGAGGTGCCCTACGCGGCGGGGCCGCACGCCGCCCGGCTCGGCGCCACCTCCATGATCGACGTGTCGGACGGGCTGCTCGCCGACGTCGGGCACGTCGCGAAGGCGAGCGGGGTCGCGGTGGACGTGCGCCGGGACGCCTTCGAGGTGCCCCGGCAGATGCGCGACGCCGCCCAGGCGCTCGGCGTCGACCCGTACTCCTGGCTCCTCGCCGGGGGCGACGACCACGCGCTGGCCGCGACCTTCCCGTCGGCGGTGGCGCTGCCGCCGGACTGGCGGCCGATCGGGCGGGTCGCGGAGGGCTCGGGCGTGACGGTCGACGGGCGCCCGTACGACGGACCCGCTGGCTGGGACCACTTCCGGTAAGGGCCGACCAGCGTCGTAGCCTTTACTGCGTGAGTGAGATCGAGATTCGGGCCGAGCGCTTCGACTCGCCGGTGGCGCGGCGACTGATCCGGGCCGCCCTGGCCGACCTCGGTGCCCGGTACGGCGGCAGCGGCGACGAGACCCCGGTCGACCCGGGCGAGTTCGAGCCGCCCGCCGGGGCCTTCCTCGTCGCCCACCTCGGCGGCGAGCCGGTCGGCTGCGGCGGCTGGCGCAGCCACGGTGACGAGGGCGACACCGCCGAGCTGAAGCGGATGTACACCGCGCCGGCGGCCCGGGGCCGGGGCGTGGCCCGGGCGGTGCTGGCGGCGGTGGAGCGCTCCGCGCGGGAGCACGGGCGCAAGCGGATCGTCCTGGAGTGCGGCGACAAGCAGCCCGAGGCCATCGCCATGTACACGGCGGCCGGCTACGAGCGGATCCCGAACTTCGGCTTCTACCGCGACGCCCCGGGCTGCATCTCCTTCGCCCGGACGCTCTGACCCGCCCCCGGACGCGCTGGCCCCGTCGCGGGCCGCTCCGGCCGTCGCCGGGGCGCCGCGACCCGTCGCGCTGCACGCCCGCCGTGCGCTGCGGAGGCGTCGGCCGGCGGACGCGACAGAGCCGGCGGGCCGTGACGGCCCGCCGGCAATGACGAGTGATGAGGGGTGGGGCCTACCGCGTCAGGCGCGGGTGACCTTGCCCGCCTTGATGCAGGAGGTGCAGACCTTCAACTTCTTGGTGTTGCCGCCACCGGCCGGGGTACGCACCGACTGGATGTTCGGGTTCCAGCGGCGGTTGGTCCGCCGGTGCGAGTGGGACACGTTGTGGCCGAAGCCCGGTCCCTTGCCACAGACGTCGCACACGCTAGCCACGGGATACTCCTGGGATTGAAACGTTCATGAGGTCGCCGCCAGGCGCAGCCCGGGCAACCTGGCCAGGTTACCCGATGGCCCGGGTGCCGACCAACCGGCCCCGGACGGCGGCCCGAGCCGGCGCCCTCGCCGCGCTCCCGTGCGCCCGCCGGCCCGACGCGTCGCGCCCGGCAGGGGCGCGGCACAGGTCGGACCGTACCGGTCCCTGCGTCGTCGCCGCGCTGGGACGGGCCACGCGGACGGCGGGTGCGCGCGGACGGCCGGACACGCCGCGCGAGTGCCGGCGACCCCGGCGCGTGTCGGTGCGCGCCAGTAGGCTTCTCGCCGTGCTGGACACCCTCGACGCCGCCGCGGTCCGCCGCTGGTGCGCGGGCGGGCTGGTCGCGCTCAAGCGTCACCAGGGCGAGATCGACGACCTCAACGTCTACCCGGTGCCCGACGGTGACACCGGCACCAACATGGTGCTCACCCTCACCTCCGCCCAGCAGGCGCTCGCGATGGACCTCGGCACCCTCCCCGAGGACGGGCCGACCGCGCACGGGCACGCGCTGCGGCTGATGGCCCGGGGCGCGCTGCTGGGCGCGCGGGGCAACTCGGGGGTGATCCTGTCGCAGATCCTGCGCGGCTTCGCCGACGCCGTGGCCGCCGTGCCGGCCGTGCGGGGGCGCGAGCTGGCCGCCGCCCTGCGCGACGGCACGGCCGCCGCCTACGCCGCGGTCGCCCGCCCCGTCGAGGGCACGCTGCTCAGCGTCGTCGCCGCCGCGGCGCACGCCGCCGGGCGCGTCGACAGCGACGACCTGTGCGCGGTGGCCCGGGCGGCGGCGGGCGGGGCGGCGCACGCCCTGGCGCGCACCCCCGAGCAGTTGCCGGCGCTGGCCCGGGCCGGCGTGGTGGACGCCGGCGGCCGGGGCCTGTGCCTGCTGCTCGACGCCCTGGTCGAGGTCGTGACCGGCGAGAGCCCCGAGCGGCCCGCGCCCGCGCCGCGCCCGGTCCGTCCGCCGGCCACCGCCGTCCGCGAGACCGGTTCCGAGGAGTACGCGTACGAGGTGCAGTACCTGCTCGACGCCGGGCCGCAGGAGGTGGCCCGGCTGCGCGCCGAACTGGCCGCGCTGGGCGACTCGCTGGTGGTCGTCGGCGACGGCAGCGCCGGCACGGGCACCTGGAACGTGCACGTGCACGTCAACGACGTGGGCGCGGCGATCGAGGCGGGCGTGGTGGCCGGCCGGCCGCACCGGATCTCGGTGACCCGCTTCGCCGACCAGCTCGCACCGGTGCCGCCTGCCGTGGCCGCGGACGGGCGGGCCGCCGTGGTGGTGGCCACCGGCGCGGGCATCGCCGGGCTCTTCGCCGGCGAGGGCGCGACGGTGGTGCCCGGCAACCCGTCGATCGGCGAGCTGGTGGACGCGATCCGCGTCACCGGGGCGGCCCGCGTGGTGGTGCTGCCCAACGACCCCGACACGCAGGCGGTGGCGAGCGCCGCCGCCCGGGAGGCGCACGGGCTCGGCATCAAGGTCAGCGTGGTGCCGACCCGCTCGCCCGTGCAGGCGTTGGCCGCCCTCGCGGTGCGCGACCTGGGGCGACGCTTCGAGGACGACGTGATCGCGATGGCCGAGGCGGCCGGGGCCTGCCGTTACGCCGAGGTCTGCTACGCCCGCCGCGAGGCGCTGACCGTGGCCGGCCCGTGCCGCCCGGGCGACGTGCTGGCGCTGGTCGAGGGGGAGGTGCACCTGATCGGCGCCGACCTGGCCGACACCTGCGCCGCCGTGGTCGACCGGATGCTCGGCGGCGGCGGCGAGCTGGTGACGCTGCTCTCCGGGGCCGACGCCCCCGCCGGGCTGGCCGACGCGGTCCGCGAGCACGTCGGTCGGCGCTGGCCGTTCGTCGAGGTGCAGGCCTACCCGGGCGGGCAACCGCACTATCCGCTCCTGGTGGGGGTCGAATGACGTCCGAGCCGTCCACGATGGACACGCCGCTGAAGAAGCTGGTCGGCGAGAAGACCGCGAAGGCCCTCGCCGGGCACCTCGACCTGCACACCGCCGGCGACCTGATCTACCACTTCCCGCGCCGCTACGACGAGCGCGGCGAGCACACCGACATCCGCTCGCTCGACGTCGGCGAGCAGGTCACCGTGCTGGCCCAGGTGCAGCGCACCGCCGTACGCCCGATGCGCCAGCGCCGGGGCAACCTGCTGGAGGTCACGGTCGGCGACGGCTCGGGCGGCACCCTGACGTTGACCTTCTTCGGCAACCAGGCCTGGCGCGAGCGTGAGCTGCGTCCCGGCCGGTGGGGGCTCTTCGCCGGCAAGGTCACCGAGTTCCGGGGCCGGCGGCAGCTCAACGGTCCGGAATACGTCCTGCTCGGCGAGGGCGGCGACGGCGAGGCGGCGGCCAACGAGGAGATCGAGGAGTTCGCGGGCGCGCTGATCCCGGTCTACCCGGCCGCCGCGGCGGTGCCCACCTGGGTGATCGCCCGCTGCGTCCGGGTGGTGCTGGACACGTTCACCGCGCCGGACGACCCGCTGCCCGCGACCCTGCGGGCGAGCCGCAACCTGGGCGGCATCGGCACGGCGCTGCGCGAGATCCACCGGCCGACCAGCAAGGAGGCGCTCTACCGGGCCCGGCACCGGCTCAAGTGGGACGAGGCGTTCGCCGTGCAGCTCACCCTGGTGCAGCGCAAGCACCGCGCCGCCGCCTCGCCGGCCCGGCCCCGCCCGGCGCGGCCCGGCGGCCTGCTCGACGCCTTCGACGCCCGGCTGCCCTACGAGCTGACGCCCGGCCAGCGCGACGTGGGGGTGGAGATCGCGGCGGACCTGGCCACGGCCCACCCGATGCACCGGCTGCTCCAGGGCGAGGTCGGTTCCGGCAAGACGGTGGTCGCGTTGCGCGCGATGCTCCAGGTGGTCGACGCGGGCGGGCAGGCCGCGCTGCTGGCCCCGACCGAGGTGCTCGCCGCGCAGCACCACCGGGGCATCCTCGACCTGCTCGGGCCGCTCGGGTGGGCCGGCGAGCTGGGCGCGGCCGACGACGCCACCCGGGTCGAGCTGGTCACCGGCTCGCTGGGCGCGGTGGCCCGCCGGCGGGCGCTGGCCGAGGTCGCCAGCGGCGCCGCCGGCATCGTGCTCGGCACCCACGCCCTGCTCTACGAGGGCGTCGACTTCGCCGACCTCGGTCTGGTGGTGGTCGACGAGCAGCACCGCTTCGGCGTGGAGCAGCGCGACGCGCTGCGCGCCAAGGCCGAGCAGCCGCCGCACGTGCTGGTGATGACGGCCACCCCGATCCCGCGCACGGTGGCGATGACCGTCTACGGCGACCTGGAGACCTCCACGCTGTCCCAGCTGCCGCAGGGCCGCTCGCCGATCGCCTCGCACGTGGTCCCGGCCGCCGAGAAGCCGGCCTTCCTGGACCGGGCCTGGCGCCGGGTGCGCGAGGAGGTGGCCGCCGGCCACCAGGCGTACGTCGTCTGCCCCCGCATCGGCGAGGGGCCGGCGAGCGAGGAGGAGCCGCCGTCGGAGGACGACAACGGGCGCCGGCCGCCGATGGCGGTCACCGAGGTGGCGCCGCTGCTCGCCGAGGGGCCGCTGCACGGCCTGCGCATCGGCGTGCTGCACGGGCGGCTGCCGACCGACGAGAAGGACGCGGTGATGCGCTCCTTCGCCGACGGCGACCTCGACGTGCTGGTCGCCACGACCGTGGTCGAGGTCGGCGTCAACGTGCCGAACGCGACCGTGATGATCGTGCTCGACGCCGACCGGTTCGGCGTCTCCCAGCTGCACCAGCTGCGCGGCCGGGTCGGTCGGGGGTCCGCCCCGGGGCTCTGCCTGCTGGTCAGCGAGGCGCTGGAGGGCACGCCCGCGCGGGAGCGGCTCGACGCGGTGGCCTCCACCACCGACGGGTTCAAGCTGGCCGAGCTGGATCTGGAGCAGCGCCGGGAGGGCGACGTGCTGGGTGCCACCCAGTCGGGGCGCCGCTCGCACCTGCGGCTGCTCTCGTTGCTGCGCGACGCCGACCTGATCCGCGACGCCCGCGCCGAGGCGATCACCCTGGTCGAGGAGGACCCGGAGCTGGCCCGGCACCCGGCGCTGGCCGCGTCGGTGGCCGCCCTGGTCGACGAGGAGCGCGCGGAGTACCTGGAGAAGGGCTGACGCGGGCCACCGCCCGCCGCTTCGACCACGACGTGCTGCTGGTCACCTCCGACGAGGGCCCCGGCCCGGGTGGAGTTCGCCGCGGTCGCCGTGCGGCGTGTCCCGCAGCGGCGGTCCGTCGCCGAGCCGGGTCGGCGCCCCGAGCGCCTGACCGCCGGGTCGGCCGGCGGCGACGGGCCCCGGCCCCCGAACGGGGAGGGCGCGCCGACCGAACGGTCGACGCGCCCTCGAAGGGTCAGCCCGGTTCGGCTCAGGCGGTGAAGCGCACCCGACGCCGGCGGGCGACGACGAACAGCACCGCGCCCAGGGCGAGCAGGGCCGCCGCGCCGGCGGCGATGCCGCCGGCCGCCGCGCCGGTGACCGGGAGGCCGCCGCCCTCGCCGCCGTCGTCGCAGCCGCCCTCGGGGGCGGTCCACGCGATCGGCTTCGCCGACTCCAGGTCACCGGTGACGACGACGCTGAGCCCCTCGGCGGCCGGGAACGTCACAGTCTTCGTGCTGCCCGGCTCGAAGGTCACCGTCTTCGGCTGGCCGGTGCTCGGCGTGAACGTCGAGGTGAGGCTGACGCCGTCCTTCGGGTTGGCCACCGTGAGGATCAGCTCGTCGCAGGTGGTGTCGTAGGAGGTCTCCGGCTCCCCGACCTCGGGCTGCTGGCAGTCCTCGGGCTGCTTCCAGCCGCCCTTCCAGGTCTCCATGCCCTCGGCCGCGACGGTGATCTCCTTGGCCTGCGGGGCGGTCAGTTCGAGGGTCTCGAACTTGCCCGCCGCCACGGTGACCTTCTCGGCGAGTTCGCCGCTGCCGGTGATCGCGAAGACCGCCGCCACGTTGCCCCGGTTGACCAGGGTGAGCCGGGCGGTGCCGTCGCAGTCGTAGGTGGCCTCGACGGCGGGCTCGGCCACGCAGGTGCCCTTGCCGCCGTTGTACCAGGCGGCCGGGCCCTCGGAGCGGGCGCCGATGCCGGCGGGGCTGCCGACCTTGCGGTTGTCGTAGCGCTTGCCGCCCTCGACCAGCGGGTCGATGACCTCGCTGCCGAAGACGAAGTCGACCTGCGTGAAGCAGGTCGGTACGGCGACCTTGAACTCCAGCTTGGCGACGGTGCCGATCCCGCCGTCCGGCACCGGGGCGAACGCCTTGACGGACTTGTCGAACAGGTACTGCGGCACGGCGAACTTCGCCGAGGGCGCCACGTAGGACACCAGGGCGAAGTCCTGCTTCTCGCCCTCGCAGAGCGGGCCGTTGGTCAGCGTGATCGACGCCTCGCCCCGGGCCCCGTCGAACGTGTGCGTGTAGCGCGCGTCGGCCGCGCTGACGCAGGTCGGCTCCTGGGGGGTGGCGGACCGGGTCGGCAGGGGGGTGGGGGCGGAGGTGGTCGCGCTCGCCGAGGCCGAGGGCGACGGGTTGGTGGCGATCGCCGGCGACGAGACCGCGAACGCCGTGACGAGACCGGCCAGGGCGGCGGCTGCCACGGTGAGCGGTCGCCGCGGCGACAGCGGGGGACGGATCACGCGTACTCCCGGGGTGTGAGGAAGCGTCGGAGGACCGGCACGCAAGGGGCGATCGGGCGGCTCCACCGAGCGCGCGCGGCGATGCGGGCGCCCCCTCGTGCCGTCGGGCCGGCGGGCGACCCGCCGGCACCGGCAGACCCTAGCGAGATCACCGCGCGCGGCACAGCGCACAGCAAAGACCGAGGATGTTGTTATGAATGCGAGATCATCGATATACGGAGGGTGGTCGTCCGGGTCGGTCGGAGGCACGTACCGTGTCCGCGCCGGTCGCCCGCGCGTCGCGTAGCGTCGTGCTCATGAGCAGGAGGAGACGGTGACCCGGATCGTGGCCGGGACCCTCGGCGGGCGCCGGATCGCCGCGCCGCCCGGCGCGGGCACGCGGCCCACGTCGGACCGGGTGCGCGAGGCGCTGTTCAGCGCCGTGCAGGCCGAGGTCGACCTGGCCGGCGCCCGCTTCGCCGACCTGTACGCCGGCTCCGGCGCGGTCGGTCTGGAGGCCCTCTCCCGGGGGGCCGCGCACGTGCTGCTGGTGGAGTCCGACCCCCGGGCGGCCCGGGTGGTCCGGGAGAACGTGGCGACGTTGCTCGCCGCCCCGGCCGCCCGGCTGGTCACCGGCAGGGTGGCCACGGTGCTGGCGGCCGGCCCGGACGGCGACCCGTACGACGTGGTCTTCGCCGACCCGCCCTACGCGGTGCCGGACGCGGAGATCACGGCGATGCTCGTCGCGCTGGTCGACGGCGGCTGGCTGGCCCCGGACGCCCTGGTGGTGGTGGAACGGTCGAGCCGTACGGGCCCGGTCGGGTGGGTGCAGGGCATCACCGGCGAGCGCAGCCGGCGCTACGGTGAGACGACCCTTTGGTACGGTCGCCGATCATGAGACGTGCGGTGTGTCCCGGCTCGTTCGATCCGGTCACCAACGGGCACCTCGACATCGTCGGCCGGGCGAGCCGGCTGTTCGACGAGGTGATCGTGGGCGTGCTGGTCAACCAGTCGAAGAGCGGCCTGTTCACCGTCGAGGAGCGGATCGACATGCTCCGCGAGGTGACCGCCTCCTACGACAACGTCCGGGTCGAGTCGTTCCGTGGCCTGCTGGTCGACTTCTGTCGGGCGCAGCAGGCGAGCGTACTGATCAAGGGCCTGCGGGCGGTCAGCGACTTCGACTACGAGTTGCAGATGGCGCAGATGAACATCGGCCTGGCCGGCGTCGAGACCCTGTTCATGCCGACCAATCCGCTCTACTCGTTCCTCTCCTCCAGCCTGGTCAAGGACGTGGCGAAGTGGGGCGGCGACATCTCCGCCCACGTGCCCGACCGGGTCCGCGAGGAGCTGAGCGCCCGGCTCGTCCGGCCGCCGCGCGACTGATCGCCCGGGGCCGACCGCCCCGCCACCACCCCGCCGGCGCCGTGCCCGGCGGGGATGGCGCCGTGGCGCACCGCGACGCGCCGGGCCGGGGTGAGCGGCGCGCTGTGGTCGGGGCGCGACATGATGTGTGGAGCGGGAAACCGGCCGTAGCCCGCATCATGTAGATCGGCCCGACGAACGACAGGAGTGAGGTACCGGTGGACCCGCTCGATCGCATCGACGAACTGATCGCCATGGTGGAGCAGGCCCGCTCCGTCCCGATGTCGCGCAACAACTGCATGGTCGACCGGGGCGAGTTCATCGCGGTCCTCGACGAGCTGCGCGCCGAACTCCCCGCCGACCTGCGCCGGGCCGCCGCGCTGCTGGAGGAGCGGGACAAGATCATGGAGGCCGGCAAGCGTGAGGCCGACCGGATCATCAGCGAGGGTGAGGCGGAACACGCCCGGCTGGTCTCGGTGAACGAGATCACTGTCTCCGCCGAGCACGAGGGTGCGCGGATCATCGCCGAGGCCCGCGCCGAGGCGCAGCGCCTGCGGGAGGAGGTCGACGACTACGTCGACACCGCGCTGGCCAACTTCGAGCAGTTCCTCACCCGGGCGCTGGCCTCGATCGAGCGCGGTCGGGACAAGATGCACGCGCTGCGGGAGATCGGCACCTTCGGTGGGGAGGAGGCGGAACGCCCGCTACCCTTCTGAGCGGCACCTCACCAGCCGGCAGACGGGGCGGGCGTCGCCCCCGGTTCGACGGTCCGGCGGTCGCCCAGGTAACCTCTTTTGTCGGCCTCTCACCGGCCGGAGTCTGACTATGCCCAAACACACGCCTTCGACACTCGACCCCAGGTCGCCGCTGGTCCTCGACACGAGGGAGCTGCCGCGCCGGCCTGGAGCCTTGCGTACGGTCAAGCGGGTGGTGCCGGCACCGGCGGACCTCGGCGGCGAGATGATCGCCGTGCCGCAGGGCGCGGACCTCGACCTCGACCTGAGGTTGGAGTCGGTGTCCGAGGGCGTGCTCGTCTCCGGGACCGTCAGCGGTCGCGTCCGGGGCGAGTGCGGTCGCTGCCTACGCGAGATCGACGACTCGCTGGCCGTGCGGGTCCAGGAGCTGTACGCGTACGAGAACAGCACCACGGACTCCACGACCGACGAGGACGAGGTGGGCCGGATGCAGGGCGATCTGATCGACCTGGAGCCGGCGCTGCGGGACGCGGTGGTGCTCACGCTGCCGACCAACCCGCTCTGCCGGGAGGACTGCCCAGGACTGTGCCCCGAATGCGGGGTGCACTGGGACGATCTGCCGGCCGACCACAGTCACGAGCAGATCGACCCGCGTTGGGCGGGCCTGTCGCAACTGAACCGTAAAGAGGAGTAGGAACCGTGGCCGTCCCCAAGCGCAAGATGTCGCGCAGCAACACCCGCGCCCGCCGGGCGAACTGGAAGGCGACCGTGGTCGCGACCGTGGCCTGCCCCCAGTGCAAGTCGGCGAAGCTGCCGCACGCCGCCTGCTCCGTCTGCGGCACCTACAACGGCCGCCAGGTCCTCGAGGTCTGACCTGGACGCCGAGTGACGCCCCCGACCCCTGGTCGGGCGGCACGCGCACCCTGGCACTCGCCCGGTGTCCCGGCTCCCTCCGACGCCGGCCGGTCCGTTCCGGCCGGCGTTCCGATGGAGTCGGGCACCGCGCGGATCGCCGTTGACCTCCTCGGCGGGGACGACGCTCCCGCCGTCGTGGTTGACGGCGCTCTGCGGGCCGTGCGCGCCGACCCGGACCTGCACCTGCTGCTCGTCGGCCCGGCCGAGACCGCCGGCGAGGTGATCCGTGCCCTCGACCCGGCGCAGCGCGCCCGGGTCACGGTACGGCCGGTCCGCACCGTCGTCGGCATGGCCGACCATCCCGTGGCCGCCCGCGCCGACAGCACGGTCCGCGCCGCGGTGCACGCCGTCCGCGACGGCGTCGCCGACGCGCTCGTCTCCGCCGGTTCCACCGGCGCCACCGTCACCGCCGTGGCGCTCGGCCTCGGCCGCTGGCCGGACGTGCGTCGTCCGGCGCTGATCGCGACCCTGCCGGCCGTGGCCGGCCCGGTGGTCCTGCTGGACGTGGGCGGTTCGCTGGAGCCGCGCCCGGCCACCCTGGCCCGCCACGCCGCGCTCGGCACCGCCTACGCGGCGGTCGCGCACGCCGTCGCCGCGCCCCGGGTGGGGCTGCTGTCGGTGGGCACCGAGGCGGGCAAGGGCGACCGCGCCCGCCGCCTCGCCGATCCCGTCCTCGCCGCCACGTCGTTGCCCTGCGACGGGCGCTACGTCGGCCTCGTCGAGGGGTACGACGTCTCCCTCGGCGCGCGCGCCGATGTGGTGGTCACCGACGGGTTCACCGGTAACGTGCTGCTCAAGGCGATCGAGGGCGCGTACGCGATGGCCGGCGGGCCCCCGACGGGCGGCGGCGCCCCCCGCGCGGCGGCCCTGCTCGGGGTCGCCGGGACGGTGGTCGTCTGTCACGGCGCCGCCCGGGCCGAGGACGTCGCCGCCGGCATCGGGCTGGCCGCGCATCTCTGGCGGCGTCGCGCCACCGACCAGGTACGCGCGCTGCTCGACGGCGCCGAGGCGGGCGACCGCGAGGAACGCACCGACCGCACCACCGACACCGAGGTACCCACATCATGAGCAACGACAAGCGGCGGCGGGCGTCCGTCGGTCACCTGGAAGCCGCGTTCGGCGTCAGCCTGGATCCGGAGCTGCTCCAGCGCGCCCTGACCCACCGCTCGTACGCGTACGAGAACGGCGGCCTGCCCACCAACGAGCGGCTGGAGTTCCTGGGCGACTCGGTGCTCGGCGTGGTGATCACCACCGCGCTGTTCCACAACCACCCCGACCTGCCCGAGGGGCAGCTGGCCAAGCTGCGGGCCAGCGTGGTCAACATGCGCGCCCTCGCCGACGTGGCCCGGGGCCTCGGCCCGGACGGGCTCGGCGCCTACCTGCTGCTCGGCAAGGGGGAGGAGACCACCGGCGGCCGGGACAAGGCGAGCATCCTCGCCGACACCCTGGAGGCGCTGCTCGGCGCGATCTACCTCCAGTACGGGCTGGACACCGCGGCCATCGTGATCCACCGGCTGTTCGATCCGCTGATGGCTGAGTCGGCCGGCCGGGGCGCGGCCCTGGACTGGAAGACCAGCCTCCAGGAGCTGACGGCCGCGCTCGGGCTCGGCGTGCCCGAGTACCGCATCGAGGGCACCGGCCCGGACCACCTCAAGACGTTCACCGCCTGGGTGGTGGTCGCCGGCAACCGCTACGGCGGGGCCGACGGGCGCAGCAAGAAGGAGGCCGAGCAGCGGGCCGCCGAGGCGGCCTGGCGGACGCTGAACGAGCAGGCGGAGCGGGAGCCGGCGGGGGCGGTCGACCCGGTGGCCGGGGACGGGACGACGCAGGCTGCCGAGGCGGGCCTGGGTCGTGCCTGAGCTGCCGGAGGTCGAGACGGTCCGGCAGGGGCTGGCCCGCTGGGTCACCGGCCGGCGGATCTCCTCCGTCGAGGTGCGCCACCCCCGCGCGGTACGCCGGCACACCCCCGGCGGCGGGCACTTCGCCGACGTGCTGGCCGGCCGGACGGTGCTGGACGTGCGCCGCCGCGGCAAGTACCTGTGGCTGCCGCTGGACAGCGGCGACGCCGTGATCGGGCACCTGGGCATGTCCGGCCAGCTGCTGGTGCAGCCGGCCGAGGCGCCCGACGAGACGCACCTGAGGGTCCGGTTCCGGTTCACCGACGACGGTCCCGAGCTGCGCTTCGTCGACCAGCGCACCTTCGGTGGCCTGTCGGTCTCGGCCGGGGGCGCGGAGCTGCCGGCGGAGATCGCACACATCGCCCGGGACCCGATGGACCCGCAGTTCTCCGACGCGGCGTTCGCCGCCGCGCTGCGCCGGCGGCGTACGGAGGTCAAGCGGGCGCTGCTGGACCAGACGCTGATCTCCGGCGTCGGCAACATCTACGCCGACGAGGCGCTGTGGCGGGCGAGGCTGCACGGCGCCCGCCCCACCGACGCGCTGACCGGCCCGGCCGCGCTGCGGCTGCTGGGCCACGTCCGGGACGTCCTCGCCGAGGCGATCAAGTCCGGCGGCACGAGCTTCGACGCCCTCTACGTCAACGTCAACGGGGAGAGCGGCTACTTCGACCGGGCGCTGAACGTCTACGGGCGGGAGGGGCTGCCGTGCCCCCGCTGCGGCGCGCCCGTGCGGCGCGAGGCGTTCATGAACCGCTCGTCGTACAGCTGCCCGCGCTGTCAGCCCCGCCCCCGGGCGGCGCTTCGGGGTTGACCCCGCCGCCGCTCAGGGCGCCGGGCAGGGGATCCGCCACGCGTCGAGCTCGCGTTCCTTGCGGATCGAGGAGAGACCGTAGCCGACCGTGGTGACGCAGAACTCCGTCGTCGAGCCGGCGTACTCCACGTGGAACACCGGTTTGCCCGCCTCGACGAACGGCAGCAGCCGGGCGCACTGGTCGCGCCGTACGCACTCCTCGTTGACGGCGAAGTCGAAGTCCGGGGCCAGCGCGGCCACCTGCCCCAGGTCGTTGATCAGGCCGGGGGAGAGGCTCAGCGAGCGGGCCAGCCCGGCCAACCGGCGGTTGAACAGCAGTTGGTCGTCGAAGCCGAGCGGGAAGCCGGACCGGTTCGCGTACCCGTCGGCGTCGGCCAGCGCGACGGCCCCGAAGCCCTTGCCCCGGCAGAGCCGGAACCGGTCGGCCAGCACCGGGCGTAGCGCGTCCCACTGCCGTACGTCGAGCCAGCGGCTCTGCGGCCGGCGGGACGCGGCACCCCGTACGGTGGCCGGGAAGCGGTCCGCGTCCGGGTCGCTCGGCAGGACCGAGCCGACGTGCACCTGGCAGACCAGCCGGCGGTCGCGGGAGCGCAGCTCGGCGGTCTGCGCGGCGGTGGTGGCGACGGGGTCGAGCAGGAAGACGTCGGCGTCGACGGTCGGGTCCAGCACGCCGCTGAGCTGCCACTGCCACTGCCACCGGCCCGCCGACGGGGCCGGCCAGGTGGTCGGGGCCCCCGGCGCGGTGAGGCCCACCCGGCAGGCGGCGACCACGCTCAGCAGCGCGAGCGCGACACAGGCCGGCAGGGCCCGCCCCACGGCGCGCGTACGCGGCCGGATCCGCATCGGCAGCTCCCGGGTCGCGGGCGGCGGCACACCGCCCGGAGCGGGTACGCCGTGTCGGCGTACCTCACCCGGTCAAACGAGCGCGGACCCGGCCACGACTCGCGTTCAGCGTGGCGCGGCGAAGACCTGCGTCCAGTACGGCCCGTTGCTGTTGGCGACGCCGACGCCGATCTCGGTGAAGGCGCAGTTCAGGATGTTGGCCCGGTGCCCGGGGCTGTTCATCCAGGCGTCCATGACGGCGGCGGGCGTCTTCTGGTTCCAGGCGACGTTCTCGCCGTAGGTGCGCCAGGAGTAGCCGACCCGGTCCAGCCGGGTCCCGACGTTGCTGCCGTCGCTGCCCGTGTGCGACATGTTCCGGTGGTCGGCCTGGTCCTGGCTGTGCCGCTGGGCCGCGGTCATCAGCTTGTCGTCGACGCCCACCGCGCCGCAGCCGGCCTTGGCGCGCTCGGCGTTGACCAGGGCGACCACCTGGCTGGCCTGGCTGCCGGTCGCGGCGCTGCCGGCCGGGGTCCTCGTACCGCCGCCGGCCGGCGCCGTGCTCCGCTCGGCGGTGCGCCGCGAGGGCGCGGTGGTACGCGACGGCGCCGGCGTCGGCCTCGCGGTCTTCGAGGCCGACGGGGTGGGCCTGGCGGTGGTCGGCGCGGTGCTCGGGGTGGGCGGGACCAGCGCGTCGCCGGGGGTCGGCTCCGTGTCGGGCAGCACCGGGGCGGCGGCGATCGGTTCGTCGACGGCGGCCGGATCGGTCGCCGGGCCGTCGCCGGTCAGCGCGACCGCGCCCACACCGAGGCTCACCACCAGCGTGGCGGCCGCGGCGGCGCCACCGATCAGCAGCGGGCGGGGGATCCGCCGGCGCGGGCGGTGGCGGCCCTCGGCGACGGCCGGCGTCGCCTCGGCCGGGGCGGCCCGCAGCGCGGCGAGGTCGACGGGAGCGGTCGGGGCGTCGGCGGGCGCGGCCTGCCAGCGCGCGGTGGGGGCGTCGTCGTACGCGGGCTGCCGGTGCGCGGGCCGGGCGTCGACGGGTTCGGCCTGCCAGCGCGCGGTCGGCTGGTCGCGGTGCCACTCGTCGGCGGGCTGCTGCGGGTCGTCCCCGAACAGGTAGGCCGACCTCGGCTCCGGACGGTCGGTGAGCCAGGCCGGCGGCTCCTCGCCCAGCGGCTGCTCGTGGCGCCGGGGGGCGCCGGCCGGGTCGTTCGGATCGGTCCAGCCGTACACGCCTGTGCCTCCAAGGGGTCGCTTGCGGGCCGGGGTGACGCTACGTGGCGGGCGCGAACAGCGGCAATGTGGCTAAGGAAGAGTTAAGGGGAAGCCGGACGCCAGGGTGGGGACTTCCCGGGATCCGAGGCGTAGAGTCAGGGTGTCCGGACAGAGTGTGTCCGCGCCTTGTGGCAGCCCCCGGCAAGTGGTCAGGTCGACGTGGGAATGATCTACGGCCTGCGAGAACTTGACGAAAGAGGGGGTGTCGGCTCAATATGTAGGTGTCGCCAGTCGCGCCCGGTCATGCCCAGAATCGTCTGGGATGACAGCCGCGTACACATTTGGGCGCGCGTTGGCCGGCCCTTCCGGCAGCGCATATCAAGGAGTCAACATGGCTAAGGCCCTGTACGGCCACGTAGGTGCGGCGTCCGATCGGCGCCTGCTCGACGAGGTCACCCGACTGCGTGCCACGGTTCGGTCTCTGGAGTTCGAGATCACGCGGCTGCGTGCCGAGAACGATCGGCTCGCGGCGGCTGCGGCGGAGGCGGACGACCTGCTCCGTCTGGCCGAGCCCGCGCTGACCTGATCTCCGGATCGCACAACTGAATCGCACCACGCAAAAAGAGCGCGCCGACACTTCCGTGCCGGCGCGCAGCTCTGTCCGCGCCTCTTTTCCGCCACCTCGGCCCGCGTCAGCCGGATGAGCACCCGCCGGTCGCCAGGCGGGTCGCGTGCCCGGCGGTTCCCCGTCCCGGGTTAGTCTGCGGGTTCACCCAGGTCCGCGCAGCCGGCGACGGTACGGCGGCCACCGGACGAGGATCGAGAAGGTGCATCTCAAGAGCCTGACGGTGAAGGGCTTCAAGTCCTTCGCCTCCGCGACGACGCTGAAGCTGGAGCCGGGGATCACCTGCGTGGTCGGCCCCAACGGCTCCGGCAAGTCCAACGTCGTCGACGCCATCGCCTGGGTGCTCGGCGAGCAGGGCGCCAAGGCGCTGCGCGGCGGCAAGATGGAGGACGTCATCTTCGCCGGCACCGCCGGCCGGGCACCGCTGGGCCGCGCCGAGGTGACCCTCACGATCGACAACACCGACGGCGCGCTGCCGATCGAGTACACCGAGGTGTCGATCACCCGTCGGATGTTCCGCTCCGGCGAGAGCGAGTACGAGATCAACGGCGACACCTGCCGGCTGCTCGACATCCAGGAGCTGTTGTCGGACTCCGGCATCGGCCGGGAGATGCACATCATCGTCGGCCAGGGCCGCCTCGACGGGATGCTGCACGCCAAGCCGGAGGACCGGCGCTCGTTCATCGAGGAGGCGGCCGGCGTCCTCAAGCACCGCAAGCGCAAGGAGAAGGCGCTGCGGAAGCTCGACGCGATGCAGACGAACCTGAACCGGCTCACCGACCTCACCGCCGAGCTGCGCCGCCAGCTCAAGCCGCTGGGCCGGCAGGCGGAGGTGGCCCGCCGCGCCGCCGCCATCCAGGCCAACCTGCGCGACGCCCGGCTGCGGCTGCTCGCCGACGACCTGGCCACCCTGCGGGCCACCCTGGACCGGGAGATCGCCGACGAGACGGCGGTGCGTGAGCGGCGCGAGCAGGTCGAGGCCGAGCACACCGAGGTGCAGGCGCGGCTGGCCGAGCTGGAGGCGGCCCTCGCCGAGGACGCGCCGCTGCTGGCCGCCGCCCAGGACACCTGGTACAAGCTCTCTGCCCTCTCCGAGCGGTTCCGCTCCATCGAGCAGCTCGCCCGGGAGCGGCTGCGGCACCTCAGCGCCACGCCCGACGACGAGCGCCCCGGTCGCGACCCCGACCAGCTGGAGGCCGAGGCCGAGCGGATCCGCGAGCAGGAGGAGGAGCTGCGCGGCGCGCTCACCGACGACCAGATCAGGCTGGCCGAGGCCGTCGAGCACCGCCAGGAGCTGGAACGGCAGCTCGCCGCCGCCGAGCGCGAGCTGGTCGCCGCGGCCAAGGCGATCGCCGACCGCAGGGAGGGCCTGGCCCGGCTGACCGGCCAGGTCAACTCCGCCCGGGCCCGCACCACCAGCGCCGGCGAGGAGATCGAGCGGCTCGCCACCGCGCACGCCGACGCGCTCGCCCGGGCCGACCAGGCCCAGGCCGAACTCGACGCGGTCGCCGAGCAGTCCACCGAGGCGGACCGGGACAACGCCGACCTCGACGCCCGGCACGCCGAGGCGGTCGCCGCCCAGGAGCGGGCGCAGGCCACCGTACGGTCGTTGACCGACGCGGAGCGCGCGGCGGAGAAGGACGCCGCCACCTGGAAGGCCCGGGAGGAGGCGCTCGCCCTCGGCCTGCGCCGCAAGGACGGCGCGGGCGCGCTGCTGGCCCGCGCCGACGAGGTCCCGGGCCTGCTGGGCAGCCTGGCCGGGCTGCTCACCGTCGCCCCCGGGCAGGAGGCCGCGCTCGCCGCCGCCCTCGGCGGGCTCGCCGACGCGGTCGCGGTCAGCGGCGTCGACGAGGCGGTCGAGGCCATGCGGCTGCTGAAGATCTCCGACGCCGGCCGGGCCGGCCTGCTGGTCGGCAGCCCCGCCGGGCCGGGCATGGACGCCCCGGTCGACGCGCTGCGGCCGAAGCTGCCCGACGGCGCCCGCTGGGCGCCCGACCTGGTGGAGTGCTCCCCGCAGATCCGCCCGGCGGTGCACCGGGCGCTGCGCGACGTGGTGCTGGTCGACGACCTCGCGGCGGCGGCCGAGGTGGTCGCCGGCAACCCGGAGCTGCGCGCGGTCACCCCGGACGGCGACGTGGTGGGGGCGTACGCGGCGGCCGGCGGGTCGGCCAAGGCGCCCAGCTTCATCGAGGTGCAGGCCGCCGTCGAGGAGGCGCGGTCGAACCGGCTCGCCGCCGAGCAGACCGGCGCGGAACTGCGCGAACAGCTCGTCGACGCCCGCGCCGAGGTGGCCGCCGCCAAGGAGACCGTGCAGCACGCCGCCGCCGCCAAGCGGGAGGCGGAGAGCCACCGCAACGCCGCCGCCCGCCGGCTGGCCGAGCTGGGCGCGGCGGCCCGCTCCGCGAAGGCGGAGGCCGACCGGCTCGGCGAGGCCCGGGCCCGCGCCGAGGCGGCCCGGGAGCGGGACCTGCTCACCCTGGCGGAGCTGGAGGAACGGCTGCGGCTGGCCGAGGAGACCCCCGTCGACGCGCAACCTTCCACGGAGGAACGCGACCAGCTCGCCGCGATGGTGCCGCAGGCACGGCAGAACGAGATGGAGGTCCGGCTCGCGGTGCGTACCGCCGAGGAGCGGGTCTCCTCGATCGCCGGCCGCGCGGACTCGCTACGCCGGCAGGCCACGGCCGAGCGGGCCGCGCGGGAACGCGCGGCGGCCCGGCGGGCGGCCCGCACCCGGGGCGCGGGGATCGCCCGGGCGGTGGCGGGCGGGGCCCGGGAGGCCCTCACCCGGCTGGCCACCTCCATCGCCGCGGCCGAGGAGCACCGCGACGCCGTGGCGCGCGAACGCGCCGCCCGCGAGGCCGAGCTCCAGGAGGTACGCGGCGCCGCCAAGCGGCTCGGCGCGGAGCTGGAGCGGCTGACCAGCCAGGTGCACCGCGACGAGGTGGCCCGCGCCGAGCAGCGGATGCGCATCGAGCAACTGGAGGCGAAGGCCGCCGAGGACTTCGGGCTGGACGTGGAGACGCTCGTCGCCGAGTACGGCCCGACCCAGCCCGTCCCGCCCACCCAGGCCGACGTGGCGGCGGCCGAACGCGACGGCCTGCCGGTGCCCGAGCCGGTGCGCTACGAGCGGCCGGTGCAGGAGAAGCGGGCGGCCAAGGCGGAACGGGAACTGGCCCTGCTCGGCAAGGTGAACCCGCTGGCCCTGGAGGAGTTCGCCGCGCTGGAGGAGCGCTTCAAGTTCCTCTCCGAGCAGCTGGAGGACCTCAAGGCCACCCGCCGCGACCTGCTCACCGTGGTCAAGGACGTCGACGACCGGATCCTGGAGGTCTTCGCCAGCGCGTTCGAGGACACGGCCCGGGAGTTCCAGCAGGTCTTCACGGTGCTCTTCCCCGGCGGCGAGGGGCGGCTCGTGCTCACCGACCCCGACGACCTGCTCACCACCGGCGTCGAGGTCGAGGCCCGCCCACCGGGCAAGAAGATCAAGCGGCTGTCGCTGCTCTCCGGCGGCGAGCGTTCGCTGACCGCGGTGGCGATGCTGGTGGCCATCTTCCGGGCCCGGCCCAGCCCGTTCTACATCATGGACGAGGTGGAGGCGGCGCTGGACGACGTCAACCTGGGCCGGTTGATCACGCTGCTGGCACAGTTGCGGGAGAAGAGCCAGCTCATCGTCATCACGCACCAGAAGCGGACGATGGAGGTCGCCGACGCCCTGTACGGCGTGACCATGCGCAACGGGGTGACCCAGGTGATCAGCCAGCGGCTCAACCGGGCCGACGGAGACGAGCGGCGTGACCGCGGCGAGGAGAACGAGTAGTGGGTCGGGAACGGGCGACGGCGCTCCTGGTGGACTTCGACGGCGTACTGCGCCGGTGGGACCCCGCGGTGGCCGCCGGGGTGGAGCGGGAGTACGGCCTCTCCGAGGGCGTGCTCACCGAGATCGCCATGCAGTGGGGGCGGCTCCAGCCGGTGCTGACCGGGCGGGTCAGCCACGCCGACTGGATGAGCAGCGTGGCCGACGCGCTGGCCGACTCCGTGGGCGGCCCCGAGCGCGCCCGGGCCGCCGTGGAGCAGTGGCAGCGCTACCGGGGCGAGGTGGACCCGGAGGTGCTCGCCTTCGTCCGCGAGGCGCGGGCCGGCGGCATCCGGATCGGGCTCGGCACGAACGCCACCGACCTGCTCGACGCCGACCTCGCCGCGCTCGACCTGACGGACGAGTTCGACGCGGTGGTCAACTCGTCCAGGATCGGGGTGAACAAGCCGGCGAAGGAGTACTTCCAGGCCGCCTGCGCGGCCCTGGAGACCCCGGCGGCCCGGGTCCTCTTTCTCGACGACGAGGACTGGGCGATCCGGGGCGCGCGCGTCGCCGGCCTGTCGGCGCTGCGCTGGAGCGGCCCGGCCGACCTGCGGTACGCGCGGGCGGCGCTGGCGTACTGACCGGCTGAGCCGTCCACCCCGGCGCGGGCTACTCGCCTGTGACGCCGTCGATGCGTTCGCGGATCAGGTCGGCGTGGCCGTTGTGCCGGGCGTACTCCTCGATCATGTGCACGTAGGCCCAGCGGAGGTTGAACGTGCGGCGCTTCGGGCCGACCTCGGTGAAGGTCTCGTCCAGCGACCGGCCGGCGGTGGCGGCGCGGGCCAGCGCGACCTCCCGGTGGAAGGTGGCGAGGTCGGCCTCGGCGTCGGCGGTGCTGACGTCGTGGTCGGCGTCCGGGTTGTCGGGCGTGAAGTAGGGGTAGTCGACCTGCTGGCCGGCGAAGTTCTCCCGGAACCACCAGGCCTCCACCTCGGCCAGGTGCCGGACCAGGCCGAGCAGGGTGAGCCCGGAGGGCTCGACGCTCGGCGTGCGTAGTTGCTCGGCGGTCAGCCCGGCGCACTTGAGCAGCAGGGTCTGCCGGTGGTAATCCAGCCAGCCCTCCAGCATGGTGCGCTCGTCGCCGACGTAGGGCTCGGGGGTCCGGGTGATCTCCGGTGCTCGCCAGGTCATGCCGGTCATCCTGGCGGGCACCCCCGACAGTCCGCGACCGCTTATCGAGGCGCCAGGCCGCCCGCTCACCCGCCGGAGGTGAGGCGCTGGCGCATCACCTCGCGCAGGTGGCCCTCGCTGGTGGTGCCCTCGATGGTCACCTCGGCCGTCCGGCCGGCGTGCACCAGCGTGGCGACGGCGTTGCCGAAGTACGGCCCGGCGAGCCGCTTCCACCGCAACGGTGGGCGGCGCACCCCGGCGGTGCGGGCCAGCGCCCGGGTGGCCCCGGACGGCCCGGACGACCAGCCGAGCTTCATCAGCGGGCGCATCCCGGCCGGGACCTGGTTGTGGATGGGCGAGCAGGTGAGCTGGTGCACCGGGGTGACCACGCTCCGGTCGTCGAACCAGGCCCGCGCCACGTACGAGTGATGCACGTCGCCGGAGAGCACGCTGATCGACGCCGGTGGCGCGTACGCGGGGCCGGCCCCGACGCGCTCGCCGGGGGTGCCGGGGGTGCCGCTGCCGAGGCGGGCGAAGAGTGCGCCGAGCGCCTCGAACGAGCGGCGGAACGCGGCCCAGTGCTCCAGGTCCAGCCCCCGGCGCAGGTTCTCGGCCAGCCGGGCCACCCAGCGCCGCCGGGAGTCGGCCAGCTTCTCGTTCCACGCCTCCACGTGGTGGATGCCCGGCGGCAGCAGCCAGGGCAGGGACGCGCCGACCACCAGGTGGTCGTAGACGCCGTGGGCCCGGTCGAGGAACCACGACCACTCGCCCGGGGGCAGCATCGCCCGCTGGCCCGGCTCCAGCACCCGGCTGCACCGGTTGTCGAGCATGACCAGCCGGGTCCGGCCCAGGTCCAGCGCGTAGCTCCACTGGTACTGCACCGCGCGCCACCGCTCGGTGTCGTGGGCGAGGTCGGCCTC
Source organism: Micromonospora sp. SD12 (assembly GCF_052068495.1). Taxonomy (NCBI): domain Bacteria; kingdom Bacillati; phylum Actinomycetota; class Actinomycetes; order Micromonosporales; family Micromonosporaceae; genus Micromonospora; species Micromonospora sp. SD12. Next base: position 346,193 of record NZ_JBQHDF010000004.1, on the reverse strand, counting down.
GGTGTCGACCCGCTGCCCGAACTCGCGCAGCACGCCGGTGGCGTCCTCCGCCGCGACGACCTTGGCGTAGACCGGGTCGGCGGCGATCTCGTCGGGGGAGAGGTTGCCCAGGTGCTGGTAGACCCAGTACGAGGCGAGGCCGCTGGTGATCCGCTCCGCCCACCACGGCTGCTCGCGCATGTCGGAGCGCCAGGAGGCGGAGGTGTTCCAGTCGTCGATGACCTCGTGGTCGTCGAAGATCATGACGCTCGGCACGGTGGAGAACAGCCAGCGGATCTCCGGATCCCGCCAGGACTCCAGGTAGAGCTTCGTGTACTCGTCGAAGCTGACCACCTGGTCGCTCGGCGCGCCCTTGGGCCGCCGGCGGCGCCGCTTCAGCAGCCGCCGGACGGTGGGCGACGTCACGTCCGCGTAGACCTGGTCGCCGAGGAGCACCAGCAGGTCGGGCACCTCGGTCGCGTCCGGGTCGGCCATGAGCCGCCGGGCGTACGCGTCGAGCGCGTCCGGGGGCAGCCGCCGGGTGGTGGCGTGCTGGGTGGTCTCCCGGCAGGAACCGAAGACCAACCGGACCGGCTGGTCGAGGTCGTCGGCCGCCCGGGTACGGATCACGCTGGGCGGGAAGTTGCTCTTCGGCACCGGCCAGGCGACCTCGTCGTCGATCAGCACCTCGTAGGTGGTGGCGCTGTCGGGGGTGAGCCCCTCCACCACGACGAGCGCGTAGTGGTGCTCGTACGCCGAGAAGGTGGGCGCGGTGCCGCCGGCGCCGTCGGCGGTCCGGACGGTGACCACCGCGGGCGCGCTGGTCTCGACCCAGATGGTGGCCCGCGTGTCCACCACTCTGCGAAGCAGCGGGCCGATGAGCAGGTGTGCCGCGGGCATGGTCGACCTCCAGATGAGCGGACTTCATCCTTACTACCCGGCCGGCGGTCGCACCACTGCTGGCTGTGACCGAGCCTACCGCCGGCTTTCCGCACGCGGCCGGGAGCGGTGGCTGGGACAGCTTCGCCGGCATCTGACAGGATTCCGGCATGACCGAATACCTCCTCATCGCGCTCGCCCTGCTCGGCGTGCTGATCCTTGGCGGCATCGGGCTGGTCGTGCCGCGGCTGCGCCGGCGACCGGAGCCGCCGCTGCCCGAGACGGAGGTCGAGACCCGGGCCGAGGAGGATCTCGCCGGCCCGCCGGTGGAGGCGCCGGAGGCCGAACTGTCCACCGGGATCCTGGTGGAGCCGCCGGTCGTGGAGGCCCCGGCCCCGGTGCTGGAGGTCCCCGAGCCGACCGCCGGGCGGCTGGTCCGGCTGCGCTCGCGGCTGTCCCGCTCGCAGAACGCCTTCGGCAAGGGCCTGCTCGGCCTGCTCAGCCGCGACCACCTCGACGAGGACGCCTGGGAGGAGATCGAGGACAGCCTGATCACCGCCGACGTCGGCATCGACGCCACCCGGGAGATCGTCGACCGGCTGCGCGAGCGGACCCGGGTCCTCGGCACCCGCTCCGCGGGCGAGCTGCGCGCCCTGCTCGCCGCCGAGCTGGTCAACGCGCTCGACCCGACCCTGGACCGGTCGCTGCGGACCGCGCCGAAGGAGGGCGTGCCGGCGGTGGTGCTGGTCGTCGGCGTCAACGGCGCGGGCAAGACCACCACCTGCGGAAAGATCGCCCGGGTGCTCGTCGCCGATGGGCGCACCGTGCTGCTCGGCGCCGCCGACACCTTCCGGGCCGCCGCCGCGGACCAGTTGGAGACCTGGGGCGGGCGCGTCGGCGCGGAGACCGTCCGTGGGCCCGAGGCGGCCGACCCGGCCAGCGTGGCGTTCGACGCCGTCAAGCGGGGCATCGACACCGGCGTCGACACCGTGCTGATCGACACCGCCGGCCGGCTCCAGAACAAGATCGGCCTGATGGACGAGCTGGGCAAGGTCAAGCGGGTGGTGGAGAAGCACGGCCCGATCGACGAGACGCTGCTGATCCTCGACGCCACCACCGGGCAGAACGGGCTGGAGCAGGCCCGGGTCTTCACCGAGGTGGTCAACGTGACCGGCGTCGTGCTCAGCAAGCTCGACGGCACCGCCAAGGGCGGCATCGTCATCGCCGTGCAGCGCAAGCTGGGCATCCCGGTCAAGCTGGTGGGGCTCGGCGAGGGCAAGGACGACCTGGCCCCGTTCGACCCCGCCCAGTTCGTCGACGCGCTGCTCGGTACCGAGCCGCTCGCCCGGGACGCGTAACCTCGCAGTGACGACCGACGATCGCGCCTACGCCGGGTGGCGCGACCCCAGCCACCCGTCGCCGCGCCTCGGGAGACCGTACGTGACTTCGCAGGAGATCCCGCTGCACGGCGGGAACGTCAGCACTGTCGTCCGGGTGGGCGACACCGTCCGGCGCAACGCCGGGCCGTGGACGCCCTCCGTGCACGCCCTGCTGCGCCACCTGGAATACGTGGGCTTCACCGGCGCCCCCCGCGCGCTCGGCATGGACGAGCGCAACCGGGAGGTCCTGTCGTACCTGGAGGGGGAGTGCGGGGAATATCCGCTGGCCCCGCACTGGGTCACCGACGAGGCGCTGGTGACCGTCGCCACCATGCTGCGGATGTTCCACGACGCCCAGTACGGCTTCGTGCCGCCGCCCGGGGCGGTGTGGCGCTCGTTCGGCCCGCCGCCGCCGGACACCGAGGTGATCTGCCACCACGACGCCGCCCCGCACAACGTGATCTGGCGGCCCGACGGCACCCTCGGGCTGATCGACTTCGACCTCGCCTCGCCCGGCGCCCGGATCTACGACGTGGCGTACGCGGCCTGGACCTGGGTGCCGATCTTCTCCGACCGGGACTCGATCACGCTCGGCTGGAAGCAGCCCGACCGCCCGCGCCGGCTGCGCCTCTTCGCCGACGCGTACGGGCTGATCCCCCGCGACCGGCACCGGCTGATCCGGACCATCCGCAAGCGGATCGTGGACCACGTGGAGGGCATCCGCCGGATGGCCGCCGCCGGTGAACCAGCCTTCGTCCGGATCGTGCACAAGGGGCACCTGCGCCGGCCGATGCGCGACCTGCGGCTGCTCGACTACGAGCGCAACGCCCTGGAGTACGCGCTGCGCTGAGCTGAGCGGTTCGTGCCGCCGGCCGGTGAGGATTGCTTCACACGTCCGAAACAACCCGTCACAGCATGGAAATCGACGGGTGACGCTGGGGGAAACAGGGAGCGAGCAGGCTTCCGCGCATCCGGCGTACGGGCGACGCTGCCCCGGAAGCCGTGAAGGAGGGAACTTCACCTTTAGGAGGCCAGCGTGCCTGAGGCACCCACGATCGATTCCGGCAACACCGTCTGGTTGCTGGTGTCGACGGCGCTCGTGCTGCTCATGACGCCCGGACTGGCGCTGTTCTACGGCGGCCTGAACCGGGCCAAGGGTGTACTGAACATGATGATGATGAGCTTCTCCGCGATCGGGCTCATCTCCGTTTTGTGGTGGTTCTACGGTTTCAGCATCGCCTTCGGCAGCGATGTCAACGGGCTCTGGGGCGACCCGGGCGCCTACCTCGGCACCAAGACCTTCCTCGCCGAGACCGACCTCTGGGGTGCCACGGCCGACAACCCGAGCGGCATCGGCGTCCCGCTCTACGTGTTCATGGCCTTCCAGATGATGTTCGCCGTGATCACCGTCGCGCTGATCAGCGGCGCGGTCTCCGACCGGGCGAAGTTCGCCGGCTGGCTGCTGTTCGCGTTCGGCTGGGCGACGCTGGTCTACTTCCCGGTCGCGCACTGGGTGTGGGGCGGCGGCATCATCGGCGCCGACCTGCACGCGCTCGACTTCGCCGGCGGCACCGCGGTGCACATCAACGCCGGCGCGGCGGCCCTGGCCCTGGCGCTGGTGCTGGGCAAGCGGCTCGGTTGGCCCCGGGAGGGCATGAAGCCGCACAACATCCCGCTCGTCGCGCTCGGCGCCGGGCTGCTCTGGTTCGGCTGGTTCGGCTTCAACGCCGGTTCCGAGCTCACCGTCGACTCGGTCGCCGGCCTGGCCTTCGTCAACACGCAGCTCGCCACGGCCGCCGCGGTGCTCGGCTGGATCGTCGTCGAATGGATCAAGGACAGGAAGCCGACCCTGGTCGGCGCCTCGTCCGGCGCCGTCGCCGGCCTGGTCGCCATCACCCCGGCCTGCGGCTTCATCGCGCCCTGGGCGGCGGTGCTGCTCGGCCTGGTGGCCGGCGCGGTCTGCGCGCTGGCGATCAGCCTCAAGTACCGGCTCGGCTACGACGACTCGCTCGACGTGGTCGGCGTGCACTTCGTCGGCGGCTGGATCGGCTCGCTCTGGCTCGGCCTCTTCGCCACCAACTCCGTCAACGGCGCGATCGGCGACGTGATCGGCGCCTCCGACGGGCTCTTCTACGGTGGCGGGGTCACCCAGCTCGGCCGGCAGGCCCTGGCCGGCCTGATCGTCACCGCCTGGTCCTTCGCGGTGGCCTGGGTGCTGGCCTTCGCGATCGAGAAGACGATCGGCTTCCGCCTGCGCGCCGAGGACGAGGTCGGCGGGATCGACATCGCCGAGCACGCCGAGAGCGGCTACGACCTGTCGCCGGCCGCCGGCAGCGGCGGGGGCAGCGCGTTCGCCATGGCCGGGCTGACCGGCGCCAAGCCGCCGACGGCACCCGCGCCCGCGGAGTCGACCGAGCCGGCCGCACCCGCCGCGCCGGTCGACGAGAAGGTCGCCGGTTAACGTTCCTGGGATGGAGGGGTTGGACATGAAGCTGGTGACCGCGGTCATCAAGCCGTACCAGCTGGACGCGGTGAAGGAGGCCCTGCACGCCCTCGGCGTGGCCGGCCTGACCGTCAGCGAGGTCCAGGGGTACGGGCGGCAGAAGGGGCACACCGAGGTCTACCGGGGTGCCGAGTACACGGTCGAGTTCCTGCCCAAGATCCGGGTGGAGGTGCTCACCGACGAGATGGACGTCGACAAGATCGTGGACGCCGTCGTCGGCGCCGCCCGGACCGGCAAGATCGGCGACGGGAAGGTCTGGGTGACCGCCGTCGAGGAGGTCGTCCGGGTCCGCACCGGCGAGCGCGGCCTCGACGCGCTCTGACCGGGCACCGACCGACATGACCTCGTCGACCAGGAAGGACGCGTCGGCACACACCGGCGGCGCCGGACTCCTGGTCGACGAGGTCGTCGGCGTCGGGGAGGCGGCGCGGGCGGCGCGGGCCGACGCGTACGACCGGTGGTTGCGCGGGCTGCTGCCCCGGCTGCCCGGGGTGGCGCTGATCGCCGTCGGCGGGCTGGGCCGCCGGCAGTGCGCGCCGTACGGCGACCTCGACCTCGTCCTGCTGCACGCCGGGGTGCCCGGCGTGGACGAGCTGGCCGCCTCCGTCTGGTATCCGGTGTGGGACGCCGGACTGCGGCTGGACCACTCCGTCCGGACCGTCGCCGAGGCGCTCTCCGTCGCCCAGGACGACGTGAAGGTGGCCCTCGGGCTGCTCGACGCGCGGCTGGTCGCCGGGGACGCCGCGCTGGCGGACACCCTCGTCCGGACCGCCGTCGACCACTGGCGGCGGACCGCCGTGCGGCAGCTCCCGGCGCTGCGGGAGATCACCGCCGCCCGCTGGGCGGCCCACGGCGAGCTGGCGTTCCTGCTGGAGGGCGACCTGAAGGAGGCGGCCGGCGGGCTGCGTGACGTGGGCATCCTGCGGGCGGTCGCCACCGCCGGGATCACCGACGCGCTGCGCCCCGCCGTCCGCGCCGCGCACCTGCGGCTGCTGGACACCCGCGACGCGCTGCACCGGCAGGTCGGCCGCCGGGTCGACCGCCTGGTCGCGCAGGAGCGCGACGGGGTGGCCGCGCTGCTCGGCCTGCGGCACCTTCCGCCGTCGGACCCCGCGCGGCCGGACACGTCCGACGCTCCGCGTGGGGCCCGGGCCGTCGGGGACGGCGACGCGCTGCTGCGCCGGGTCGCCGGGGACGCCCGGACCGTCAGCCACGCCCTCGACGACGCCTTCCGCGCCGCCGACCGGCTGCGCTCGGGTCGCCGCCGGGGCGCCGACGGGCGGCCGCTGCGCCGACCGGTCGCCCGGGACGTCGTCGAGCACGACGGCGAGCTGGTGCTGGCCCGCACGGCGATCGGAGCGCGCCCCGACCCGAGCCTGTCGCTGCGGGTCGCCGCCGCCGCGGCTGTCACCCGGCTGCCCATCGCGCGGGCCACCTGCGAGTGGCTGGCCGCGTACTGCCCGCCGCTGCCGGCGCCGTGGCCGGCCGAGGCCCGGGCCGCGCTGGTCACCCTGCTCGGCGCCGGTCCCGGCCTGGTGCCGGCCTGGGAGACCTGCGACCGGTACGGGCTGATCGAGGGCTGGCTGCCCGAGTGGACGCGGCTGCGCAGCCTCCCGCAGCACAACCCCGTGCACCGGTTCACCCTCGACCGGCACCTCGTGCAGACCGCGTACGAGGCCAGCCGGCACACCCGCGAGGTGGACCGCCCCGACCTGCTGCTGCTCGGCGGCCTCCTGCACGACGTCGGCAAGGGGCTCCCGGGCGACCACAGCACCGTCGGGGCGCCACTGGCCGAGGCGGTGGCCGCCCGGATCGGCCTGCCCGCCCCGGAGGTGGCGCTGATCGGCACGCTGGTCCGGCTGCACCTGCTCCTGCCCGACGTGGCCACCCGGCGGGACCTCGCCGACCCGGTCACCATCGCGGGCGTGGCCGAACGGGTCGGCGACCCGGCCACGCTGGACCTGCTGCACGCCCTGGTGCGTGCCGACGCCGCCGCCACCGGGCCGGCCGCCTGGTCGCAGTGGAAGGGCCGGCTGGTCGCCGAGCTGGTCGCCCGGGTGCGGACCGCGCTGGACACCGGCGTGCTGCCCGCCCCGCCCGCCCCCGACCCGGCGCTGCTGGCGGGGCCCCTGCCGGTCGTACACCTGACGGCCGACCGGGTGGCGGTGGCCGCGGCGGACCGGCGCGGCCTGCTCGCGACGGTGGCCGGCTGCCTGGCGCTGCACCGGCTGGAGGTGCTCTCCGCCGACGCCTCGACCGTCGACGGCCGGGCCCTGGTCGAGTGCCGGGTGCAGCCCCGCTACGGGCTCGCGCCCGACCCGATCGCCCTCGGCGCCGACCTGCGCCGCGCGGTGAACGGCGACGTCTCGGTCACCCAGCGGCTGCGCGGCCGGGCCCTGGCGGCGCGGGCCGGCGGGGCCGCGCCACGGGTGGTCTGGCACCGGGAGGCGGCCACCGACGCCGTGCTGCTGGAGCTGCGGGCCGCCGACGCGGCCGGCCTGCTCTACCGGGTGACCTGCGCCCTCGACGAGGCCGGCGCCCAGGTGCGCGCGGCCCGCATCTCCACCCTCGGCGGCGACGTCGTCGACGCCTTCTACCTCGTCGGCGGCTGGCCGGCCGAGGCGGACCGGGCCCGGCTGGAGGTCGCGGTGCTGGCGGCGGTGTGAGGAGGGGGCCGGGCTCCGGGGGAGTCCGCCCGGCGTCCGGGCCGGTGTGCGCCGTGGCCCGCGCCGGTCGCCCCGGCTGTGCCCGGCCCGGAGCGGCCGTGCGGCCGGCCGGCTACCCTAGCGGTGGCCGGACACCTCGCCCGGTCGCCGATGTGCCTGCCGGAACACTGACAAACGGGATGTTCGCGTGTTTGACACCTTGAGTGACCGCCTGTCCGGGATCTTCACCAAGCTCCGCGGCAAGGGTCGGCTCACCGACGCCGACATCGACGCCACCGCGCGCGAGATCCGCCTCGCGCTGCTGGAGGCGGACGTCGCGCTGCCGGTGGTCAAGGGCTTCATCGCCAACGTCAAGGAGCGGGCGCGCGGCTCCGAGGTCTCCCAGGCGCTCAACCCGGCGCAGCAGATCATCAAGATCGTCAACGAGGAGCTGATCAACGTCCTCGGTGGCGAGGGGCGGCGGCTCCAGTTCGCCAAGCAGCCGCCGACGGTGATCATGCTCGCCGGCCTCCAGGGTTCCGGCAAGACCACCCTCGCCGGCAAGCTGGCCCGCTGGCTCAAGGCCCAGGGGCACCAGCCGCTGCTGGTCGCCGCCGACCTCCAGCGCCCCAACGCCGTCGGGCAGCTCCAGGTGCTCGGTGGCCGCGCCGGCGTCGAGGTGTACGCCCCCGAGCCCGGCAACGGCACCGGCGACCCGGTGCAGGTGGCCCGCGCCTCGATCGAGCACGCGAAGCGGGCCGCCCGGGACATCGTCATCGTCGACACCGCCGGCCGGCTCGGCATCGACGCCGAGATGATGCAGCAGGCCGCCGACATCCGCGACGCCGTCGACCCCGACGAGGTCATCTTCGTCATCGACGCCATGGTGGGTCAGGACGCGGTACGCACCGCCGAGGCGTTCCGCGACGGCGTGGGCATCACCGGCGTGGTCCTCTCCAAGCTCGACGGCGACGCCCGCGGTGGCGCCGCGCTGTCGGTGCGGGAGGTCACCGGGCAGCCGATCCTCTTCGCCTCCACCGGCGAGAAGCTGGAGGACTTCGACGTCTTCCACCCCGACCGGATGGCCAGCCGGATCCTCGGCATGGGCGACGTCCTCACTCTGATCGAGCAGGCCGAGCAGGCCTTCGACACCGATCAGAAGGAGAAGATGACCGCCAAGCTGATGGGCGGTGAGCAGTTCACCCTGGAGGACTTCCTCGACCAGCTCATCGCGGTCCGGCGGATGGGTCCCATCGCCAACGTGCTGGCCATGATGCCCGGCATGGGGCAGATGAAGGACCAGCTCGCCGAGGTCGACGACAAGCACTTCGACCGGGTCACCGCGATCATCCGGTCGATGACCCCCGCCGAGCGCACCAACCCGAAGATCATCAACGGCTCGCGCCGGGCCCGCATCGCCAACGGCTCCGGCGTCACGGTGATGGACGTCAACCAGTTGCTCAACCGCTTCGCCGAGGCGCAGAAGATGATGAAGCAGATGGGCGGCATGATGGGCCTGCCGGGCGGCGGCCGGCGCAAGGCCACCAAGTCGCCGAAGAACAAGCGCAAGGGCACCAAGGGCGGCAACCGGCCGCGCGCCGGGGCGGGCGCCGGGATGCCGGGCGGCTTCCCCGGCGGTATGCCGCAGCTCCCGCCGGGCATGGACCCGAACGACCTGGCCGCCGGCCAGGGCCTTCCGCCGGGCTTCAAGCTGCCGAAGATCGACTTCAACAAGCTCGGCAAGGGCGGCGACGGCCGGCCCCGCTGAGATGTGTCGCTGACCGCGGGTGACATGATCCGGCGAGTACGAGGCGGTGACCCACACCGAGGACCTCTTCGTCACCGAGCGGCCCCGGAAGGTCTCCGTCGACCTGCCCGCGCTGACGGCACGGCGGGCCGGGTTGCTCGACCGCGCCGGGGACTGAGCGCCCCGCGGTACACACGGGCGGGGCCCGGCCGTCACCGGCTGGGCCCCGTTTCTCGTACGACCGTCAGGACAGCAGGTCCGGCCGGTCGGTGACGCGCAGCGCGTTCACGATCGGCACGCTGTAACCCTTGTGCGTCACGAACCGCACGTTGAGCTGGCCGTCGATCACCCGCACCGTGTACGTCCGGCTCAGCGCGGCGTAGCTGCCCACCTCACCGGCCACGTCCAGCGACGGCAGCACCTCCTGGCCCTCGATCAGCACGTCGAAGACCCGGCGGTCCGGGTACTGCCGCTTCACCTCGGCGAAGTCCAGCTCCACCGTGTAGTAGCCGTCCGCGAGACCGTCGACGCGGTACTCGTACATTCCCTCCCGCTGGCTGGCGAAGCGGGCCGGGTCGTTGGTGCCGGTGATCGGGGTGCTGGTCGTCCGGCGGCTGGAGGTGCCGAGGTAGCCGGCGCCGCCGGCGGTCCAGGCCCGGTCCGGCGACCAGGTCTGGCCCTCGACGTCGGCCCGGGCCGACGTCGCGCCGGCGTCGATCGCCAGGGTGGTGCGCGGCACCACCAGGGTGACCGGGACGTCCAGCACGGGCTGGCGCCCGCTGGCCGAGGAGATCCGCAGCTTGGCCTGGTGGAAGCTGCCGGGGGCCAGGCCGGCGGTGCTGGTCGCCACGCCGACGGTGTGCCGGCCGCCGCTGCCCAGGGTGACGGTGGCACCCGACAGGCCGAGCCAGCTGACGTCCTGCGGCGTGCCGTCGGAGTTCAGCTCGGTGACCGTGACGTCGGTGCCGAGCACCCCCGTGTTGCTGAGGGTGATCTGTCGGCTCCGGGTCTGCTCGGCCCCCGAGACGACGGTCAGCTCGCTCGTCGGGGTGCCGACGCGTGCGGTGCGCAGCGCCGCCGAACGGACCTCGGCCGCGCCGGCCTGCACCGCCACGGAGCCCGACGCCGCCTCGTAGTGCTGCTTGTCGATGGTGAACTCGACCGTGCCGGCGGGGGCCTGGATCAGGTACGTGCCGTCGGCCTCCGTGGTCTGGGTGGCCGTCGCGTCGCCCACCCGGGCGGTCACGGTGGCCCCGGCGACCGGGCGCCCGTCGTTGGCGTCGGTGACCACACCGGAGAGCACCCCGCTGCGGGTGGTGCGGAACGTGATCGCCGTGCCGTCGGCGACCGCCTGGGCGTTGTACGAGTACTCGAAGCCGACGGTGCCGTCGACGTTCTCCAGGCCGATCGTCGCGCCGGTGCCGGTCTCCGCGCCGTCGCCGTCGATGTCGGCGTACCGGTAGGTGATCGAGCCGTCCTCACCGATGGCGGCGCTGAAGGTCAGCCGCATCGACCGGTCGGCGAAGATCGACACGTTGCGCCACTCCACGACGAAGGTGCGGCGCGGCGCGGCACCCGTGACGGCCGTGTAGACCCCCGAGTCCTCCTCCACGTAGAGGTCGTCCCAGAACGGGAAGAGCGCGAGGTCGGGGTTGGTGGTGTTCGGCAGGGCGGTGTTGAGGCGGCTGGTCGACGAGGTGCCGAAGCCGAGCACGCCGTTGGTGCTCACCCACGCCTGCCGGTAGGAGTTGCCGTAGAGCGGGACCCGGAAGGGCAGCGTGACGGGGACGGACCTGTTGTCACCGGTCAACGTCTCCAGCAGCTGGGTGCCGGCGACGAACGAGCCGCCGGCCGGGCCGCAGGCGTACCCGAAGGAGTCGACCCGGTCGGGCAGGGTGACGTCCAGGACGGTGTCCGCGCCGACCTGCGCCGACCTGGTCACCTCGTCCGAGCAGCGGTACGTGTGCGCGAAGCGGACGTCGTACGTGCCGTGCGGCACCGTCACCCGGTAGCGGCCGTCGGCGTCGGCGGTGGCGGTGAGCGGGGTGCCGAGGACGGCGACGGTGGCGCCGCCGGCCGTGCCGTTCGAGGTGCGCACCGTGCCGCTGAGCGTGGCCGAGGGGGCCGCCTCGAGGGCGACGTCCGCGTCGGCCGTCTGGTTCTCGGTGATCGTCACCGAGGCCGTTGCCGTGGTGTAGCCGAACTTGCTCACCGAGACCGTGTAGCTGCCCACCATCAGCCGGTCGAGCGCGTACGAGCCGTCGGCGCCGGTGCTGGTGACGCGGGTCATCGGGCCGGTGACCGTCACGTCCGCCCCGGCCAGCGGGTTGCCGCCGGAGGTGACCCGACCGCCCAGCGCGCCGAGGGCGCCCCGGGGGGTGGCGTCGACCGCCGCGTACGCGTCGAGCCGGCCCTCGCCGAAGACGTTGTTGTCGTCGACGGTGCCGCCGCAGGTGAGCGCGTCGACGTCGATCGCGGTGTCGTCGAGGATGCGCTTGGTCTCGGCGACGTCACCCTGCAGGGCCGGCGAGGCCGACCACATCAGGGCCACGGTCGCCGCGGTGTGCGGGGAGGCCATCGACGTGCCGCTGAGCGCCGAGTAGCCGCCCGGCACCGAGGAGCGGACGTTGGCGCCCGGCGCGGCGATGTTCGGCTTGATGTCGCCGTTCTCGCCGGTGCCCCGGCTGGAGAAGCTGGCGATCGCGTTGTTCACGTCGAACGCGCCGGAGCTGTAGCTGATCGTGTACGACCCGGGGCTGCCCGAGGTGTTGCAGCTCGGGCCGCTGTTGCCGTTGGAGAAGGCCGGGAAGATGCCGGCGGCCACCCACGACGAGACGATCTCGGTGTACCACGGGTCGTAGGCGCTGGAGCCCCAGGAGTTGTTCACGACGTCCGGGGCGAGGTCGGGGCGCGGGTTGGCGCCGTTGAGGTCGGTGGGGGCGACGATCCACTGGCCGGAGGCGAGCAGCGACGCCCGCGAGCAGCCGCTGGTCTCGCAGCCCTTGGCGGCGATCCACCGGGCGCCCGGGGCCACGCCGATCACGTTGGCGCCGTCCGAGCCGACCATCGTGCCCATGGTGTGCGTGCCGTGGTTGTTGTTGTCGCACGGGGCGTCGGTGGGGCAGACGTCGGCCGGGTCGAACCAGTTGTAGTTGTGGTCGAGGGTGCCGTCACCGTTGCGTCCCCGGTAGCTGGCCGCCACGGCGGGGTGGGTGACGTCGACGCCGCTGTCGATGTTGGCGACCACGATGCCCTCGCCGCGCACGTTCAGCTCGTTCCAGACCCGCGGCGCGTTGATCCGGTCGATGTTCCACTCGGTGGCGTTGGTGGTGGGGACGGTCTCGCCGGGCAGCGGCTTCGGGATCTCGACCGGGTCGTCGGCGAGGATCTCGGCGACGTCGGTGCGTACGGCGAGGTCTCCGAGCAACTCGGCGTCGCCGGTCACCCTGATGGCGTTGACCAGCCAGAACGGGGTGAACTCCGCGCCCTTGCGGGTCAGCATGGCGCGCAGGCCGGCCTGGCTGCGCTCGGCGTGGGCGGTCTTGGTGCGGTGCACGTGAGCGGCCTTCTCCGTCTTGCCGCGCAGGCTGGCCGCGCCGGACAGGTCGGCCTTGCTGTCCAGGAAGACCCAGTAGCTGGCCCTGCTCTCGCGGGCGAGCCGGGTGGTGACCTTCCTGTCGACCTTCGCGGCCACCGCCCTGACCTTCGTGTCGGCGGAGTCCGGTGCGGCGGCGGCCGGTGCCGCGGCGCCGATCGGCAGGGTGAGGCCGACCGCCAGGCCGACCGCGGCCATTCGCCATCGTCGTGGTGACACTGTCCCGACGCTCCTTTTGGGTGAGGCGACACTGTGGACGCCCGTGTCCGGGCGCCTGGGAGCATCCTGGTGACGAAGGATCTCTTCATCAAGACATGCGTAAATAAAGAAATCTGTCAATCAACCGTTCGTGTCACCCGGTGGCGAGAGGACTACGCAGCGGAGTCGGGGGTCGCCGCGCCGGGTGGGGCCGGGCGCGGCCGGCGGACCGGCGCATCCGCTGCACCCGGGCGTCCCCGGCCCGTGCCGACCGGGAAGAATGGCGGGCGGACCGCCCCCTTTGCGCGCAGACGGAGGACGCATGGCCTGGCACGTACGCGGCGTGGTGCTGCCCGACGACGAGGTCCGTGACCTGTGGCTGGTCGGCGACCGGGTCACCTTCACCCCGGTCCCCGGCGCGGAGACGATCGCCGACGGCGGGTTCGTGCTGCCCGGCCTGATCGACGCGCACTGCCACATCGGCATCGCCCGCGGCGGCGCCCCGGTCACCTCGCTCGACCAGGCCCGCGAGCTGGCCCGCGTCGATCGCGACGCCGGGGTCCTCGCCATCCGCGACGCCGGGTCGCCGTACCCGTACCCCGAACTCGACGACGAGCCCGACCTGCCGCGGCTGGCCCGCGCCGGCCGGCACGTCGCGCCGCCGAAGCGCTACCTGCGCGACATCGGCGTCGAGGTGGGGGCGGCGGAGGTGGCGGCGACGGTGACCGCGCAGGCGCGCGCCGGCAACGGCTGGGTGAAGCTGGTCGGCGACTGGATCGACCGGGGGGTCGGCGACCTGGCCCCGGCGTGGGACGCCGACACCATGACGGCCGCCGTCCAGGCCGCGCACGCCGCCGGGGTACGCGCCGCCGTGCACACCTTCTCCGAGTCGGCCGTGGAGATCATGGTGCGCGCCGGGGTGGACTCGGTGGAGCACGGCACGGGCCTGAGCCTGGACCTGATCGACGAGATGGCCCGCCGGGGCACCGCCCTGGTCCCCACGATGATCAACATCCGGACGTTCGGCGGGATCGCCGAGCAGGCCCGGGAGAAGTTCCCCGGCTACGCCGAGCACATGCTCGCCCTGCGCGACCGCTTCCCCGAGGTGGTCCGTTCGGCGCACGAGGCCGGCGTGCCGATCTACGTGGGCACCGACGCCGGCGGCGGCATCGACCACGGCCTCGCCGCGGAGGAGATGCTGCTGCTGCACGAGCAGGCCGGCATGTCCACCACGGAGGTGCTCGCCGCCGCGTCCTGGCGGGCCCGCGAGTGGCTCGGCTTCCCCGGGCTGGTCGAGGGCGGCCTGGCGGACCTCGTCGTCTACGCCGAGGATCCGCGCGCCGACCTGCGTGCCGTACGCAGCCCCGCCCGCATCGTGCTGCGCGGCCGCGTCGTGCGCTGACCCCGACGGCCGGTCAGCCGGTCCCGTCGCCCCGGGTGACCGCGTGCACGAGCAGGAACACCGCCAGGTCGGCGAGGGCGGCGGCCGTCTGCGCGACGGGGGCGCCGGGCAGGACGATGTGGCTGATCACCAACCGGACGACCGAGTCCGTGGCGAAGGCGACCGCGTCCCGGTCGGCGCCCGGCAGCACGCGGTCGGCCCACTCCAGCAGCACCTCGGTGGCCTCGGTCAGGACCAGCTCCGACCGGGTGGTGAGGTAGGGCAGCAGCTCGTCCGAGCCGCCCCGGGTGCTGGTCAGCACGGCCTTGATCAGCGGGTCGTTGGCCGCCTCCGCGAGGGTGTGCGAGATGGTGGCGTGCGCGGCGGCCCGTACGTCGTCGCCGTGCGCGTTCAGCAGGGCGCGTACGGCGCCCACGAACCGGTCGACCTCCCACCGGGCGAGCGCCTCGGCCAGCCCCGCCTTGGTGCCGAACTCGTTGTAGACCGTCTGCCGGCTCACTCCCGCCGCGCGCGCGACGGCACCCATCCGGACGCCGTCCCAGCCAGTCGCGATGGTCAACGCCCGGGCTGCCTCGACGATCGCCTCCCGCGAACGGGTGCCCTCCCTCACCTCACCCATGGTGGTCGAATCCTACGACCCGCCACACCGGCCGGCACGGCGGACACCGGCGACGTCGCGCCCGATGGCGTCGTCCCTTCGGCCGACGCATAGGATGTGCGGTCATGGCACGCGTGCTCACTCCCCGTGCGGAGGACTTTCCCCGCTGGTACCAGGACCTGATCGCCAAGGCGAAGCTGGCCGACAACGGCCCGGTCCGGGGGACCATGGTCATCCGACCGGCCGGCTACGCCATCTGGGAGCGGATGCAGGCCGAGATGGACGCCCGGATCAAGGCGGCGGGCGCGGAGAACGCGTACTTCCCGCTCTTCATCCCCGAGAGCTACCTCAAGCGCGAGGCGGAGCACGTCGAGGGCTTCTCGCCGGAACTCGCGGTCGTCACCCACGGCGGCGGCAAGCAGCTCGCCGAGCCTGTGGTGGTGCGCCCCACCAGCGAGACCGTCATCGGCGAGTTCATGGCCAAGTGGATCGACTCCTACCGGGACCTGCCGCTGCTGCTCAACCAGTGGGCCAACGTGGTCCGCTGGGAGCTGCGCCCCCGGATCTTCCTGCGCACCAGCGAGTTCCTCTGGCAGGAGGGGCACACCGCGCACGCCACCCGGTCCGACGCCCGCGCCTACGCGCGCCGGATCCTGCACGAGGCGTACGAGGACCTGATGGTCAACGTGCTCGGCATCCCGGTGGTCGTCGGCCTGAAGACGGCCCGGGAGCGCTTCGCCGGGGCCACCGCCACCTACACCTGCGAAGGCATGATGGGTGACGGCAAGGCCCTCCAGCTCGGCACGAGCCACGAGCTGGGGCAGAACTTCGCCAAGGCCTTCGACATCAGCTACTCCTCCGCCGAGGGCGGCCGGGAACACGCCTGGACGACCTCCTGGGGCACCTCCACCCGCATGCTCGGTGGCCTGATCATGTGCCACGGCGACGACAACGGGCTGCGCGTGCCGCCGAAGCTGGCGCCCGTGCAGGCGTACGTCATGGTGGTCAAGGACGGCGAGGGCGTCGGTGAGGCCGCGAAGAAGCTCTCCGACGCGCTGCGCGACGCCGGGGTCCGGGTCGCGCTCGACGACCGCACCGACACCCCGTTCGGCCGCCGGGCCGTCGACGCCGAGCTGCGCGGCTATCCCGTACGCGTCGAGGTCGGCCCCCGCGACCTGGCCGCCGGCAACGCGGTCGTGGTCCGGCGCACCGACGGCTCGAAGTCCCCGACGCCGGTGGCCGACGTGGTGACCGCCGTGCTGGCCGCCCTCGACGCCGACCAGCGGGCCCTGCACGACCAGGCGCTGGCCCACCGGAAGTCCCGCACCGTCGAGGTGTCGACCCTCGCCAAGGCGATCGAGGCGGCGGCCACCGGCTGGGCCATGGTGCCGTGGTCGGCGGTCGGCGTGCAGGGCGAGGCGGAGGCGAACGGCCAGGGCGTCACCGTGCGCTGCCTGCTGCGCGCCGACGGCTCGGTGCCCGACTCCGAGGACGAGCCCGACCTGGTCGCCATCCTGGCCCGCGCCTACTGACCGACCCGTACGCCGCACGGCCGGTCCCGCCTCGCGGGGCCGGCCGTGCGCGTTCCGGCGCCCGCGGGTCGACGGGGCGGGAGCCCGCCGGGCGCCGGTAGGGTCGGGGCGTGAGATTCGAACCTGGGCGGCTGATCGTGCACCGCAACGTGCGGCGGGGCCGGATCGGCTGGGCCCGCACCGCGCGGGTGGTCAGCGACGACGACCGGGGCCTGCTGCTCTGGGTGCCCCGCGACGCGCCGGTCGCGAGCGAGGTCACCGAGGCCGGGCTGGGCATGCGGGCGGTGCCGTTCACCGAGTGGATCTCCTCGTCGTACGGGCTGGTCACAGGCCGGTGGGACGGCCCGTCCGTGCTGAAGTTCCTGCCCGCCGAAGCCGCCCATTCGGTGTGGTGGTTCCGCGACGCGCACGACCGTTTCGCCACCTGGTACGTCAACCTGGAGGAGCCCGGGGTGCGCTGGGACGACGGCGCGCTCGCCGGCGTCGACATGGTGGACCAGGACCTCGACGTGCTGGTCCGCCCGGACCGCAGCTGGGAGTGGAAGGACGAGGAGGAGTTCGCCGAGCGGCTGGCCTTCCCCGACCACTACTGGGTGCCCGACCCGGACGCGGTGCGGGCCGAGGGCAAGCGGGTGATCGCGCTGGCCGAGGCGGGGGAGTTCCCGTTCGACGGCACCTGGTGCGACTTCACCCCGCCGCCCGACTGGCTGGTCCCCGACGAGTTGCCGCCGGGCTGGGACCGCCCCCCGGTGCGCTGATCCCGCGCCCGCCCGCAGCCGGCGGGCGACTGTGCTTTCGGTCACTTCCGCCGCCGCGCGGGTGACCGGGGGCGGTCCGGTGTGAGAGATCCGGGCCGGATCTGGCAGAATGGCTGGCTGGTATCCGGCGCGCGTCCGGCGCCCTCTAACCCGGGCACGTCGCCAGTCCACCGAGCAGTCTCCGGCCCAACCCCACTGTGCCGGTCGACACTCACCCGTGCACCGCCCGTTCGGGCAGGTGAGATCGCAACAGGAGCGAAACAACTGTGGCCGTAAAGATCCGGCTCCTGCGGATGGGCAAGATCCGCAACCCGCAGTACCGCATCGTCATCGCCGACTCGCGCACCAAGCGCGACGGCCGGGCGATCGAGTTCGTCGGGGTCTACCAGCCGAAGGAAGACCCTTCGGTGATCGAGGTCAAGTCGGAGCGGGTCCAGTACTGGCTGTCCGTCGGCGCCCAGCCGAGCGAGGCGGTGCAGCGGCTGCTGGAGCTGACCGGTGACTGGCAGAAGTTCAAGGGCCTGCCGGCCCCGCCGCCGCTGAAGGTCGCCCCGGAGCGGGTCGACCGCACCGCGGCGTACGAGGCCGAGGCGAAGGCCGCCGCCGGGCTGGCCGAGACCCCGGCCAAGCCGGCCAAGAAGGCCGCCAAGGCGGAGGCTCCGGCCGAGGCGCCGAAGACCGAGGCTCCGGCCGAGGCCCCGGCTGCCGCTGCCGACGCCGGTGAGCAGGCCTGACATGCCTCTGCGTCCGGCCTTGGAGCACCTGGTCAAGGGCATCGTCGACCACCCCGATGACGTACGCGTCCGGATGGTCGACTCCCGTCGGGGCAAGCGGCTGGAAGTCCGCGTGCACCCGGAGGACCTCGGCACGGTGATCGGGCGGTCCGGGCGGACCGCCAAGGCGCTGCGCCAGGTGATCGGCTCCATCGGCGGGCGCGGTGTGCGCGTCGACATCGTCGACTCGTACTGATGCTGCTCATCGTCGGCAGGATCGGTAAGCCGCACGGCATCCGCGGTGAGGTCACCGTGGAGGTGCGGACCGACGAGCCCGAAGCGCGGTTCGCCCCGGGGAAGGTGCTGCGCACCGAGCCCGGGGCGGTCCCGCCGCCGGCCGCGTCCGAGCGCGGGGAGGCCTTCCGGGTGCCCGCCGAACTGGTCGTGGAGTCCGCCCGCTGGCACCAGGGGCGGATGCTGGTCGCGTTCGAGGGCATTCTCGACCGGGACGTCGCCGAGGCGCTGCGCGGCACGCTGATCGGGGTCGACAGCGGCGAGGTCGACGCGCCGGAGGACCCGGAGGAGTTCCACGACCACCAGCTCGTCGGGCTGGCCGTGGTCAACCCCGGCGGCGACCGGCTGGGCGAGGTGGCCCGGATCGAGCACGCCCCCTCCTCCGACCTGCTGGTGCTGCGCCGCCCCGAGGGCGGCACGGCGCTCATCCCGTTCGTCAAGGCGATCGTCCCCGAGGTTGACCTCGCCGGCGGTCGCGTCGTCGTCGACCCGCCGGCCGGTCTGCTCGATCTGTAGAACCGCTGGAGCACCCCCGCATGCGCGTCGACATCGTGTCGATCTTTCCGGAGTACTTCGCCCCGCTCGACCTGTCGCTGATCGGCAGGGCGCGGGCGAACGGCACGCTGCGGCTGGCCGTACACGATCTGCGGATCTGGACCCACGACGTGCACCGCACGGTCGACGACACGCCCTACGGCGGCGGGCCCGGCATGGTGATGCGGCCGGAGCCGTGGGGCGAGGCGCTCGACGCCCTCGCCCCGGCGGAGGTGACCGCGCCCAGGCTGGTGGTGCCGGCGCCGACCGGCGCCCCCTTCACCCAGGCGATGGCGCACGAGCTGGCCGCCGAGCCGCACCTGCTCTTCGCCTGCGGCCGGTACGAGGGCATCGACCAGCGGGTGCTCGACCACGCCGCCACCCGGATGCCGGTGACCGAGGTCTCCCTCGGCGACTACGTCCTCTTCGGCGGGGAGGTGGCCGTGCTGGTGATCCTGGAGGCGGTCACCCGGCTGCTGCCCGGCGTGCTCGGCAACGCGGGCTCGCTGGCCGAGGAGTCGCACGCCCACGGGCTGCTGGAGGCCCCCATGTACACGAAGCCGGCGACCTGGCGCGGGCTGGAGGTGCCGGAGGTGCTCCGCTCCGGTGACCACGGCAGGATCGCCCGCTGGCGGCGCGACGAGGCGCTGACCCGCACCGCGGACCGCCGGCCCGACATGCTCGCGGCGCTGGACCCGGACCGGCTCGACAAGCGGGACGTCGCCGCGCTGGACCGGGCCGGATTTCAGGTGCCGCCGGGGGATGTGGCAAAGTAGGGGGGTTGCCGCAACCGGCCGCGCCGCGGCCGGCTGCGAGGATCCTCGACCGGGGTCGGGTCACCGACCACCACCCGGGGATCAGAATCACCCACCCGCGCACCGATTGACGGTGCGCCGTGAGCCTCACGAGGACGCAGCGATGAACATCCTGGACGCCCTTGACGCCCAGTCGAAGCGCACCGACCTCCCCGACTTCCGTGCCGGTGACACCGTCAAGGTGCACGCCCGGGTCGTCGAGGGCAACCGGTCCCGTGTCCAGATCTTCCAGGGCGTCGTCATCCGCCGCCAGGGTGACGGTCTGCGCGAGACCTTCTCGGTCCGCAAGATCAGCTTCGGTGTCGGTGTCGAGCGCACCTACCCGATCAACAGCCCGGCGATCGACCGGATCGAGGTCGTGACCCGCGGTGACGTGCGCCGGGCCAAGCTCTACTACCTGCGCGAGCTGCGCGGCAAGAAGGCCAAGATCAAGGAGAAGCGCGAGAAGCAGCCCAGCTGACCCTCGCGCTCGCCACGCCGCCCGAGCTGCGCGTATGTCGTACCGACCGGACCGCACTACCCTGGTCGCTACGGGCGCAGCCGGGCGACGTCCCGCCACCACGGCGGAGCGACGGCCACTACCGCCCGGGGAGCCCCGACGGGGTTCCCGGGCGGTAGTGTCATTTCTGCTGACCGGAGAGTGGCGTGGTGCAGACACGTGACGAGGACGGCGCCGTCGACCCGTGGCGACGTCGGGCCCGCCGGCCCCGCCGACAGATGCCCCTCTGGCAGGAGTTGCCGCTGCTGCTCGTCGTCGCGTTCTGCCTTGCGGTGCTGATCCGCACCTTCCTGCTCCAGGCGTTCTTCATCCCCTCCGGCTCGATGGAGGACACCCTCCTCGTCGGCGACCGGGTCCTGGTCAACAAGGTCGTCTACGACGTACGTGACCCGGTGCGGGGCGAGGTCGTCGTCTTCCGGGGCACCGAGCGCTGGGCCCCGCAGGTCGACGAGGAGCCCGAGCCCGGGTTCGCGAGCAAGCTCAGCCGGACCATCGGCGACCTGGTCGGCGTCAGCCGCCCCGGCGAGAAGGACTTCATCAAGCGGGTCATCGGCCTGCCCGGCGACCGGGTGAAGTGCTGCGACGCCGAGGGGCGGGTGCTGGTCAACGGCACCCCGCTCGACGAGTCGTCGTACGTCCTGCGGGACTCGCCGCTCGACATCCCGCCCAACCCCCGCGAGTGCCGCTCCCGGCGCTTCGAGGAGGTCGTGGTCCCGCCCGGGCAGATCTTCGTGATGGGCGACCACCGGATGGTCTCCCAGGACGCCCGCTGCCAGGGGCCGGTGCCGATCGAGAACGTGGTGGGCCGGGCGTTCACGGTGGTCTGGCCGTCGTCGCGGTGGAGCGGCCTGTCAGTGCCCGCGACCTTCGACGACGTCGCCGACCCGCCGGCCGCCTCCACCGGCGCCCCGCCCCCGGTCCGCCCCACGCCGGACGGCGATCTGGTGCTGTTGGCCCCGACCGCTGCCGCGCTCGCCGTTCTCGCGCGTTCCGGACGGTGGCGTCCGGCCGGGCAACGTAGGCTCGTGCCGTGATTGACGAGCAGACCGACAAGCCGCGCAGTTCCTTCTGGAAGGAGCTGCCCATCCTCCTGGGTGTGGCGATCCTGGTCGCGGTGCTGGTGCGTGCCTTCGTGCTGCAGACCTTCTTCATCCCCTCCCCGTCGATGGAGAACACCCTCCAGATCGACGATCGGGTGCTGGTCAACAAGCTGGTCTACGACTTCCGGTCCCCGCACCGGGGCGAGGTGATCGTCTTCAAGGCCCCCCTGGAGTGGAGCGCCAACCCCGACGGCGAGGACTTCATCAAGCGCGTCATCGGCGTCGGCGGCGACCACGTGGTCTGCTGCGACGCGCAGGACCGGCTGGTGATCAACGGCAAGTCGCTGGACGAGCCCTACATCTACCCCGGCGACAAGACCGCCGAGGAGTTCGACATCACCGTCCCGAAGGGCCGGCTCTGGGTGATGGGCGACCACCGCGAGGCCTCGGGCGACTCGCTGGAGCACTGGCAGCAGTCCGGTCAGGACATCACCGTCGCCACGATCCCCGAGGGCGAGGTCGTGGGGCGGGCCTTCACCGTCTTCTGGCCCGTCGGCCGGGCCACCTGGCTGAGCGTGCCCGAGTCGTACGAGGCCATCCCCGAACCATAGGGGCCGCCGGGCGTGGGCGTTGTCGGCGGCGTCTGGCAGGCTGGTGCGGTGACCGTCTACACCCCTCGGCGCGCGGCGCGCGTCCTGCTCGTCGACGCGGCGGGTCGGGTGCTGCTCTTCTGTGGCTCCGACCCGGCCCGCCCCGAGCACGGGCGCTGGTGGTTCACCCCCGGCGGCGGCCTGGACGAGGGGGAGACCTACCCCGAGTGCGCGGCGCGGGAGCTGGCCGAGGAGACCGGGCTGCGGCTGCCGGCGACGGCGTTCGGGGCGCCCGTGCACCGCGACGTGGCGGAGTTCCCCTTCGACGGCGTGTGGTACCGGCAGGAACAGGAGTTCTTCCTGGTGCGGGTGACGGGCCACGAGGTCGACACCGCCGGCTTCAACGACGTCGAGCGGGCCAGCGTCGCCGCGCACCGGTGGTGGCCCCCGGACGAGCTGGTCGCCAGCGGGGAGCGGTACTACCCGCCGGACCTGTCGGCGGTGCTGGCCCGGTCGCTGGCCGCCCCGGCGTCGCCGACGGTCGGGGTGGGCGGGCGCCAGGAGGGCTTCGACGGCCACGAGGACGCGCCGTGCTGACGCCCCCGCGCACCGTGGTGCGCCGCGAGGGCGGGCTCTACGCGCTGGAGCGCGCGTTGCAGCGGCGCGGCTTCC
Source organism: Micromonospora sp. SD12 (assembly GCF_052068495.1). Lineage (NCBI taxonomy): Bacteria > Bacillati > Actinomycetota > Actinomycetes > Micromonosporales > Micromonosporaceae > Micromonospora > Micromonospora sp. SD12. The sequence continues at coordinate 323,821 of NZ_JBQHDF010000004.1, read as the reverse complement.
GGCACGTCGCCGGGGCGGACGAGGCGGGTCGCGGCGCGTGCGCCGGGCCGCTGGTCGCCGCCGCCGCGATCCTGCCCGAGGGGCGGCGCGGCGAGATCGACGGGCTGGCCGACTCCAAGCTGCTCACCCCCGCGAGCCGGGAGCGCATCCACGACGAGGTCGTGACCCGCGCGCTCGCGTACGCCGTGGTGGTCGTTCCCGCCGAGGAGGTCGACGAGCGGGGCCTGCACGTGTGCAACCTGGCCGCGATGCGCCGCGCGCTGGCGTCGCTGACGACCCGGCCCGACTACGTGCTGACCGACGGCTTCGGGGTGGACGGCCTCGACGTGCCGGGGCTGGCCGTGTGGAAGGGCGACCGGGTGGCGGCCTGCGTGGCGGCGGCGAGCGTGCTGGCCAAGGTCACCCGGGACCGGATGATGGTCGAGTTGGACGGGGCGTTCCCGGGCTACGGGTTCGCCGAACACAAGGGTTACATCACCGCGGAGCACACCGCGGCGCTGCGGGAGCGGGGGCCGTGCCGGGAGCACCGGTTCTCGTACGTCAACGTGGCGGCGGTGTCCGGTCGCGACGGCGCCCCGCCCCGCGCGCGCCGGCCGGCGGATGCGAGGCGGGACGAGCCGATGGAGCGCTCCTGCCCGCCAGGGGGTACCGTCGGCGTGGCGTTGGGCGAGCAGCCTCGGCCTCCGGCGTCGGTGGGGGAAGATGTGGTCATGGAAGGCGGAGTGCGATGAGCGCGGAAGACCTCGAGAAGTACGAGACCGAGATGGAGCTCCAGCTTTACCGGGAGTACCGCGACATTGTCCGCCAGTTCTCCTACGTGGTGGAGACGGAGCGCCGGTTCTACCTGGCCAACCAGGTCGACCTGCACGTGCGCAACTCCGACGGTGAGGTCTACTTCGAGGTCGAGATGCACGACGCCTGGGTGTGGGACATGTACCGCCCCGCCCGGTTCGTGAAGAACGTCCGGGTGATGACCTTCAAGGACGTCAACGTCGAGGAGCTGGAGAAGCCCGACATCTCGCTGCCCGCCGACTCCGGCTTCGGCGGCTGACCCACCGCCGGCCCCGCCCGACGGTCCCACCGCCGGGCGTACGGCCCCGTCGGCGCCCCCACCGCCGCGCGGCCGTCGTTGCCCTCCGCCCCGGCGGCCGGCCTCAGTCCGACGGCACCACGACCTCGACGCGCTGGACGAGGTTGTTGGCGAAACCGCCCCGGTTCCACCGCTGCTCGACCGGCTGACTGCGGCCGGAGGCGTCGGTGGCACGGGCCCCGAGGACGTGCCTGCCCGGCGTCGCCGTCCACTCGTACCGCCACCGGCACCAGGCGAACTCCCCGCCGACCTGCCCGTCCAGAGTGGCCGGCCGCCAGCTGACCCCGCCGTCGGTGGTCACCTCAACCGAGGCGACGGGGGCGTGGCCCGACCAGGCGCGACCGTCCAGCGTGCACGGACCGGCGCGAAGCACGCGGGTGCGGGACATGAAGTCGGGGAAGCCGGGCGGCCGGACCAGCGCCCGCGGCTCGATCCGGGTCACCGGCACCCCGGGGTCGTCGGCGTCCTCACGCAGCCGGTAGGCCACCGCGTTCTGGTAACCGTCGAACGCCTCGGTGCGTACGTCGATCGCGCGCAGCCACTTGACGTGCGCCATGCCGTACCAGCCGGGCACGATCAGCCGCAGCGGGGCGCCGTGCTGCGGCAGCAGCGGAGTCCCGTTCATCTCGTACGCCAGCAGCACCTCCTCGCGCAGCGCGTCGGCCGCCGGCAGCGCCCGCTGGTAGTCCTGCTCGACGCCGCGCTCCACCCCGTGGTCGGCGCCCGTGAAGACCACGTCCACGGCGTCGGCGGCGATGCCCGCCTCGCGCAGCAGCGGCGCCAGCGGGGTGCCCGTCCACTCGGCGTTGCCGACGGCCTCGACCAGCCACGGCTGACTGACCGGGCGCGGGTGCAGCAGGGCGCGCCCGTTGCCCGCGCACTCCAGCGTCACCCGTCGGGTGACCCGGGGTCGCTCGCGCAGCGCGGCCAGGCCGAGCGTCAGCGGCCGGTCCACCGCGCCGGTCACGGTCAGCGCGTGCGTGTCCGGGTCGAGGTCCGGGATGTCGTAGTGGATGAGCAGGTAGTGCAGGCCGGCCGGGGTCACGTCGTAGCGCAGCGCCTCCAGCGGGATGCCGTGGTTGCGGGCGGCGAGCTGCAACTCCTCGGCGGTGACCCCCTCGCCGGGCTCCGCCACCCGCGAAGGCCCGCTGGCGTCGTCCACAGTGGTCATCGAGGCCTCCCGGGGCCGACGGCGGCGGCTCCGCCGTGCGCCCGTCCCAGCCTAGGGCCGACGCCGCCGCGCCGGGAACGCCGGGTGATTCCCCACGCCGTCACCCGCCGCGCCCTCCGGCTCCGACCGCCTCGCTCCACGGGCTCCGACCGGCGGCCCTCCGGCTCCGACCGTCGTGCTCTGCGGCTCCGCCCGTCGTGCTCGATGGGCTCCGCCGGTCGCTAGCCGAGCAGGGAGGGGTAGCCGCCGGTGTCGTCGGTCGGCGGCTGGTCGGGGCGGTGACGGGCGAAGGCGTCGACCCTGCCCCAGCGGCCGGGAACGTCCAGCAGCGCGATCCGCTGGAAGCTCGGTGGGAGCGCCGCGTCGACGGCGAGGTGCCCCTCGTGCGGGTCGATGCCGAGCATGGCCCGGATGAGGAGCAGGGACGCGCCGCTGGACCACGCCTGGGGGCTGCCGGCGGTGGGGTAGCGGACGGGGTACCGGGTCGTCTGGCGGTCGAAGCCGCCGAAGGCCTCCGGCAGGCGGCCGTGGAAGTAGGTCGCGGCGGCGATGATGCCCTCGGCGATGCGACCGGCCTCGGCGGCGAACCCGTAGCGGCGCAGGCCCCAGGCGATGAACGAGTTGTCGAAGGGCCAGACAGTCCCGTTGTGGTAGCCGAGCGGGTTGTAACGGCCCTGACCCTCGGCGAGGGTGCGTACCCCCCAGCCGGAGAAGAGCGCGGGGCCCATCAGGTGCTCGACGATGCGCGGGGCCCTGTCCGGGGGCACGATGCCGCTCCACAGCAGGTGTCCGATGTTGGAGGACAGGGCGTCCACGGGGGTGCCGTCGTGGTCGAGGGCGAGCGCATAGTAGCCACGCTCGTCGATCCAGAAGTCCCGGTTGAACCGGTCCTTCAGCGCCGCCGCCTCCTGCTCCAGCCGGTCGGCGTACGCGGGGTCGTCCCAGAACGCGCGCGCGAGGCGGGCCGCGCGGACCTTGGCGTCGTACGCGTAGCCCTGCACCTCGCAGGTGGCCCGGGGAAAGCCCGGCAGCCTGCCGTCGGCGTAGGAGACGCCGTCCCAGGAGTCCTTCCAGCACTGGTTCTCCAGGCCCGTGGCGCGGTTGCGTCGTTCGTACCAGACGTAGCCGGTGGAGGTGAGGTCCGCGTACCGGTCGATCCACTCCAGGGCCGCCCGGGCCTCCTTCTCCAACTCCTTGACCAGCGCCCCGTCACCGGTCCACCGCTCGTACTCGTCGAGCAGCACCACGAACAGCGGCGAGGCGTCCACGGTGCCGTAGTACGGCGAGTGGGGCTGCTCCTCGAAGGCGGCCGATTCGCCGTAGCGCAGCTCGTGCAGGATCCGCCCGGGGTCCTCGTCGAGGATGTCGTCCCGGCGACCGCCCTGGAGGAACGCGAGGATGCGCAGCGTCGGCGGGGCCAGCGACGGTGTGACGTGCAGGGTCTGCAGACAGGTCAGCAGGCTGTCCCGGCCGAAGAGGGTCATGAACCAGGGCAGGCCCGCCGCGGGCACGGTGGCGCCGCCGAGGGACAGCGGTGCGAAGCGCAACGCCGCCAGGTCCTCGAGGCTGCGGTGGTACACCTGCCGCAGCGCGCTGTTGTCGGTGTCCAGCCGGGGGGCCTGCGTGACCCACGCGCGTAGGGCGTCCGGCAGGGTCGACTCGTCGGGGCGCATCGCGCGCACCGCCGCGCGCCAGTCGTGGCCGTCGGGACGCAGCACCCGCATCGTCACTCGCAGCTGCGTCGACCACTGCTGTCCGGGCCGCAGCCGGGGCCGGAACCGGACGCCGCGCGCGTCGACGCTGGCCGGCTCACTCGCCGAGACGCACACCTCCCGCCGGAACGTGCCGCGCTGGTAGCCCAGCACCAGTTCGCCGTCACGGACCTCGGAGTAGTAGGTGCCGGCCTTCTCGCGGACGTCGAACTTGATGTCGAAGATGTCGGCGAAGTCGGCGGCCACCTCCAGCCGCACGTCGAGGTCGACGTCGTGCTCGCCGTAGTTGAACACCGTCACCGACTCGGTCAGGTCCGGCCCGATCCGCCGCCGCCGGATCGCCGACACGTCGGCCTGCACGTAGTCGACCTGTCCGCCCGGAACCAGGAAGAACGCCGCCTCGAAGTACTGGCTGTCGTCCACCGACAGCGCGGTCAGCCGCTCGCCGCCGATCGTGAGGATCCAGCGGGACAGGAAGCGCGTGTCGGCGGCGAACAGCCCGGCCGGCGTGGCGGGCGCCGCGTCCACGTCACCGCTGGAGTCCGACACGATGAACGAGTTGCCGTCGATGCACGACACGGTGCCCGCGATGTCCCTCACCTGGCCGCCCCCCGCGTCCGGGGCGCACCGGCCTCGCGCGGCACGGCCGGTGCGGGGAACAGCAGGCCCATCCGCAGCGCCAGGCCGAAGTCGCCGTCGACCATGATCTCGCCGCGCAGGATCGCGGCCAGCCCGTTCAGCTCACCCCGCGCCATGGCGTCCGCGACCTCGGAGGACATGGTGAACACGGCATCGGCGGGACCATCGTCCTGGGAGAGCCGCAGCCTGCCCTGGTCGACGGTCAGCAGCCACTTCCGCACCCGGTCACCGTCGCGGATGTCGAACCGGACGGTGCCGGACATCCGGCAGAGCCGCGGCTCAAACCCCGTGCTCGCCAACTGCTCGAAGAACGCTTCGGTCACCGGAATTCGACCTCCAGCCCCTCTGGCCAGGTGCAGGCGGCGGCATACCCGCCGGGCGAGGGGCTAACCCGCACCGCCCCGACGGGTCGCCGCGGGGCGGCCAAGCGCGTCGAGATCGCCGGCACGCGTGCGGGCCGTCAGTCGACGAACATGAACATCGTCGCGTCGGGCGGCAGGGCCCGGGGTACGTCGAGGAAGCGCTGTGCCCCCACGCCCACGCCGCGCGCCGGAGTGCTGACCGTCCCCGCCGTGAAGCCCTCCCGCTCGAACCAGCCCCGGATGGTCGGGACCAGGTCGGGCTCCCGCCGGTGCCGGGTCCAGACCACCGTGCCGCCGGTCGCGCAGAGCGCCGCGCAGTGCCGCACCGTGGCGCGTACGTCCGCGTCGCTGATGTTGCCGAACACCCCGCAGACCAGCACCAGGTCGGCCGGGACCAGACCGGCGTACGTGTCGGTGCGCGCCGCGTCGCCGGTCACCACCTCCACGGCGGTCAGGCCGGCCGCGCGGACGGCGGACCGGGCCACCTCGGCGTTGCGCGGGTCCCACTCCACCAGTCGGGCCACCACGTCGTCGCGGCGGGGGTGGGCCGCCAGCTCGGGAATCAGGTCACGGCCCTGGCCGGCGCAGAGGCTGATCGCCCGCAGCGGACCGGGCGGGGCCGCGTCGAGCGCCTCCCGCACCCGCAGCCGCACCTCCACGAGCCGGCGGGACAGCGCCGAACCCGCCTCGTCGTAGTCACCGTGCCAGGCGTACCAGTCGCGCGTCACCCGCCGCAGCGTAGCCGCCACCGGCCGTGCCGGCGATCCGTCGTGAGCCTGCCTAGCAGACCGCCCGGCCCTGTGGGGGGCCGTCCACAGGACGACCGTCGTCCACAGGCGACGGTGTCGCCGGTGGCGGGGGCGGGCGGGCGCCGGGCAGGGTGCGCCCATGCGACCTGCCGCCCGTACCGCCGTCGCGCTCTGCGCCGCCCTGCTCTCCCTCGGGCCCGCCGCGCCTGTCCCTCGGCCGCCCGCAGCCGTCGCCCGGCCGCCCGCGCCCGTCGCTCCGCCGCCCGTGCTCGTGGCCCGGCCGCCCGCGCCCGGTTCCTGGCTGTCCACGCCGGTGGTCCGGCCGGTCCCGGCGGCACGGCCGTTCGGTGCGGTCGTGCCGGCCCGTGCGGTGTCGCCCGGGGTGGCGCGGTTCCGGTGGCCGCTCGACGGCGTTCCGCGCCCGGTGCGCCGGTTCGACCCGCCGCCGCGACCGTGGCTGCCCGGGCACCGGGGCGTCGACCTGGCCGCCGCGCCCGGCGCGACCGTGCGGGCCGCCGGCGCCGGCACGGTGCTCTTCGCCGGCCTGGTCGCCGGCCGTCCCGTCGTCACCGTCGGGCACGCCGACGGTCTGCGGACCACCCACGAGCCGGTGTCGCCGGCGGTCCGCCCCGGCGAGACACTGGCGGCCGGGGCACCGCTGGGCGCCCTCCTCGCCGGCCACCCGGGCTGCCCCGCCCCCGCCTGCCTGCACTGGGGGCTGCGGCGCGGCGCCGACTACCTCGATCCGCTGGCCCTGCTCGGCCTGGGACCCGTGCGGCTGCTGCCGCTCGACGGCGCCGACCCGGCCCTCAGCGCTGGGCGAGCAGCGGGGGCAGCCGCACCGAGAGCCGTTCGTACTCGTCCGGGGTGTTGTAGACCTGCGCGCAGAGCCGCAGCCAGCCCCGTCCGTTCCAGGCCATGACGGCGACCTCGGTGGCGAGCCGGTCGGCGATCCGTTCCCGCAGCGCCCGCGCCGCCTCGAACGTGGTGCCGAGGCCCGCCGGCAGCGGCACGATGCGCATGGCGACCCCCGGCCCGCCGGGGTCCGGCAGGTCGGCGGGGGCCACCCCCAGCGCGTCCCCCAGCACCCGCTGGCCGTACGCCGCCAGCGCGGCGTTGTGCCCGCGTACCCGGTCCAGGCCGAGGCTGCGCAGCGTGAACAGGCCCACCGGCGCGGCCAGCCAGCCCGTGTAGTCCTGCGTCGCCGCCCACTCGACCCGGCGGGGAAACCCCGACTCCTGCTCCCACGAGACGGCCAGCGGCTCGATCCGGTCCCGCCACGACGGGGCGACCACCAGCACGGCGGTGCCGCGCGGCGCGTACGCCCACTTGTGCAGGTTGCCCACCCAGAAGTCGGCGCCGACGTCGCTGACCGGCGTCGGCAGCATGCCCGGGGCGTGCGCGGCGTCGACGAGGACCGGAATCCCGTGCTCCCGGGCCACGCCGACGAGCGCGGCGACGGGGAAGAACCGGGCGGTCGCCGAGGCGAGCTGGTCCACGACGAGCAGTCGGGTCCGGCCGGGGCGCAGCCCGGCGCGGACGAGCTGGACGATCTCCTCGTCCGGGGCGGTCAACGGCACGGGCAGCACCCGGGCGACGGCCCCCGTACGCCGGCACTCCCGCGCGATGGAGAGGCCGACCGCGCCGTAGCCGTGGTCCGTGGCGAGCACCTCGTCGCCGGGGCGCAGGCCGAGCGACTGGAGCACCACCGCCACGCCGGTGGTCGCGTTCGAAACCAGGGCGGTGCCGTCGGGGTCGGCACCCAGGAAACCGGCCAGGTGCCGGCGGGCGTGGGCGATCCGGTCGACCAGGCCCTGGGTGAAGAAGCGCAGCGGGTTGGCCTCCATCTCGTCGCGCAGCCGCTGCTGGGCCCGCTGCACCACGAGCGGCACCGCGCCGAAGGAGCCGTGGTTCAGGTGGCTGACCGCCGGGTCGAGCGAGAAGAGCAAACGGGCTGCCACGATCGGCTCGGGCGGCTGCGGCAGGCTCACCCGACGATCGTAGCGACCCGTCGATGTTCCGCCGCCGTTCCGCGGCTGATCCGGGGCCCGGCATCTCCGAACACGGGCAGCCTTGCGCGCCTTCCAGGTCTTCCGCCTGCCAGAGCGCCGCCAGGACTGCGATCAGACCCACCACTTCTCAGACACCTACGCGCGGGGATGGGCCTGGCGGTAGGCGGCGCGGAGCCGCTCCACCGACACGTGCGTGTAGATCTGGGTGCTCGCCAAGGAGGAGTGCCCCAGCAGCTCCTGCACCGCCCGCAGGTCGGCGCCGCCCTCGAGCAGGTGGGTGGCCGCCGAGTGCCGCAGCCCGTGCGGGCTGACCGGAGGCAGGCCGGCGGCCTGCGCGTACCCGCCGACGATCCGCCGTGCCGTCGTCGGGTTGAGCCGTCCGCCGCGGGCACCGAGCAGCAGCGCGTCGCGGGAGCGCGGTGCGGCCAGTGCCGGCCGGCCGTGGCGCAGCCACTCGTCGAGCGCCCGCTGCGCCGGCACCCCGTACGGGACGGCGCGCTCCCGGCCGCCCTTGCCGAACACCCGCACGACCCGGCGCGCGTGGTCGACGTCGGCGACGTCGAGGCCGCACGCCTCGCTGATCCGCACCCCCGTGCCGTAGAGCAGTTCCAGCAGCGCCCGATCGCGCAGCAGCACCGCCTCGGCCGCCCCGTCCGGCGTACGGGACGGATCCGGCGACGCCGGCGACGCGGACCCGGAGCCGTCCTCCCCGGGTGACGTCGGCCGGGGTTCGTCCCGGGTGGGCGGCGTCGGCCCGGGAGCGGCGAGCCGGCCCGGTGCCTCGACCAGGGTGGCAGCCTGGTCGGCGCGCAGCACGGTCGGCAGGTCCCGGTGGGCCCGTGGGCTGGCCAGGGCACCGGCCACGTCGGCGGGGAGCAGCCCGCAGCGGTGCGCCCACGCGCTGAACGTCCGCGCCGAGGCCGCCCGGCGGGCGAGCGTCGTCCGGGCCGCCCCCGTCGTCCGCTGCTTCGCCAGCCAACTGCGCAGCACGGAGAGGTCCAGATCCGGCAACTCGGCGCACCCCATCCGGTGGGCGTGGTCCAGCAGCGACACCACGTCACCGACGTACGCCCGCACGGTGTGGGCGGAACGGTTGCGCACCCCGGCCAGGTGCGCGGCGAAGTCGTCCACCGCATCCCGCATGCCCGGCGGGAGAGCCTCGTGGGCCGCCCGGGTGCCCTTCGCCTCCCGGCTCACCGCGACTCCCTGCCGGGCACCCACCGACCGGCCGGCGCACCTCGCGGCGGCGTCCCGCCCGGTCGAGCGGACGCGGCGGTGCGGGTCGAGGCCGTGACGGCGGTGGACGGCGGATCCTCGGGCGGCACGGGCCCAGCCTACGGACGGCCGGCGGAACCGGCAGGACACCGGGCCGGCGTACCGGGGACGACCCGGGTCGGTGCCGACCTCGCCCCGGGTCGCGCCGTCGGGGTGACGATCTCGGCCGGGTCGCGCGGCCGGGGTGATGGATTGCGCCGGTCGGTGCGCGCAGACTGGTCGTACCGGCGGGCGTGGGCCGTGGTCGTGGTCGCCGCGCGACGGGATCAGGCGCGTCGAAGGGGGACCGGACATGGGGGTGGACGTCGTCCTCTACCGGGCGGTCGGGGCGGGCTCCGGCCGGCACCGCGTCGTGCCGGCCGAGGTGCTGCCCGATCCCGACGACGTGCTGCTGGATCTCGTCCGGCGGGTCCGTGGCGCCGGGCGCACCCCTCTGCTCGACCGGGTGGATCCGGTCGGTGAGCTGGTGGTCCCCGCCGCACAGGTGCCGCAGCTCCTCGCCGAGGTGCGCTGCCTCGCCGAGGTGGCCCGGTCGACGCCGGAGATGACGCACGTGCGCCTACTCGACCGACTGGTGCGGCGCTGCCGGCAGGAGCGCGCGATGGAGATCCGCTTCGAGGGCGACTGACGACGGTTCGTGCTCCGCCCGGCACCTCACGCTCCGTCCGGCGTCGCCGCTCGCCTCGCGGTCTGCTCCCCGGGCGGTGGCGCGAGGGCGTACCCGTCGTCGCGGCGGAGCACCAACGTCAGCTCCTCGAGCATCGACAGCTTCCGCAGCGCGGTACGGACAGGCACTCCCGCCCGCGCGGCGAGGACGTCCACGCCCACCGCGCCCCGGCGGGGCAACGCCTCCACGACGGCCCGCGCGTCGTCGTCGAGCAGGTCGGCCGGCCGCTGGGGGCCACGCGGTACGGGTGCCAGGTCACCGATCCGCCCGACCTCCTCCAGCACCTGCGCGACGCCGGTCACCAGCCGGGCCTTCGGATGCTCCCGCAGCGTCTCGTGGGCGCCGACGGACATCGCCGACGTGACCGGGCCGGGCACCACCATGCTGGGCTTGCCCAGGGCGAGCGCCCGGTGCGTGGTCTGCGTGGCGCCGCTGCGGGCGGCCGCCTCCACCAGCACCGTGCCGAGCGTGCCCGCCGCGATGACCCGGTTGCGGATGAGGAACCGGGGCCGGAGCGGGTCGGCTCCCGGCATCCACTCGCTGACCAGCAGCCCGGTGTCGGCGATCCGGTCGAACAGCGCCGCGTTGCCCATCGGGTACGGGCGGTCCACGCCGCAGGCGAGCACCGCCACGGTGCGCCCACCAGCGTTGAGGGCGCCCCGGTGGGCTGCGGCGTCGATGCCGAAGGCGCCACCCGAGACCACGGTCCAGTCCCGCTCGGCCAGCCCGTAGCCGAGTTCCGTGGCGACGTGCGTGCCGTAGCCGGTGGCGGCGCGGGCACCGACCACCGCCACGGAGCGGTCGAAGGCCTCCCCGAGCGGCCACGAGCCGCGTACCCAGAAGCAGAGCGGGGGAGCGGTCTCGACGTCCACCCGCCGGTAGGCCTCGGGCAGCCGGAGCCGGCGCAGCTCGTCGACCCGGACGGGCCACTCCTCGTCGCCGGGGACGACGAGCCGGGCGCCGAGCCGCTCCGTACGGGCCAGTGCCTCGGCCGCGACGGCCCTGGCGTCGCCGGCCGCGCAACGGGCCGCCACGCTGTTGCGCAGCGTCTCGTCCGGCGCGCCCCCGTCGAGCAGCAGGTCGAGCGCCGCCACCGGGCCCAGCCGGTCGACCAGCCGGTGCACCGACCGGGTGCCCGGCTCGGCGAGCCAGGTGAGCGCCACCCGGGCCAGCGTCTCCTCGTCGATGCTCACGTCGCGTCCCCCGTCCTCAGTTGAATGGCCTCCCGCACGTCCTCCCGGTCGGGACGGTCCCGACCGTCCAGGTCCGCGATGGTCCAGGCCAGGCGGATGATCCGGTCGAAGCCCCGGGCCGACAGCGACCCGGAGTCGAGCCGGGCCCGCAGCTCGGCGGTGTCCGGCGCGGGCAACCGCCAGGGCGGGCGGCGCAGGTACGGGCCGGGTATCTCGGCGTTGACGCGGTGGCCGAGCACCGCCCAGCGCGCGGCCGCCGCCTGCCGGGCCACCGCCACCCGTTCGGCGACGGTGGCGGAGGCCTCGCTGTCGACGGTGGCCTCCATCAGCTCGGCCGCCCGGACGGGCGGCAGCCGCACCTGCACGTCGATCCGGTCCAGCAGGGGCCCGGAGAGCCGGCTGAGGTAGCGCCGCCGGGCCTGCGGCGGGCACTCGCAGTACGCGTCGCCGGCCGGCCTGGCGCACGGGCACGGGTTGGCCGCCAGCACCAGCTGGGTACGGGCCGGGTACTCGGCGCCGCCCCGGCTGCGGGCCAGCCGGACCCGGCCGTGCTCCAGCGGCTGGCGCAGCGCCTCCAGCGCGCCCCTGCTGAACTCGGGTGCCTCGTCGAGGAAGAGCACGCCCCGGTGGGCGAGTGAGATCGCGCCGGGGCGCGCCAGCCCGGACCCGCCGCCGACCAGCGACGGCACCGTCGCCGTGTGGTGTGGCGCCTGGAACGGCGGGCGGCGCAACAACCGGCCGCCCGGCGGCAGCAGCCCGGCGATCGAGTGCAGCGCGGTGACCTCCAGCGCGGCCTCGTCGTCCAGTTCCGGCAGGATCGACGGGAGGCGCTCGGCGAGCATGGTCTTGCCGGCTCCCGGCGGCCCGACCAGTGCCAGGTGGTGCCCGCCCGCCGCGGCGACCTCCAGGGCCCTGCGGCCCAGCCCCTGCCCCGCGACCTCGGCCAGGTCGGGCCCACCGTCAGTCGGTGTCGGGCCGTCCGACCCCGGTTCGATCAGGGGCGAGCCGTCGCGGATGAAGCTGACCAGCCGGTGCAGCGTGTCGACCGCCCGGACCCGGACCCCGGGGACGACCGCCGCCTCTGCGGCGTTGCCGGCCGGGACGATCACCTTCCCGACGCCGGCCCGGGCGGCGGCGGCGACCATCGGCAGCACGCCGCGCACCGGGCGGACCGTGCCGTCGAGCCCCAGTTCGCCGAGGACCACCACGTGTTCCAGCGGCAGCAGCGGCAGCTCACCGGAGCCGCCGAGCAGGGCCGCCGCGATCGCCAGATCGAACGCGGAACCGAACTTCGGCAGGTCGGCGGGGAGCAGGTTGAGCGTGATCCGCCGGTTGGGCCACCGCTGACCCGAGTTGACCACGGCAGCGCGGACCCGGTCCCGGGCCTCGTGCAGGGCGGTGTCCGGCAGCCCCGAGATCACCACGGCCGGCAGCCCGGCCGCCAGGTCGGCCTCGACCTCCACCAGATGCCCGGTGACGCCGACCAGGCCCACGCAGAGCACCTTCGCGTAGCTCACGACGCCGCCCGCAGGCGCCCGCCGCACGATCCCGTCCGGTCACGCCCGCCCATCAGAACGCCCCCTTGAGGTGCTCGACCCGGGCCGCGCCGGCGCCGGTGAGGCGTACCGAGACGACGTCGAAGCGCACCTCGTCGGCGGTGGTGCCGGTGTCGGCGAGCCACCGGGCGGCGAGCCCGCGCAGCCGCCGCGCCTTGGCCGGTACGACCGCCTCGGCCGGCGGACCGAACTGGTCGGACCGGCGGGTCTTGACCTCGCAGAAGGCGAGCACCGGCCCGTCCCAGGCGATGATGTCGATCTCCCCGGCGGCGCATCGCCAGTTACGGGCCACCGGGCGCAGTCCCGCCCCGATCAGGTGCCGGACGGCACACCGCTCCCCGTACGCGCCGACCGCCTGGTTCCGCTTCGTCATGTGCGGCACGGTGCCCCCGGCGGGCGCTGCGGCGCCGCCCCGCGTCCCGTGATCTGTGGACGGCGGACGAGCTGTGGACGAACGCACGATCATGCCCTCGCCGTGCTATGCGGCCGGGCGCCGTCCCTGGGCGTGGCCGTGCGGTGACCCGGTGCGCGGGGGACGCGGGTGCCCAGGGGGCGAATGGCGCCCGTGGAGCCGGTCGCATACGGTGCCGGACGTGGACGGACGACGGAACTTTGTCGAAGATCAGGAGTCGCGCTGGTATCCGGCCGATCGCGACCGTGACCGTGACCGCGAGAGCGGCTTCGGGGAGGCGGACTGGCGCGGCGCGGCGGAGTCCCGCTACCGGGACGACGACCTGAGTGCCCCCGAGCCGCGTCGGGCCGCCGAGGACGCCCGCTACGGCGACGCCGGGGGGACCCGGCGTGGCGAGACAGGACGTTTCGGCGCGTCGGCGGAGCCTGACTCCGGCCGCTTCGGCGCCGTCGAGCCTGACTCCGGCCGCTTCGGCGCCGTCGACGCCGACCGGGGCCGCTTCGGCGGGCCGGAGGACTCGGGTCGGTTCGCGGTCACGGGGCCGGAGGACTCGGGTCGGTTCGCCGTCGGCGGAGCGGAGGAGTCCGGCCGGTTCGCGGTGACCGGCCCCGAGGATTCCGGTCGGTTCGCCGTCACGGGGGCGGAGTCCGGGCGGTTCGGCGACGGCGATTCGGGACGCTTCGCGGCGGTGCCGCCGCTCGGGGACGCCCGGTCGGAGACCGAGGGATACCGGGCGGGCCGCTCGCGTCGGGCCGGGACCGACCCGGACGTCTCCGGGGAACTGCCCGCCGACCGCCCGGGGCGACGCGCCGCCCGGGAGTCGAGGGAGGCCCGCGACGCGCTGTCGACCTCCGGCGTCGACGCACTGGCCGGGGCGGGGCCCGTCGAACGGGCCGTGGACCCGACCCGCCCGGCGCCGCTGGGCGGCTATCCGATCGTCGCGCCCGCCCGGGCGGCCGATGCCGCGAGCGCGGCGGAGACGCCGGTCGACGAGCCCGCCCGGCCGGTCGAGCCCCCGAACCCGCTGGAGATGCCGACCGGGCCGATGACGCCGATCGCGCCCCGCACAGACCTCGCGCCGGGAGAGTTGGCGGCGTACCCCCCGGTGGTCGCCCCGCACCCGGGAGCCCCGGCGGGCGACGGCGTCTACCGGACCCGGCGGCCGGCGCTGGCCGCCCTCTTCACGCTGTTGGTCCTGGTGTTCGAGGTGCCCGCGCTGCGGGTGCTGCTCAGCGGCGTGACCGGCGACCCGGTCTCGGCCGCCGACGTCGTGGTGGGGATCTTCCTGGTCTGCGGCCTGCCGATCTTCGCGATCGGCCTGTACGGGCTGCGCACCGGCGGGCTGTCGCTGGCGGAGGGGAGCCGGGGCTGGCTGCGCCCGCCGACGGCGTACCTGACCGTCGGCCTGGTGCTCTTCGTCGCCGCCGCCCTCGCGGTCGGCTGACCCCCGACCGTCGAGCCGGCCACCCGGGACCGCGGGGCGGCTCCGCGCGGTGCCCACGGAGCGCTGCATCCGCCTCGCCGTCAACGGCGATCAGCAGGCCGCCGGGCAGCGGACCGGCCGCCCGGCAACGCGGCTGGTGCGGCGCCCGCGGGACCGCTCCGCCGACGGCGAGCACCGGTCCGGGCGGGCGCGCCGAGTGCCGGAAATGGGCGATCCGACCCCTTCCCCGCACCCGAGGCATCGGGGGCGGGGAAGGGGCGTACACTGGTCGACTGGCGACCGCCTCGCGCGGTCGACCTCGCGCGCCCTCTCCACGAGCCGTCGTGGGGCGACGGCCTCCCTGGTCCCGATCTTGGTCGGGCCCGCCATGGCCGCCGGCCGGGCGCCAGGACGCCCGGCCGCCTGGCCGGGCGGAACAACCAGGGACCACGAGGAGTACCCCACCATGGCCGTCGTGACCATGCGTCAGCTGCTGGAGAGCGGTGTCCACTTCGGGCACCAGACCCGGCGCTGGAACCCGAAGATGAAGCGCTTCATCTTCACCGAGCGCAACGGTATCTACATCATCGACCTGCGCCAGACCCTCGACTACATCGAGAAGGCCTACGAGTTCGTGCGCGGGACCGTCGCCGAGGGTGGCAGCATCCTCTTCGTCGGCACCAAGAAGCAGGCCCAGGAGGCCATCGCCGAGCAGGCGACCCGGGTCGGCCAGCCCTACGTCAACCACCGCTGGCTCGGCGGCATGCTGACCAACTTCCAGACGGTCTACAAGCGGCTCCAGCGGATGAAGGAGCTGGAGGCCCTGGGTGACCTGAGCGGCACCGCCGCCGGGTACACCAAGAAGGAGACCCTGCAGCTCTCCCGCGAGAAGATCAAGCTGACCCGCACCCTCGGCGGTCTGCGGGACATGCAGAAGCTTCCGGCCGCGATCTGGGTGGTCGACACCAAGAAGGAGCACATCGCCGTCGACGAGGCCCGCAAGCTGGGCATCCCGGTGATCGCGGTCCTCGACACCAACTGCGACCCGGACGAGGTCGACTTCCCGATCCCGGGCAACGACGACGCGATCCGCTCGGCCGAGCTGCTGACCAAGGTCGTGGCCGCCGCCGTCGCCGACGGCCTGATCGCCCGTTCCGGCCGTCGTCGCGGCAGCGACGAGAAGCCGGAGCCGGGCGTCGCCACCGACGAGCCGCTGGCCGAGTGGGAGCGCGAGCTGCTCGAGGAGCCGAAGAAGGCCGACGAGCAGGCCGAGCAGGCCCCGCAGGCGCAGGCTGAGCAGGCCCCGCAGGCGCAGGTCGAGCAGCCGGCGACCGCCGCCGCGGAGTGACCGCACCGCCGCTTCCCCGCCGCCCGTTCTCCCGGGCGGCGGGGAAGCGGCAGGTACGCCGGGCACGTCGCGCCCGGATCCGGGTAACCGGCACCAGGACCAACCCACCCGCAGTCTCAACACCGAAGAGAGAGCCATGTCCAACTTCACCGCCGCGGACGTCAAGAAGCTCCGCGACCTCACCGGCGCCGGCATGATGGACTGCAAGAAGGCGCTGACCGAGGCCGAGGGCGACTTCGACAAGGCCGTCGAGATCCTGCGCGTCAAGGGCGCCAAGGACGTCGGCAAGCGGGCCGGCCGTACGGCCGCCAACGGTCTGATCGCCCACTCCGGCAAGGCGCTGCTCGAGCTCAACTGCGAGACCGACTTCGTCGCCAAGACCGACGCCTTCATCGAGCTGGCCCAGCAGCTGGTGGAGCACGGCGAGCGCAGCGGCGTCGGCACCGCCGAGGAGCTGCTCGCGACCGAGCTGGACGGCAAGACCGTCGCCGACCTGGTGCAGGAGCAGTCCGCCAAGATCGGCGAGAAGCTCGTCCTCAACCGGTTCGCCAAGCTCGACGGCACCACCGCCGTCTACCTGCACCGCAAGAGCCAGGACCTGCCCCCGGCGGTCGGCGTGCTGGTGCAGTACACCAGCACCGCCGGCGACGAGGCGTCCGACTCGGACGCCCGGGGCGTCGCGATGCAGATCGCGGCCATGCGGCCGAAGTACCTCACCCGCGACGAGGTGCCGGCCGACGTCGTCGAGTCCGAGCGGCGCATCGCCGAGCAGACCGCCCGCGAGGAGAACAAGCCCGAGGCGGCCCTGCCGAAGATCGTCGAGGGCCGGGTGAACGCGTTCTTCAAGGACTACGTCCTGCTCGAGCAGGCGTCCGTCGCCGACAACAAGAAGACGGTGAAGCAGCTGCTGGCCGAGGCCGGCATCGACGTCACCCGCTTCGTGCGGTTCGAGGTCGGCCAGGCCTGAGCCGCCCCGGGCGCTTCGCGCGCCACGGGCAGGGGAACGTCGACGAGGAGGCCGCCGGTGTACGTGACAGGCACCGCGGCCTCCTCGTCACATAGGGTCGGCTACGGCAGTTTCGCGGTTACGGGGCGTACGGGACGTGCGCATGGGGAAGGGCGGGCGGATGACGCAGGTTGTGAGTGACCGGAGTCTGGCGGCGGACGATCCGACGGCGCCACCTCCCGGCCGGGCCCGCCGGGTGGTGCTGAAGCTCTCCGGTGAGGTGTTCGGCGGGGGTGCGATCGGGGTGGACCCGGACGTCGTACAGGCCATCGCCCGGCAGATCGCCACCGTGGTCCGCCGCGGCGTGCAGGTGTCGGTGGTGGTCGGCGGCGGCAACTTCTTCCGGGGTGCCGAGCTGCAGAAGCGCGGCATGGACCGGGCCCGGGCCGACTACATGGGCATGCTCGGCACCGTGATGAACTGCCTCGCCCTACAGGACTTCCTCGAGAAGGAGGGCATCGAGACGCGCGTGCAGAGCGCGATCACGATGGCCCAGGTCGCCGAGCCGTACATCCCGCTGCGCGCCATCCGGCACCTGGAGAAGGGCCGCGTGGTGATCTTCGGCGCGGGCGCCGGCATGCCGTACTTCTCCACCGACACGGTGGCCGCCCAGCGGGCGCTGGAGATCCGCGCCGACGTGGTGCTGATGAGCAAGAACGGCGTGGACGGCGTCTACACCGCCGACCCGCGGATCGACCCGACCGCCAGCAAGTTCGACTCGATCACCTTCTCCGAGGTGCTGCGGCGTAACCTGCGGGTGGCCGACGCCGCCGCGTTCAGCCTGTGCATGGAGAACGGCCTGCCGATGCTGGTCTTCGGCGCGCAGGGCGACGACACCATCATCCGGGCCGTGGGTGGCGACAAGATCGGCACCCTGATCACCGCCTGAGCGGTCGCGTGACCCCGACCTCAGCGGTCCCTCCGACACGACAAGCCCACGACGAGCACAGAAGGAGGCGAGGAGACCGGTGATCGACGACACCCTCCTCGAGGCCGAGGAGAAGATGGAGCGTGCCATCGAGCACGCCAAGGAGGAGTTCGGCGCGATCCGTACCGGTCGCGCCAACGCCGCCATGTTCTCCAAGATCATCATCGACTACTACGGCAGCCCGACGCCGCTGCCCCAGATGGCGTCCATCGGGGTTCCCGAGCCGCGCATGGTGATCATCAAGCCGTACGACAACTCGCAGATCAACGCCATGGAGAAGGCGATCCGCGACTCCGACCTCGGCGCCAATCCGAACAACGAGGGCAACCAGCTCCGCATCCTGCTCCCGCAGATGACCGAGGAGCGCCGCCGAGACATGATCAAGGTCGCCCGGCACAAGGGTGAGGAGGCCAAGGTGGCCATCCGCAACATCCGCCGCAAGGGCAAGGAGGAGCTGGACCGGCTCGTCAAGGTCGGCGAGGTCGGCGAGGACGACGGCCGCCGCGCCGAGAAGGAACTCGACGACCTGACCCAGCGCTTCGTCGCCGCCGTCGACGACCTGGTCAAGCACAAGGAGAACGAACTCCTCGAGGTGTGAGTCGTACGCCGGCCTCCGCCGCCGACGACGGCATCGTGGCACCGGCGCTCCGCCGTCCGCTCGGGCGGCGGGGCCCGGTGCCACCGTCGTCCGAGGGCCGTCACGGGCCCGGTCCGACGTGAGGAACCGGTGGGTGCAGTAGGCTCGGCAGGATTCCCGGCCACCCTGCGGTGAACGGTGGGGATCGGCCGGCCGTCGGGCGGGTCAACCGGACGGAACAGTCGCGCGGGTAGGGGAATGGTTGTGGTTGTGCGTCAGTCGGTGGATCTCGTGCCGGTCCCGCTCGGTGCGTGATGTCCCACCTCGAGCCCCACGGTAGCGCCGAGCCCCGCGGCTGGGACCGTCCCGACACCCCCGCCCCCGCACCGGCGCCCGCACTTCCCTGGCCGGAGCCCGAGATCGAGCCGGGCCAGTGGCACCGCGGTCCCGCCGTCCTCCCCGACGCGTACGCCGAGGCGCCGGCCCGCCCCCGCCCGCAGGCCGGGATGCCGGCGGGCGGTGGCGCGGCCGCGTCGAACGGCCACCGCGACCCCGACGACTCCGACTACCCGACCACCCGGCTAGAGCCGATCCGCGACGTCGAGCCGGAGCCGATCCCCGCGCCGCCCCCGGGCCGCCGGCAGCGCGGCCGGCGCCGGGCCGGTCTCGATCGGCCACCCACCCAGCAGCCCGCCCCGAGCCGGGCCGGACGCAACCTGCCGGCGGCCATCGCCGTCGGCGTGGCCCTCGCAGCCCTGGTCGTGGTGCCGCTCTTCTTCTATCCGCCCGTCTTCCTGGTGGTGGTGGCCGCGGCGGTCGGCGTCGGCATCTGGGAGATGGCCCGGGCGGTACGCCGCAGCGGCGCGCACCCGCCGCTGGTGCCGCTGATCGCCGGCGGGGTGCTCACCGTCGGGCTGGCCTGGTTCTCCGGTCCCGACGCGCTGAGCCTCGGCCTGCTGGTGACCGTGCTGGGCACCATGGTCTGGCGACTCGGCGACGGACCGGGCGGCTTCCAGCGGGACCTGACCGCCGCCACCCTCATCGCCGTGTACGTGCCGTTCCTCGGCGGGTTCGCCGCGCTGCTGGCGGCGGCGCCCGAGGACGGGCATCTGCGGGTGCTGGTGACCCTGGCCGCGGTGGTCCTCTCCGACACCGGCGGGTACGCGGCGGGCGTCAACTTCGGCAAGCATCCGATGGCCCCCTCGGTGAGCCCGAAGAAGTCCTGGGAGGGTTTCGCCGGCTCGGTCACCGCCGCGGCGCTGGGCAGCGCCCTGCTGCTCTGGCTGCTGCTCGACGTGGCCCCGTGGTGGGGCGCGCTCTTCGGGCTGGCGGTCTCCGGCGCCGCCGTCCTCGGCGACCTCGCCGAATCCATGATCAAGCGGGATCTCGGGGTCAAGGACATGAGCAACCTGCTCCCGGGCCACGGCGGCCTGATGGACCGGTTGGACTCGATCCTCTTCGCGTTGCCGACCGCCTACCTGCTCCTGGCGGTCTTCGTCCCGGTGCTGGAGTGAGGCGTGAATCACCCGTCGTCAGCGGTCCCGCCCGGGCGGCGGAGGGCGATTCGCCACCTCCGGACAGGTGTGTCGACAGTCCGGCGTGACAGACTGGACGGGCCATGACGAGCCTGCCCCTGATCCCCGCAGACCCCGACGCCCCCGGGCGGCGGCCCGCGATGCCTCCCCGTCACCTCGCCGATCTCGACCTCGCCGGCCGCCGGGCCCTGGTCGCCGAGCTGGGGGAGCCGGCGTTCCGCGCCAAGCAGATCTCCACCCACTACTTCGGTCGCCTGGTGCGCGATCCGGGGCAGATGACCGACCTGCCGGCCGCCACCCGCGAGAAGCTCGCCGACCAGCTGCTGCCCCGGCTGCTCACCCCCGTCCGGGAGTTGGCGTGCGACGACGGCGCGACCCGCAAGGCGCTCTGGCGGCTGCACGACGGCTCGCTGGTGGAGAGCGTGCTGATGGGCTACCCGGACCGCGTCACCGTCTGCATCTCCAGCCAGGCCGGCTGCGGCATGGCCTGCCCGTTCTGCGCGACGGGCCAGGCGGGGCTGACCCGCAACCTCTCCACCGCCGAGATCGTCGACCAGGCGGTCTACCTGGCCGGGGTGGCCGCCTCCGGAGCGGTGGCGGGTTCGCCGCCGCGCCTGTCGCACGTGGTCTTCATGGGCATGGGCGAGCCGCTGGCCAACTACTCCCGGGTGGTCGCGGCGATCCGGCGGCTGGTCGCCCCGGCACCCGAGGGGCTCGGGCTGTCGCAGCGCCACATCACGGTCTCCACGGTCGGGCTGGTCCCGGCCATCCGCCGACTGGCCAGCGAAGACCTCTCGGTGACCCTTGCGCTGTCGCTGCACGCCCCCGATGATGAGCTGCGCGACGAACTCGTGCCGGTCAACCAGCGCTGGAAGGTGTCCGAGGTGCTGGATGCGGCCTGGGACTACGCGGACCGCACGGGGCGTCGCGTGTCGATCGAGTACGCGATGATCAGAGACGTGAACGACCAGCCGTGGAGAGCCGATCTGCTCGGGCGGCTGCTGGCCGGGAAGCTGACCCACGTGAACCTCATCCCCCTCAACCCGACTCCGGGCAGCCGCTGGGACGCCAGCCCGAAGCCCGTCGAGCGCGAGTTCGTCCGGCGGTTGCGGGAGGCCGGGGTGTCGACGACGGTACGGGACACCCGGGGTCGCGAGATCGACGGAGCGTGTGGGCAGCTCGCCGCCGCCGAGGACATGGACACCGACCGGGCCGGGGAGAAGGCGTGACCGGGCGTAGCGAACGAGACCAGGAGACATAGTGGCGAGTCAGGGTCAGCGTTTCCGGCGTAAGGCGCTCCGCCGGGGATACAAGGTCGACGAGGTCGATGCCTTCCTGGACCGGGTCGAGGCGACGCTCGACGGCCGGCCCGTGGGTGCGCCCGTCGCCTCCCAGGAGGTCCACGACGTCGTCTTCCGGGTCCGCTTCAACGGCTACGACGAGTGGCAGGTCGACCTGCACCTCGACCGGGTCGAGCGGCAGCTGGCCGAGCTGGAGGAGCGCGGCGGCGTCGGCGGACGCGGCGGCGACCCCCGGGACGCCGACCGCCTCGGCCCCCCCGACCGCCTCGGCCCCCCCGACCGCCTCGGCCCGCCCGACCGGATGGGGCCCCCCGACCGGATGGGCCCGCCCGACCGCATGGGGCCGCCGGGGCGTGACGATCGCGGCATGTCGCCGGTCCCGCAGCCGATGCCGCCCCGGGCGATGCCGGCGCAGGCCGGGCCGCCCGCCGACCGCTACGGCCGCTACGACGAGCCCACCGGCGCCTTCGCCGGCGGATACGACGGGCCCCGGGGCGGCTACGAGCCGCCGCGCGGCCCGGGCGGCCCCGGCCCGATGGGACCGGGTGGCCCGATGGGCCACGGCGGCCCGCCGCCGCGCGGCCTCCCCGCCGGCCCCACCGGCTACGGCGACGGCCCGGGTGGCGGTTACGGCGACCGTCCGGGTGGCGGCTACGGCGACGGCCCCGGCAAGTACGGCGACGGCCCCGGCGGCGGCTACGGCGACCGTCCGGGTGGTGGTTACGGCGACGGTCCGGGTGGCGGCTACGGCGACCGTCCCGGCAACTACGGCGACGGTCCCGGTGGCTACGGCGACGAGCCGCGTTTCGACGGGTTCGAGGCCGGCCGGCGCGCCCGCGCCGACATGACCGCCGAGATCCGTATGCCGGAACGCGACCTGCGCGACCTGCGGGACCGCGGCCCGGCCGGCCCGCCCCCGCAGCCGGGCTTCGGTGGCCCGCCGAACGCCGGCCCGCCCGTGGGTGGCCCTCCGGTCGGTGGCCCTCCGGTGGGCGGCCCCCCGGTCGGTGGCCCGCCGCCGATGGTCGGTCCGCCGATGGCCGGCCCGCCCGGCAGCGACCTCTACCGCGTCGACCAGATCCGTCGCAGCTTCCAGGTGCGCCGGTTCGGCAGCGGCTACGACCCGGACCAGGTCGACCGGTTCTTCGACACGTTGCTGGGGGGCATGCAGGGCCGAAACGCGATGCCCGTGAACCCGAAGGAGCTGGACACGCTGCGCTTCCCGCTGGTGCCGGGCGGCTACTTCGAGGCCGAGGTCGACGCCGCGCTCAAGGACGTGCAGGACATCCTGTTCGGGCGCTGATCCGCGTACGGCGAGGGCCCGCTCCCCTGTCGGGGGCGGGCCCTCGTGCGTGTGGTCTCCGGCGCGCGGACCGGTGCGACGCCGGCTGGCGCGGGTGCGTCAGGACCGCAGGCCGTTGCGCCGCAGCACGGCGTCGCCGATGACGATGACCAGCAGCAGCACGGCCAGGCCGATCAGCCAGATGTTCTCGACCCTGCCCTCGTGGTTGCCGCAGAGCATCGCCAACAGGGCCAGCGCGGAGACCACCGCACCGATCCGCCCGGACTTGCGGTGCCCGGGCTTGTGCTGGTCTGGCGACGTTACCGGCTCGCTTCCTGCCACTGTCGGTCCTTCCCTCGCGATCGGATCTCCGGTTAGTCTGGCACGCCCCGTGCCGGGCCCGGCGCTGGGTCCGACCGATGGGGCGGACCGCACGATCCGCCCGGTCGGGACGGGCGTCGGCCGGAGGGCGTACGAGGGTGGCAGCCGGGGGACCAAGGTCCGACGTCACCTGGGCGCATCGGCACTACCGGCGTCGCGGGTGGGTTGCCAGACTCCCTCCGGTAGCGTTTCTGGCGTACACCTTGTTTGTCGTTTTGAGGGGGAACTGCGGTGCGAGTGACCGGTACGGGACACGCCAGCATGCGGATCGACACGGCCGCGGGCAGCATCCTGTGCGACCCGTGGGTCAATCCGGCCTACTTCGCCTCGTGGTTTCCGTTTCCGGACAACTCGCTGCTCGACTGGGAGGCCCTCGGCGACGTCGACTACCTCTACGTCTCCCACCTGCACCGGGACCACTTCGACGCGGCCCACCTGAAGCGCTTCGTGTCGAAGGACGCCACCGTGCTGCTGCCCGCGTTCCCCACCTCCGAGATGGAGGACGAGCTGCGGGAACTGGGCTTCACCAGGTTCCTCAAGGCGCCGAACGAGCAGGTCGTGGAGCTGGACGGCGGCCTGAAGATCATGATTCAGGCGCTGACCAGCCCGACCGACGGCCCGATCGGCGACTCCTCGCTCTGGGTGGAGTACGACGGCGTCCGGCTGCTCAACCAGAACGACGCCCGCCCCACCGACCTGGGTGTCTTCGCCGAGCTGGGCCACGTGCACGCGCACATGCTCCAGTTCTCCGGCGCGATCTGGTACCCGATGGTCTACGAGCTGCCGCAGGCGGCGAAGACGGCGTTCGGCAAGCAGAAGCGGGACCGGCAGTTCGACCGCACCTGGCGCTACATCGACGACCTGAAGGCCGACCACGTCTTCCCGATCGCCGGCCCGCCGTGCTTCCTCGACGACGAGCTGTGGCAGTTCAACGACATCCACGGCGACGAGGGCAACATCTTCCCCGACCAGTCGGTCTTCCTGAGCGAGTACGCCAAGGTCGGCGGCACCAACGGCGTCGTGCTGCTCCCGGGCAGCGTCGCGGAGATCACCACCGAGAGCTGCGAGACCAGCCACCCGGTGCCGGTGGAGGAGTTCTTCGCCAACAAGGTGGCCCACCTGGAGGAGATGCGCGAGCGCAAGCGGCCGGTCATCGAGGCGGAGAAGGCGTCCTGGCGCCACCCCGAGGTGGACGTGCTCAAGGAGATGCAGCGCCGGATCGAGCCGCTGTTGGACGAGTCGATCTACCTGGCCAAGGGGGTCGGCGGCCCGGTCCGCTTCGACCTGGTGGGCACCGACGACTCGGGCGGCGAGACGATTGAGTCGATCGTGGTGGACTTCCCCGGCAAGCAGGTCCGCCCGTACGCCGACGAGAAGGTCCGCTACCGGTTCCGTACGGAGCGGGCGCTGATCGAGCACCTGCTGCACATCGGCGAGGTGGACTGGGTCAACTCCCTCTTCCTCTCCTGCCGCTTCTCGGCGGCCCGGATCGGCCAGTACAACGAGTTCGTCTACGCGTTCTTCAAGTGCCTCTCCACCGAGCGCCTCCAGTACGCCGAGGGCTGGTACGACGAGCACGAGCGCTCCAGCGACGCCGAGGACATCACCCTCGGCGACTGGGTGGTGCAGCGGCGCTGCCCGCACCTGAAGGCCGACCTGACCCGGTTCGGCATCGTCGACGGCGACCAGCTCACCTGCCAGCTGCACGGCTGGCGGTTCGACCTGCCCAGCGGCCGCTGCCTGACCAGCGTCGGGCACAAGGTCCGCGCCCACCGCGTCGACGCCGAAACCCCCGCCCCCGCCGGCGAGGCCCTCGGCTAGCTCCCGAAGCGGGGGTCAGCGGGCCAGGTCGGTGAGGATGCGGCGGGCGGCGTTGTGGCCGGCGGCGCCGATGACGCTGCCGGCCGGGTGGCAGCCGGCGCTGCCCGCGTAGACGCCGTCGACGCCGGTGGCGTACGGCATCCGGTCGGTGAACGAGACGGTGTTGTCGACGTGGTGGATGTGTCCGCCGGTGATGCCGAAGTGCGCCTCGATGCCGGGCGGCGGCAGCGGCACCGCGTCGGCGATCAGGTCACCCGTGCCGGGGGCGTACCGCTCGCAGATGCCGACCAGCCGGTCGACGTAGCCGGGCAGCGCCTCGTCCCAGGTGGTGTCGGCCAGCGCGTACGGCACCGACTGTACGAAGAGCGCCGACGAGTGGTGCCCGTGGCCGTCGGACAGCGACGGGTCCACGGTGGTGTGCAGGTACCACTCGATGGTCGGCTCGTCGGGCAGCCGCCCCGCCTGCACGTCCGCCCACATGGCGCGCAGCGCCGCCATCGGCGGCTCCCCGCCCCCGCCGGTCAGCGAGTCCGAGCCGGGCAGCAGGTGGATCGTCGAGCCGAACGGGCTGGGCGCGCCCTCGGGCAGGCAGGAGAACCGGGGCAGACCGGTCAGCGCCAGGTTGAGCTTGAGCGTGGTGCCGGGGCGGCGGACCGCCGTCATCCGCTCGGCCAGCGGCGCCGGGAGCGCGCCGTCGGGCAGCAGGTCCATCAACCGGTACGGGTCGCAGGCGCCGAGCACCACCCGCGCGGCGACCTCCCGCCCGTCGGCGAGCACGATCCCACCGGCCGCGCCGCCGTTCAGGGCGATCGCGCTGACCGGCGTGCCGGTGCGGATCGTCGCGCCGGCGGCGCGGGCGGCGTCGGCGAAGGTACGCGACACGGTGCCCATCCCGCCCTCGGCGATCATCCACGTGCCGTCGGAGCCGGGCAGCCGGCACATGTTGTGCACGAGGAAGTTGTGCCCCGTGCCTGGGTCGTCGGGGCCGGCGTTGAGCCCGGAGAGGCCGTCGGTGACCGCGTACATGCTGACGAGCAGCTCGGAGCGGAAGTCGAAGCGGGCCAGGTGCGCGGCGACCGAGCCCCGGACGAGGTCGACGAAGACCTGCCGCAGCGCCGGCCGGACGTACCGCTCGGCGGTCTCCTCGACGGGCAGCGGCTCGGCCAGCCAGGCGGGGGCGAGGTCGTCGCGCAGCGCGGCCAGCTCGGCCTGGAGGGCGTCGTCGGCAGCCGCGTCGGCGGGGGAGAAGAACTCCGCGAGCTGCGCCCGGGTGGCCGCCGTGTCGCTGCCGAAGAGCAGGTAGGGCGAGCCGGGGCCGCCGGGGGTGGGCAGGAAGTAGTGCGGGTCGCGGCGCAGCACGGGGATGCGCACGTCGAGCGCGGCGAGCAGCTCCGGCGGCATCAGCCCGAGCAGGTACGACCCGGTGGAGTGGCGCAGCCCCGGCACCCGGGGGAACGGGGCCTCCGTCCGGGTGGCCCCGCCGATGACGTCGGCCGCCTCCAGCACCAGCACGTCGAGCCCGGCGCGGGCGAGCAGGATCGCGGACACCAGACCGTTGTGCCCGGCGCCGACGATCACCACGTCGGCCCGGGTCGGCAGCTCGTCACCCATGCCGGGGGAGCCTACTGCCCGCAGGCCCCACCGGTCAGCCCTTCACCACCCGGTCAGCCCTCGGCCGCCGGTCAGCGCTCACCAGCGGTCAGCCCTTCACCGCCGGGGCGGCCGTCGACGGGTCGTCGTCCGTCGGTGGGGCGGCCAGCAGCTGGGCGGTGAACGTCTCCAGCTCCAGCTCGAAGAGCGCCTCGGCGTCGGTGACCGCCCAGTCGAACTGGTGGAAGACCTCCATGGCGACCAGGCCGTAGAGCCGGGTCCAGCCGGCGAGGAAGGCGTACGCGACCTCGACCGGCACCTCGCCGTGGCTGATCCGCAGCGGCTCCAGCCGCCGCCCGCCCAGGCGCTGCCGGAGCAGTTCGGGCGGCGGGGTGCGGAACGGGGAGCGGTGCCACAGGTCGAGGATCGGCTGGATGAAGACCGCGCCGAAGCGCGAACCGGGGTGACCCTGGTCGCCGCCGCCGACCAGCGCGTTGCGGCCGGGGGTGGGGGCACCGAAGATCAGCCCGAACTCGGCCGGGTGCGCCACCGACCAGGCGCGGAACGTCCGGGACATGGTGAGCAGCTGGTCGACCGGGTCGGGGCCGGCGTCGTCCCGGGTCGCCTCCAGCAGCAGCCGCAGCTCGTCGTAGAGGTCGCCGGCCAGCGCCGCGACGAGGGCCTCCAGGCTGGGGAAGTAGCGGTAGATGGCCGGCGCGGTCATGCCCATGTCGCGGGCGATGGCCCGCAGCGAGACGGCGTCGACCCCGCCCGTCACCAACAGCCGCCGAGCCCCGTCCTTGATCTCGGCGACCGTCGCCGAGCGTAGGCGTTCCCGTCGGCTCGGTGCGTCCATCCGGCTGACTCCCTTGACCGAATCGACCGCCGTTGCCATAGTTAACGGCGTTCACTCAAATGAGCGATGGTCACAGCCTAGCCGTCGTCGGAGGGGGAGGCGAATGTTCGCCTGGTGGGGACAGATGGTCGTACGGCTGCGCTGGTCGGTGCTGGCCGCCGCCCTGGTGCTCGTCGCGGTCGGCTCCACCTGGGGGGTCGGGGTCTTCGGGCAGCTCACCGGTGGCGGCTTCGACGACCCGGCGAGCGAGTCCAGCCGGGCCGCCGAGCGGATCACCCGCGAGCTCGGGCCGCAGGGCGCCGACCTCGTCGTGCTCTGGTCCAGCGACGGGCCGACCGTCGATGAGCCCGCCTTCCGTGACCCGGTCGCGGCCACCGTCGCCGGGCTGCGCCAGCGATCGGAGATCACCAGCGTCACCACCTGGTACGACACCCAGGCCCCCGCGCTGCTCTCCACCGACCGCCGGGCCACCTACGCGCTGATCCAGCTCCGGGCCGCCGACAAGGACGACAAGGCCGCCGCGTACGAGGAACTGCGGCCCGCCCTGGCGGCGCCCGGCGTACGGACCGAGGTCGGCGGCGCCACGGCGGCCCTTCAGGAGTCGAACGCGCAGACCACCGAGGACATCACCCGCGCGGAACTGCTCTCCATGCCGGTGCTGCTGGTGCTGCTCGTGCTGATCTTCGGCGGGCTGGTGGCGGCCTCCACGCCCCTGCTGATCGGCGGGCTCGCCATCCTCGGCGCGTTCGTCGCCGTCCGGCTGGTCAACATGGTCACCGACGTGTCGGTGTTCGCGATCAACGTCATCACCCTGATCGGCCTGGGCATGGCGGTCGACTACGCCCTGTTCGTGGTGAGCCGGTTCCGCGAGGAGCTGGCCGCCGGCCGGGACACCCCGGCCGCGATCCGGCGGACGATGGCCACGGCCGGGCGGACGGTGCTGGTCTCCGGGCTCACCATCGCGACCGCCATGGCCAGCCTGTTGATCTTCCCGCAGGCGTTCCTGCGCTCGATGGCGCTCGGCGGGATGGCCGCCGTGCTGGTCGCCATGCTGGCCGCGCTGACCGTGCTGCCGGCCCTGCTCGCGGTGCTCGGCCACCGGATCGACGCGCTGCGCGTACCGCTGCCGTGGCGGCGTGGGGCGCGCGGTGGGCGGCCGGCGGCGGGGGGGACGGGCGGCGCCTGGGCCCGGATCGCGCACAGCGTGATGCGCCGCCCGGTGCGCTACCTGGTCGGGGTGTCCGTGCTGCTCCTGCTGCTGGCCACGCCGATCCTGCGGATGGAGTTCGGCGGGTTCGACGACCGGGTGCTGCCCGCGAGCGCCGAGCCGCGGGTGGTCTCCGAGCGGATCGCCGCGGAGTTCCCCGGCGGCACGATCGCGCCGATCGACGTGCTGGTCTCCGGGGTGTCCCCGGAGCAGGTGCAGCCCTTCGCCGACCGGGTGGCCGCGGTGCCGGGCGTGACCGGGGTGCAGGTGGCGGCCAACCGGGGCACGTCGACGCTGCTGACGGTGACCTACCCGGGCGAGCCGACCGGTGACGCCGCGCACGACGTGGTCCGGGCGCTGCGCGCCCTGCCCGCGCCGGGCGGTGCCGAGGTGCTGGTCGGCGGCCGGCCCGGCGTCGACCTCGACCTGATCGACGGCCTCGCCGACCGGCTGCCCTGGATGGCCCTGCTGATGGCCGCCGCGATCCTGGTCCTGCTCTTCCTCGCCTTCGGCTCGGTGGTGCTGCCGGTCAAGGCGGTGCTGATGAACCTGGTGTCGATCGGCGCGTCGTTCGGCGTGGTGGTCTGGATCTTCCAGGACGGGCACTTCGCCGACCTGCTCGGCTTCACCCCGACCGGGTTCATCGAACCGAGCAACCCGATCCTCATGCTCGCCGTGCTCTTCGGGCTGGCGACCGACTACGAGGTGTTCCTGCTCTCCCGGGTACGCGAGGAGTGGGACCGCACCGGCGACAACACCGCGTCGGTGGCCACCGCGCTCCAGCGCACCGGGCGGATCATCACGGCGGCGGCGCTGCTGCTGATCATCGTGGTGGCCGGCTTCGCCACGGGCGAGATGGCGTACATCAAGCTCATCGGGATCGGCATGATCGTGGCGATCGTGGTGGACGCGACGCTGGTCCGGGCGCTGCTGGTCCCGGCCACGATGCGGCTGCTGGGCCGCTGGAACTGGTGGGCCCCCGGCCCGCTGGCCCGCGTCTACCGCCGCTTCGGCATCAAGGAGTCCGACGACGAGCCCGGGCCGGCGGCTCCGGAGGCCCGTCACCCCGCGTTCACCAAATAGAGGCTTCCATCGATGCCCCGTCGGCCCTAGCGTCGACGGGGCATCGTCCCCGCACCCTCCGGGAGTCTCCGATGGACCGTCGTACCCTGCTGCGCGCCACCGTCGCCGGCGGCGCCGCCTTCGCCGGCAGCCTCTGGGCCGGCGCCGCGCTCGCCGCCCCCGCCCAACCCGGACCCGGCCCGTACGGCGACCTGCTCGGCGCCGACGGCAACGGCCTCCAGTTGCCGGCCGGCTTCACCAGCCGGGTCGTCGCCCGATCCGGGCAGCGGGTGCCCGGCACCTCGTACCTGTGGCACCTGGCCCCGGACGGCGGCGCCTGCTTCCCGGCCGGAGACGGCTGGATCTACGTCTCCAACTCCGAGGTGCCGCTGGTCGGTGGCGCCTCCGCGGTGCGCTTCCGGGCCGACGGCTCGATCGCGGCGGCGTACCGGATCCTCGGCGGGACCAACGTCAACTGCGCCGGCGGGGCAACCCCCTGGGGCACCTGGCTGTCCTGCGAGGAGGTGCCGCTGGGCCGGGTGTTCGAGACCTGGCCGGACGGCAGCCGGGCGGCCGAGGAGCGGACCCGGATGGGCCGGTTCACCCACGAGGCGGCCGCCTGCGACCCGGACCGGCGGGTGGTCTACCTGACCGAGGACGAGGACGACGGCTGCTTCTACCGTTTCGTCCCCGACACCTGGGGCGACCTGCGCACGGGGAAGGTGCAGGTGCTCTGCGCCCCGGCCGACCAGGTGACCGGGCCGGTGACCTGGCGCGACCTGCCGGACCGGGACGGCTTCCCGGTGCCGACCCGCCGGCAGGTCGGCGCGGCCCGCCACTTCGACGGCGGCGAGGGGTGCTGGTACGACCGGGGCACCTGCTGGTTCACCACCAAGGGCGACAACCGGGTGTGGGCGTACGACGCGGTCAACCAGCGTCTCGACCTGGCGTACGACGACTCGCTGGTGCCGGCCGGGGCGGCGCCGCTGACCGGCGTCGACAACATCACCGGCACCGCCGGCGGGGACCTCTACGTCGCCGAGGACGGCGGCGACATGGAGATCAACGTCATCACCCGGGCCGGCGTGGTCGCCCCGTTCCTGCGCGTTCTCGGCCAGTCCGGCTCGGAGATCACCGGCCCGGCGTTCTCCCCGGACGGGTCACGCCTCTACTTCTCGTCCCAGCGCGGCGCCTCCGGCAGTTCCATCGGCAGCGACGGGATCACCTACGAGGTCACCGGCCCCTTCCGGCCCTGACCGTCGGCCCGCTCAACCGGTGCGGCGGCGCGGCGGTCGCGCCAGCGGGAGAGGGCGAGGGTGGCGGAGTAGCCCGCCAGCACGATCACGTGGAAGAGGTAGAGCCAGAGCAGGACCGCCACCCCCGCGCCGATCTCGTCGAAGCCCCCGAACGGCACCCCCAGGTCGATCGGGAGCGAGGCGAAGAGCACGAAGCCGTGCAGGAAGCCCGACAGGTTGGCCGCGGTGAACGACCCGACGACCAGCGCGGAGAGCCAGTCCGGCGACGCGGGGCCGACCACCCGGAACACCCAGAGCAACACCGGGGTGAGTACCAGCCAGACCGCCAGGAAGGACAGCACCACCCCCAGCGCGCCGGTCCAGCCGCCCTGCCGTACCAGCCCGGTGGTGGTGGGCAGCGCGAGCAGGATCGACAGCAGCAGGGCCGGGGCCGGCGCCAGCAGAGGCAGCAGCAGCAGCCGGCCCCGCCAGCCGACCAACGACTCCTCGCTGCGCGGCACGGCGACCGAGACGAAGGCGCGGCGCAGCCCCTCGCCGTAGAGCGACGCCGGCAGCAGCGACGCCAGGGCCAGCAACGGGGTCAACCCCACCCCGGCCCCGACCAGCGCCTGCACCGCGTGGGGCGCGCCGATCGCGTCCGGCAGCGTGTCCACGGCGTACGAGGTGAGCCGGCGCACCCGCTCGCCTCCCGCCAGCAGCGACGTCAGCCAGATCGCCAGCAGGGCCACCGGCACCACGGCGATCGCCCCGTAGAAGGTGATGGCGGCGGCGTGCAGGGACAGGTCCCGCCCCCGCAGCGGGCGGAACGCCGCACTGGTGATCCGCTTCGCCCGTCGCCATCCGTCGCCCATCGCGGGTTCTTTCCCCGTACCGCCCCGCGTCACGCACGAGATCGCCGCCCGCGTGGGTGCCGTGCGGCACGTCGCCCCCGGCAGCCGGGGCCGTGGACCCGGCCCCCGTCGCGTCTGAGTGGGGAGCGCTCGTCGTCCCCGGGGCGGCAGCGCTCACTAGGATCGCCGGAATGGGGATCTTCGCCACGCAACGCCTGGTCGTGCGGAACTGGACCGCCGACCCGGCCGACCTGACCCGGATCTTCGACATCTACTCCCGTCCCGAGGTCACCCGCTGGCTGGGCGCGCCCGGCCTGCCGCTGACCGCGCCGGGGCAGGCCGCCGACCGGCTGGCGACGTGGCGCGAGCGGCACGCCGACCACGGCGACCGGTACGGCACGTGGGCGATCGAGGTGCGCGACACCGGCGTGGTGGTCGGCACGCTGCTGCTCAAGCCGCTGCCCGGGCGGGACGAGGGCGTGCCGACCGAGGACATCGAGGTGGGCTGGCACCTGCACCCCGACTCGTGGGGTCACGGGTACGCCACCGAGGCCGCCCGGGCGGCGGTGGCGCGGGAACTGGCCGCCGGCACCCGCGAGGTCTACGCGGTGGTGGCGCCGGGCAACACCGCGTCGATGGCGGTGGCCCGCCGGCTCGGCATGACCCACGTGGGCCGCCGCTCGGACTGGTACGGCGGCGAGTCCCTGGAGACCTTCGTGCTGACCGCTGCCGGGGACTGAGCCGTTCAACGACCCCGCCCGCCGCGGCTGTCCGTACGACGGGACGCTCCGGCCCCGGTCCGCGTCGAGATCTTGGCAGGAATCGGCCCCCGGAGAGGCACTTTCCCACCAAGATCTCCACGCGCCTCCGGCGGAGCCGGGCGGGGCGCGCTAGGCCACCTCGACGAAGTCGAGTTCGGCCCAGCGGCTCAGGTGGGTGAACCGGAGCGTGTTGAAGCCCGCGTTGAGCGTGACGTCCACCCCCACCTGCCGCCAGACGTCCCAGCCCGTGGCGGGATAGGTGACGACCTTCGGGTTCGCGCCGTTGACCGTCAGCGTGTGCTGGGCGTCGCCGTAGCCGGCGGCGTAGGCGACGTGGACGCGGTACCCGCCGGCCCTGGGCGCGAAGACGGTGACGTCGACCCAGCTGTCCGCGTGGTCGATGTAGGCCACCACCTGCCCCTGGGAGGTGTTGGGCGCGGCGCGTACCGCGCAGTTGCTGAGCGAGCCGCGTTCGGCCTCGTACCGCACCCGGCTGCCCCGCACCACGGGGTTGCCGCCGGCCCAGCCCAGCGCCGCCACGTACATGCCGCGCGCGGAGTAGTTGTTGATCCAGCCGTGGAACACGATGTGGTCGCCGCCGGCCTCGCGGACCACGTCCGCGCCGCCCGACCCCCGCACGGCCGAGTCCAGCGACGCCGTGGTCATCAGCGAGCGGTACGCCTTGGTGTACGGGCCGGTCAGCGAGGTCGACGTGGCGTAGCTGGTCTGGTAGCCGTCGCCGCCGTAGCCGCCGAGCGAGTAGAAGAGCACGTACTGCGCGCCGACCTTGGTCAGCACCGGCGCCTCGATGATGCCGCCCTCCTCGGCGCGACCGCTGCGCAGCAGCTCGACGCGGGCGCCCTGGAGGGTCACGCCGTCGGCGGCGACCCGTTGCAGCCAGAGGCTCGTCGGCTGGCCGATGGCGTTGCCGTCGTCCTTGTAGAGCAGGTAACGCAGCCCGGTGCTGTCGGTGAAGCTCGCCGCGTCGATGTCGCCGCCCTCGCCGGCGTTGCAGACCAGCGGCTGGGTGCCGACGGAGGCGAACGGCCCGAGCGGTGACGTGGCCAGCGCGGCGCCGATGCACTGCCGGCCGGTGGCCCGGCTGCGGGCGGTGTAGTAGAGCAGGTAGCGCCCGTCGGCCCGCTGCGACACGTCGGGTGCCCAGGTGAGGCCCCCGTTGGCCCAGGCGCCGAGGGTCGGCATCGCGTCTGGTCGCCTGGTCCACGCCCCGGTCAGTGAGCTGGCCGTGGCGACGGGAACGTTGCCGTGCCCGTTGTTCGTCGAGTACGCGTAGTAGATGCCGCCGAACTTGACGACGTCGGGATCGGGGAAGTCGCTGGCGATGACCAGCGAGGGTGTGGTGGTCGCGGCCTGGGCCACGCCCGGGCTGACGAGCAGGGGAGCGGCGACCAGCAGGGCCGCCAGCCAGACGAGACCTCTTCGCATGCCGGGATTCAACCATGGCGATCGATGCAATGAAAGAAAGCTGCGTGCGCGCGGCCCGTCTTCCGGGGGTGCGGGGGCACTGGTCCGGGAGCGGCCGGCCGGCGTGAGAGATCCGCTTCCGCTCCGGCGCGCCCCGCGCCGGGCCGGGGGGCAGCCGGCGTCGGACCCGGTGTGCGATCCCCTGCGGCGGGGACTGCGGCGGCTAGGCTGACCTGAGCAGAATGTCCGCTGAGGGGGTGAGCCCGGATGGCCCAGGCAGCTTTCGCGCCGGAGCCGGCGCCGCAGCAGGCCGAACCCGCGTCGCAGTCCACCGAGCCGTCGTTCGACGTGCTGCGGTGGCGCGACGAGCCGTGGACCGCCCAGCTCGCCCTCGACCTGTTGCCGGAGACCAACGGCCCCAAGGTTGAGGTCCTGAGCGGAAGCGTGATCGTGACGCCACATGCCGGTTATGACCACCAGGACGCGGAGTTGGATCTCGCGTACCTGCTCAAGCAGGCGGCCCGCCGCGCGAAGCTGTGGCTCTACCTCGAGGCGAACGTCGTCTCGGGCGACGATCTCTTCATTCCGGACATCGTCATTCTCGATGTTCCGGGTGGCGGGCGTACGACGATGGACATCAGGCACGCCGTGCTGCTCGGTGAGATCGTTTCGCCCGGCAATCGGCGCAAGGGCATCATTGACCGGCCCCGGGAGTACGCGGCCGTCGGCGTGCCGTTCTTCCTCCGCGTCGACCTGCGCAACCGGGTGCCCACCATCGCGTTGTTCGAGCTTGCCGAGGGGGAGTACCGGCCGGTGGCAGCCGCTGCCGCCGGTACCCGGTTCGTCATGCGGGAGCCGTTCGAGTTCTCCATCGACCCGGCCGACCTGCTCGGGGAGGCGGCACCGGACGAAGGCAAGGAAGCGCCGGAGGAAGGCGGGGAAAGCCCGGAGGGGCAGGTCGACGCGGAGGGCTGAGGCTCCCGGCGGGCGGCCGGCGGCGCTGGGGAAGAATGGCCCGGTGACGTCCCCACGTGATCTTGTTCTCCTCGGCTCCACCGGCTCGGTCGGCACACAGGCCGTCGACATCGTCCGGCGCAATCCGGACCGGTTCCGGGTGGTAGCGCTCGGCGCCGGTGGCGGCAACGTCGAGCTGCTCGCCGCCCAGGCCCTCGAACTGCGCGTCGACGCGGTCGGCGTGGCCAAGGCGTCCGCCGCGCAGGACCTGCAGCTCGCCTTCTACGCCGAGGCGAGCCGGCGCGGCTGGGCCACCGGCGACTTCAAGCTGCCCAAGATCGTGGCCGGCCCGGACGCGATGGCCGAGCTGGCGCAGTGGCCCTGCGACGTGGTGCTCAACGGCGTGGTCGGCTCACTCGGGCTCGCGCCGACCCTGGCCGCGCTGCGCGCCGGGCGTACGCTCGCGCTCGCCAACAAGGAGTCCCTCGTCGCCGGCGGCTCGCTGGTGAAGGCCGCCGTGACGCGGCCGGAGCAGATCGTCCCCGTCGACTCGGAGCACTCGGCGCTGGCCCAGTGCCTGCGCGGCGGCGCCCGGGGCGAGGTGCGGCGGCTCGTCGTCACCGCCAGCGGCGGCCCGTTCCGGGGCAGGCGGCGCGACGAGTTGACGCGGGTCACGCCCGAGCAGGCGCTGGCCCACCCGACCTGGAACATGGGGCCGGTCGTCACGATCAACTCCGCCACGATGGTCAACAAGGCGCTGGAGGTGATCGAGGCGCACGAGCTGTTCGACGTGCCGTACGCCGACATCGCCGTGATGGTGCACCCGCAGTCGGTGATCCACTCGATGGTCGAGTTCACCGACGGATCCACCCTCGCCCAGGCCAGCCCGCCCGACATGCGGCTGCCGATCGCGCTGGGCCTCGGCTGGCCCGACCGGGTGCCCGACGCCGCCGCCGCCGTCGACTGGACGAAGGCCCACACCTGGGAGTTCGCGCCGCTGGACGACGAGGCGTTCCCGGCGGTGGCGCTGGCCAAGGCCGCCGGCGAGGCCGGGCGCTGCCGGCCGGCCATCTACAACGCGGCGAACGAGGAGTGCGTGGCGGCGTTCGTGGCCGGCCGGCTGCCCTTCCTCGGCATCGTCGACACCCTCCGGCGGGTGCTGGAGGACGCTCCCGACTTCGACGAACCAGGTACCGTCGAGGACGTGCTCGCGGCGGAGTCGTGGGCGCGCGCGCACGCGCAGGAGATCATCATCGCGGGTTCGGTGGAAGGAGCTTGATGGCGTACCTGCTCGGGGTGGTGCTCTTCGCCCTCGCGATCCTCGTCTCGGTGAGCCTGCACGAGGCGGGGCACATGCTCACCGCCAAGGCCTTCGGCATGAAGGTCACCCGCTACTTCGTCGGCTTCGGCCCCACGCTCTGGTCGTTCAAGCGGGGCGAGACCGAGTACGGCGTCAAGGGCATCCCGCTCGGCGGCTTCTGCAAGATCGTCGGGATGACCCCCCAGGACGACGACGTCGACCCGGCCGACGAGCCGCGCGCCATGTGGCGCTACCCGGTCTGGAAGCGGACGATCGTGATGTCCGCGGGCTCGATCACCCACTTCGCCCTCGCCGTGATCGCCCTCTGGATCATCGCGATCAGCGCCGGCCTGCCCAACCCGGAGTTCCCGAGCACCGAGGCGGAGATCCGCAAGGAGCCGGCCGTCATCGCGCTGTCGAAGTGCGTGGTCCCGGAGAACACCCTGCGCGAGTGCACCACCGCCGACCCGGCCAGCCCCGCCGCCCAGGCGCAACTGCGCGACGGCGACCGGATCACCGCCATCAACGGCACGCCGATCAACGACTACGGGCAGTTGCTCACCACGCTGCGCAGCCTCAAGCCGGGCGACACGGCACAGATCGCGTACGTGCGCGACGGGCAGCCGGCCACGGCCAGCACGGTGCTCGCGCAGACCCAGCGGCCCCCGCTCGACGACCCGAAGGGCCAGGTCGCCCCGGTCGCCGCGCTCGGCGTCGGCCTCGTGCCCAGCACCCCGACCCGGGTGACGTACGGGCCGGTCGGCGCGGTCGGCGCGACCGCCGACTTCACCGGCGACATGGCGGTCAACACGTACGAGGCGATGAAGCGCATCCCGCAGAAGGTCCCCGCGCTGTGGGCGGCGATCACCGGCGAGGAGCGGGACATCGACACCCCGATCAGCGTGGTCGGCGCCAGCCGGCTCGGCGGCGAGGCCGTCGAGAACGACGCCTGGCTGCTGTTCTTCATGCTCTTCGTCTCGCTGAACTTCTTCATCGGCGTGTTCAACCTGCTGCCGCTGCTGCCGCTCGACGGCGGGCACATCGCCATCGCCTGGTTCGAGCGGGCCCGCTCCTGGCTCTACGCCCGCATCGGCCGCGCCGACCCCGGACGCGTCGACTACCTGAAGCTCATGCCCCTCACGTACGCGGTGATCCTGATCGGTGGCGTGTTCACGCTGCTGACCATCACCGCGGACGTCGTCAACCCGATCACGCTCTTCTCAAGGTGAGTGCCTGAAGTGACCGCTGTCAGTCTCGGTATCCCCGCCGTGCCGCCCCCGCCGCTCGCCCCGCGTCGGCTCAGCCGCCAGATCATGGTCGGCTCGGTCCCGGTGGGTGGGGGCGCGCCGGTGTCGGTGCAGTCGATGACCACCACCCTCACCTCCGACGTCAACGCCACGCTCCAGCAGATCGCCGAGCTGACCGCGTCCGGCTGCCAGATCGTCCGGGTCGCCGTGCCCAGCCAGGACGACGTGGAGGCGCTGCCCGCGATCGCGAAGAAGTCGCAGATCCCGGTGATCGCCGACATCCACTTCCAGCCGAAGTACGTCTTCGCCGCGATCGACGCCGGCTGCGCGGCGGTCCGGGTCAACCCGGGCAACATCCGCCAGTTCGACGACAAGGTCAAGGAGATCGCCAAGGCGGCCGGCGACGCGGGCGTACCGATCCGGATCGGCGTCAACGCCGGCTCGCTGGACAAGCGGCTGCTCGCCAAGTACGGCAAGGCCACCGCCGAGGCGCTGGTCGAGTCGGCGCTGTGGGAGTGCTCGCTGTTCGAGGAGCACGGCTTCCGCGACATCAAGATCTCGGTCAAGCACAACGACCCGGTGGTCATGATCCGGGCGTACCGCCTGCTGGCCGAGAAGTGCGACTACCCGCTGCACCTGGGCGTCACCGAGGCCGGCCCGGCCTTCCAGGGCACCATCAAGTCGGCGGTCGCCTTCGGCGCGCTGCTGGCCGAGGGGATCGGCGACACGATCCGGGTCTCGCTGTCGGCGCCGCCGGTGGAGGAGATCAAGGTCGGCAACCAGATCCTTGAGTCGCTCGGCCTGCGTGAGCGGGGCCTGGAGATCGTCTCGTGCCCGTCCTGCGGCCGCGCCCAGGTCGACGTCTACAAGCTCGCCGAGGAGGTCACCGCCGGCCTGGAGGGGCTGCCGGTGCCGCTGCGGGTCGCCGTGATGGGCTGCGTGGTGAACGGCCCGGGCGAGGCCCGCGAGGCCGACCTCGGGGTGGCCTCCGGCAACGGCAAGGGCCAGATCTTCGTCAAGGGCAAGGTGGTCAAGACCGTGCCCGAGGCGCAGATCGTGGAGACCCTGATCGAGGAGGCGCTGCGCATCGCCGACGAGATGGGCGCCGAACTGCCCGAGGAGCTGCGCGGCCTGCTCCCCGGCGCCACCGTCAGCGTGCACTGACCCGTCCCGCAGTCGGCCCGTCCGGTGCCGGTGCCGTGGTCCCACTCGTCACTCGGCCCGCGCGGCACCGGGCGGATCTGGCAGGCTGGTATCCGTGCTGACGGTGCCGGTTCGTCAACTGGGGGAGTCGGAGCGCCGCGCGGTCGAGCGGCTGCTCGACCTCGACCCGTTCGCGGGCGCGCAGGTCGCCGAGCGGATCACCGCGCGTGGCCTGGCCTGGTGGCGCGCCGAGGGACGGGTGCTGGGCTACGGCAGCCGCCGCAACCTGGAGTCGATCTGCTGGCTGGGCGGCAACCTCACCCCCGTGCTCGCCACCGAGCCGGCCGTCGCCGCCTACGCCGACCTGCTGGCCGGCGAGGAGCGGCTCTGCTCGTCGATCGTGGGCCGGGCCGACGCGGTGCTCGGCCTCTGGGACCGGCTCTCCGCCGTCTGGGGGCCGGCCCGGGACGTACGCCCCAACCAGCCGTTGCTGGGGACCGAGGCGCTGCCCGCGCTGCGGGCGGACCCGCAGGTGCGGCTGGTGCGCGCCGGCGAGATCGACCGGCTCTTCCCGGCGGCGGTGGCGATGTACACCGAGGAGGTCGGCGTGTCGCCGCTCGCCGACGACGGCGGGCGCGGCTACCGGCGGCGGGTCACCGACCTGGTCCGGACGGGCCGGGCGTACGCCCGGTTCGTCGACGGTCAGGTGGTGTTCAAGGCCGAGCTGGCGGTGGTGACCCGCCGGACCGCCCAGGTGCAGGGCGTCTGGGTGGCCCCCGAGTGGCGGGGCCGGGGCATCGCGTCGGCGGCCATGGCGGCGGTGGTGCGCGACGCGCTGCTGCGGGTCGCCCCGACCGTCAGCCTCTACGTCAACGACTTCAACCTCCCGGCGCGCCGGGTCTACGAGCGCTGCGGGTTCCGCCCGGTCGGCACGCTCGCCACCGTGCTCTTCTGAGCCACGGGCCACGGCGGCGACCTGGACGCGCTGCGGACGCGGGCGCGCACGGCGTCCGCCCGCAGGTCGGGCCCCGATGTCGCGGCCGGCGCAGCCCCGAGCCCGGCCGGCGCACGCCCTCGGCACCGGCGTCCGGGCAGGTGAACGGCCGGTAAATGCGTTGAGCCGGCCGGCTCCACCGACCAGGCTGGATGCTCCGCCCTGCTTTGCCCGAAGGGACTCCGTCATGCGTCTGCTCCGGGACATGTGGGCCACCTCGCCCCGCCGAATGGCGATCGTGACCTGCCTGATCGTGCTCGGCGCCGGCGGTCAGGCCGCCGCCGCCGCGCTGG
This sequence comes from Micromonospora sp. SD12, assembly GCF_052068495.1. Classification (NCBI taxonomy): domain Bacteria; kingdom Bacillati; phylum Actinomycetota; class Actinomycetes; order Micromonosporales; family Micromonosporaceae; genus Micromonospora; species Micromonospora sp. SD12. The sequence continues at coordinate 284,463 of NZ_JBQHDF010000004.1, read as the reverse complement.
CGGGCCCCGTCCTGGTGCACCGCGCCGCCGGGTTCTTCGCGCTGCTCGCCGTCGCGCTGGTCGCCGCCGTCCTCACCGACCTCGCGGTGAGCCTGCTGATGGCCGGGCTGACCGCCGACTGGTCCGCCGACGTGCGCCGCCGGCTGTGCCGGGTCGCGCTCGGGCAGGACCTGCCGACCCTGGAGACCACCCCGGTCGGCGAGCTGCTCGACCGCATCGACGGCGACGTCTACCAGGTCGCCGCCGCGGTGCGCAACCAGGGCGTACGGATCGCGCAGGGCCTCGGCGCGGGCGTGCTGTCGACCGTCGTCGCCCTCGCGGTGTGGTGGCCGGCCGGCGTCGGGATGCTGGTGCTGACCGTGCTGCTGGCCCTCGGCCTGCGCAAGCCCACGGCACGGATCGGTCCGGCCCGGATGGCCGAGGAGGAGGCCTGGTCCGACCTCGCCGCGGTGATGGAGGAGGCCATCCACGGCCAGGACGACGTACGCACCAGCCTGGCCCGGCCGTACGTGCTGCGCCTCTACGCCCGGCGGGCCGCCGAGGTGCTCAGTCGCGGGGTGCGCGTGTGGCGGATGTCCGCCCAGGTCACCACCGTGGCCGCCGGCGTGATCCGGGCCGGGATCGCGGCCGTGGTGCTCGGCGGCGCGTGGGCGCTGGTCACCGGCCGGGTCGACGCCGCCCGGCTCACCGCGATCTGGCTGCTGGCCATCGGCTTCGGCATGACCGTCGAGCACGTCAGCCGGATGGTCCCCGAACTCCAGTACGCCCTAGGTGCCTGGGGGCGGGTGCAGCTGCTGGCGGGCTCCCGGCAGGAGCCCGTGGGCGGGGGCGTCCCGGCCGAGGGCGACCTGGTGGTGCGGGGCCTCACCTTCCACTACGGGGGCGCCGACGACGGGCGTGGCCCCGCGCTGCGCGACGTCGACCTGACCTTCACCCGGGGCCGCTCGTACGCGCTGGTCGGCCGGACCGGCTCCGGCAAGTCCACCCTGGCGAAGGTGCTCACCCGGGCCGTCGACGTGCCGCCGGGCACGGTCTTCCTGGCCGGCGACGACGTGTGCGGCCTCGACGTCGAGGCGCTGCGCCGGTGGATCGCCGTGGTGCCCCAGCGCACCGAGATCCTCGCCGGGACCCTCGCCGAGAACGTCGCGCTGTTCGATCCGGAGCTGCTCGACGCCGCCGCCCGGGCGCTGCGCGAGCTGGGGCTCGACGGCTGGATCGCCGAGCTGCCCGCCGGGTTGCAGACCCGGCTGGGCGACGGCGGGCACGTGCTCTCGGCCGGGCAGGAGCAGCTGGTCGCCTTCGCCCGGATCCTGGTGCGCGACCCGCACGTGGTGATCCTCGACGAGGCCACCGCCCGCCTCGACCCGGTCACCGAGGCGCGGGTGCAGCAGGCCACCGAGCGGTTGCTGCGTGACCGGATCGGCATCGTCATCGCCCACCGCCTCTCCTCCGTACGCCGCTGCGACGAGGTGGTGGTGATGGCCGACGGAGCGGTCGTCGAGGCCGGGCCGCTGGACTCCTCGGAACGCTTCGCCGAGCTGCTCGCCACCAGCCACGCCACCGCGTACGCCCACGCGGCGCCGGGCGGCCGCTCCGGCGGGGTCGACCTGCTGACCGGCCCGTCGGACCCGTGGCCGACCACCGGCCGGGACGAGTCCCTCCCACCGGAGGCCCCCCTTCCCGGCCCGCCGGCCGTCTCGTCGGCCACGTCCTCGGCCGTGCCGCCGATCGAGGCGTCGGCCGTCCCGCCGGTCGGGTCGGTCCCCGCGACCCCGACGGAGTCGGTCGGGTCGGTCGACGGCCGGACGGGTGGGGGCGGGTCCGCAGCCTCCGGGGACCCGGCGCCGACGTCCCCGCGCGGGCTGCGCGAGCTGCGGGAGATCCTGCGGCTGTGCCTCAACGACGCGCGGTACGGGCTGGCCTCGCTGGCGTTGTTCCTGCTGCTCGTGCTCCTCGGGCTGGAGGGGCCGGTGCTGCCGTGGCTCTGGGCGGACGTCGTCGACGGCACCGGTGACCCGTGGAAGCCCGCGCTAGGGATCGTCGTCGGCCTGCTGGTGACCCTGCCGGTGCCGTACTTCAACGGCCTGCGCTTCCCGCAGTGGTGGGTCCGGCAGATGCTGCGGATCAGCCTGCGCCTGGTGCACGGCCAGACCGGACCCCGCCGGGTCAGCCGGCACACGCCGGCGGAGGTGGTGGCCCAGGGCGGCGACACCGAACGGGTGGTGCAGCTCGCCGACAACCTGATGGACCAAGGGCTCTCGCTGCTGCTCCTGGTCACGATGACCGCCGTCACCGGCAGCGTGGTGCCGGGGCTCTTCTTCGCGGGCACGATGCTGGTCTCCGGGCTGGCCGCGACGCTGTTCGGCCCCCACCTGGAACGTTCCGCGCGGGCCACCGTCGCGGCGCGGGCCGCGTTCGCCACCGCGCTGGTCTCCTCGTTGTCGGCCGCCCGTACGGTCAAGCTCGCCGGCGCCACCCGCCCGGTGCTGACCCACCTGGCCGACCTCGACGTGGTGCGCAGCGACCGGCAACGCCGGGAGATCTCCGTGCAGGTCTGGTCCCGGTCGACCCCGTCGCTGGTCAGCGGCCTGCTGCCGATCGGCGCGTGGGCGCTCTTCCTGGCCGGGCACCTCTCGGCCGGCGCCACCCTGGTCGCGGTCGCCACCCTGGCCGCCGCCCGCTGGTTCGCCTGGACGACGGCCTCGCTGATCTCGCAGATCCCGTCGGCGCGGGTGTGGACCCGGCGGACGGTGGCGATGGCCGGGGTGGAGGCGTACTCGGCGTCGGTGCCGGGGGTGGACCTCGGCACGGGGACGGCCCCGGCGCCCGTCGTGCCGCCCCGGCACCCGCTGCGCCGGCTGGAGCTGACCGGCTTCGGCGTCCGGCACACCGACGGGACGGTGGCCGTACGCGACGTCGACCTGACGGTGGAACGCGGGCAGCTGGTGCTGGTCGTGGGCCCGGTCGGCTCGGGCAAGTCGTCGCTGCTGCGGGCGCTGGCCGGCATCGCCCCGCACACCGGGCGGCTGACCTGGAACGGCGACCCCGTCACCGAGCCGGAGCTGTTCCTGCGCCCCCAGCAGGTGGGCTACGTCGGCCAGCTGCCCCGGGTGCTCTCCGGCACGGTGGCCGACAACATCACCCTCGGCCATCAGGTGGACGCCGCGGCGGCGGTGTCGACCGCCCAGCTCGACCACGACCTGGCGGCGGCCGGCGGCGGGCTCGGGCTGCTGATCGGGCACAAGGGCACCCGGCTCTCGGGCGGTCAGTTGCAGCGCCTCGCGCTGGCCCGGGCGCTCGCCCCGCGTACGGAGCTGCTGGTGGCCGACGACGTCTCCTCGGCGCTGGACGTCACCACGGAGCTGGCGCTGTGGCAGGCGCTGCGCGAGCACGGGGTGACCGTGGTGGGTTCGACGTCGAAGCGGGCCGCCCTGGTGCGGGCCGACCACGTCGTGGTCCTGCGCTCCGGCACGGTCGCCGCCCAGGGGCCGTGGCACGACCTGGAACCCCAGTGGTCCCACCTGGCCGGCTGACCCCACCCACCCTCGCGGCCCCGGTCACGGGGCTGCCGGCACCGATGCGGAGATCGACAGCGCCGCCAACCCCGTGACCGGGGAGGACCAGCGGGGGGTCAGGCGCGGGCGTACTGGGCGGGCCAGGCGGGGGTGGCGCCGAGCTTGGCGGCCGCCCGGTGCGGCCAGTACGGGTCGCGCAGCAGCTCCCGCCCGAGCAGGACCAGGTCGGCGTCGCCGGACGCGACGATCTCCTCGGCCTGCTCCGGCTCGACGATGAGGCCGACCGCGCCGGTGGCGATCCCCGCCTCCCGGCGTACCCGGGCGGCCAGCGGCACCTGGTAGCCCGGGCCGACCGGGATCCTCGCGGTGGCCGAGGCGCCGCCCGAGGAGCAGTCGACCAGGTCCACCCCGGCGGCGGCCAGCTCGCCGGCGAGCACCACACTGTCCTCGGGCGTCCAGCCCGCCGGCTCCCAGTCGGTGGCCGAGATGCGGGTCAGCACGGGCACGTCCTCGCCGACGGCCGCGCGGACCGCCCGCGCCACGTCCAGGGTGAGCCGCATCCGGCCGGCCCGGTCCCCGCCCCAGCCGTCGTCGCGGTGGTTCGTCAGCGGGGAGAGGAACTCGTGCAGCAGGTAGCCGTGCGCGGCGTGGATCTCCACGGCCGCGAACCCCGCGTCGACCGCCCGACCGGCCGCCGCCGCGAACGCCTCGACCACGCCGGCGATCCCCGCCTCGTCCAGCGCCGTCGGCACCCGGTAGTCCGGGACGAAGGGCGCGGCCCCCGGGCCGACCGGCGTCCAGCCGCCCTCGGCGTCGGGCACCCCGCCCCGCCGGGGCGCCCACGGCCGGTACGTCGACGCCTTGAACCCGGCGTGCGCGAGCTGCACGACCGGCACCGCGCCGTGCGCGGCGACGAACGCGGTCACCGGCCGCCAGGCGTCGACGTGCACCCCGGACCAGAGCCCGGTGTCCTGCGGGCTGATCCGCCCCTCGGGCAGCACGGCGGTGGCCTCGGTCATCACCAGGCCGGCGCCGCCGACCGCGCGGGCGCCCAGGTGCACCAGGTGCCAGTCGGTGGGCAGGCCGTCCGGGCCGGCCGTGTACTGGCACATCGGCGCCAGGGCGATCCGGTTGGGCAGGGTCACCGTGCGCAGGGTCAACGGGGTGAACAGGACACTCATGTGGTCATCCTCTCCGGAGGCGGGGAGGGCCCGCGGTGGGGCCCTCCCCGGGTCGTCGGGTCGCTCGGTGCGGCGGGTGGCTCAGGCCGGTACGGGGGCCGGTTGCTCGGCCCGGCGCGGACCGGTGTCGGTGTCGGCGTCGGTCGGGGCGAGCAGCGGGCGCCGGCCGGCCGAGTCGTACGCGGCCCGGTCCAGGGTGCCCTCGCGGGCGGCGACGATCGTCGGCACCAGCGCCTGACCGGCGACGTTGGTGGCGGTGCGGATCATGTCCAGGATCGGGTCGATCGCCAGCAGCAGGCCGGCGCCGGCCAGCGGCAGGCCCAGCGTGCTCAGGGTCAGGGTGAGCATCACGATCGCGCCGGTCAGGCCGGCGGTGGCGGCCGAGCCGACCACCGACACGAAGGCGATCAGCAGGTAGTCGGTGATCCCGAGCTGCACCCCGAAGACCTGGGCGACGAAGATCGCCGCCAGCGCCGGGTAGACCGCCGCGCAGCCGTCCATCTTCGTGGTGGCGCCGAACGGCACCGCGAACGAGGCGTACTCGCGGGGGACGCCGAGGCGCTCGACCGAGCGCTGGGTCACCGGCATCGTGCCCACCGAGGAGCGGGAGACGAAGGCCAGCTCGATCGCGGGCCAGGCGCCCGCGAAGAAGCGCAGCGGGTTGAGCCGGCCGGCGCCCACCAGCAGCAGCGGGTAGACCACGAAGAGCACGATCGCGCAGCCGACGTAGACGGCGGTGGTGAACCTGGCGAGCGGGGCCACCAGGTCCCAGCCGTACGAGGCGACGGCGTTGCCGATGAGGCCGAGCGTGCCGATCGGGGCGAGCCGGATGACCCACCACAGCGCCTTCTGGACGATCTCCAGCAGCGCGCGGTTGATCGCCACGAACGGCTCCGCGGGCTCGCCCACCAGCAGCGCCGCCGCGCCGACGACGAGGGCCAGGAAGACGATCTGGAGCACGTTGCCGTCCACGAACGCGCCGACCGGGTTGGTCGGCACGATGCCGGTGAGGAAGTCGGTCCACGAGCCGGTCTTCGCCGGCGCGGTGGCGCCGGCGGTGTCGAGGGTGACGCCCCGGCCCGGGTCGGTGAGCACGCCGAGCCCGATGCCGACGCCCACCGCGATCAGCGCGGTGACGCCGAACCAGAGCAGGGTCTTGAGCGCCAGCCGGGCGGCGTTGGTCACGCCGCGCAGGCTGACCACGCTGACCACGATGGCGGTGAAGACCAGCGGCGGCACGGCCAGCTTGAGCAGTTGGACGAAGAGGCCGCCGACGGTGTCGAGGGTGCTGGTGAGCCAGCTCAGGTCGTTGGCGCGGGCGAGGAAGCCGAGCGCCACGCCGAGGACGAGACCGAGCAGGATCTGCACGGAGAAGGGGATCTTGCGCAGGGCGGAAGCCATGAGGGTGTGTCCCAGGTCTGGAGGGTCGGTACGGGCAGCGTCAGGAGAGCGGCTGCGCCGGACAGACGCCGCTGGCCTGCAGTCGGAGGTCGACATACAGGCGCACGGTCAGGTGCCAGACGTTGGTCATCGTCGCCGAGGCTAACGCCGGCCGTCGATGCAGCGGAAGGAGCCCGTGCGGTGACGCTCCTTACAGCGTGGCCCGGGACGGATCTCCCCGGCGCGGGGCGTCGACCGGGGTGGCCCCCGCCTACCGGCGGAGCGCGACGGCGGTCGCGGTGGCCGCGCCCCACAGGACGGCCACCAGCAGCAGCAGCCGCTCCAGGACGGCGATCAGGCCGCCGCGCCCCACGAAGACCAGGGCCACGGCGGTCGCGCCCGCCAGCGGCAGGGCCGCCGCCAGGGCCACCGCGCCCAGCCGGCGCAGCGCCGACGGCGCGGCCCGGGTGAGCGTGACCGCCAGCATCGCGAGGACCACCGCGGCCACCGCGAGGATGCTCGCCGCGCCGTGCACCAGGTCCGCCGTGGTCGCCCGTTCGAACGGCGGCAGCGGGCAGCCGGCGCTGCACGTCACCGCCCCGGAGACCAGCGCGAAGACGCTCCCGGCCGCGAGCAGCCCGGCCGCCGCCCGCAGCACCGGGGGCAGCGCCGTCGCGAGCAGCAACAACCCGGCCGCCAGGGCGAAGACCCCGATCCGGTACGCCGGGGCGTACGCGCTGTCGGTGACGCCCGCCTCGCTGACGTACCCGGTCAGGCCCGGCCCCGGACCGGCGACCACGGCGACGGTCACCGCGACCGCGCCCCCGACCACGCAGGCGGCGGAGGCCGACGCGGCGGCGGCCCGGGGCGGTGTGGCGCGCGGACCGGCCCGGCGCGGCTCAGCCACGCCCGTGCGGCGTGGTCCAGCCGGAGGTGTCGGGGCCGAGCGGGACGATCCCCGTCGGGTTGATCGCCGCGTGGGTGCCGTAGTAGTGCCGCTTGATGTGGTCGAAGTCGACCGTCTCGCCGAAGCCCGGCGTCTGGAACAGGTCCCGCGCGTACGCCCAGAGCACCGGCATCTCGGTCAGCTTGTGCCGGTTGCACTTGAAGTGACCGTGGTACGCCACGTCGAAGCGGACCAGGGTGGTGAAGAGCCGCACGTCGGCCTCGGTGATGGCGTCGCCCATCAGGTAGCGCCGGCCCGCGAGCCGCTGCGACAGCGCGTCGAGCCGCGCGAAGAGGGCCGTGAACGCCTCCTCGTACGCCGCCTGGGAGGTGGCGAAGCCGCACCGGTAGACGCCGTTGTTGACGTCGCGGTGGATCTCCGCCATCAGGGCGTCCAGCTCCGGGCGCAGCGCCTGCGGGTAGAGGTCCGGCGCCCCCGGCCCGTGCAGGCCGCGCCACTGCGTGGACAGGTCCAGGGTGAGCTGCGGATAGTCGTTGGTGACCACCCGGCCGGTGCGCGTGTCGACCAGCGCCGGCACGGTGACCCGCCCGGTGTAGTCGGGGTCGGTGGCGAGGTAGGCCTCGGAGAGGAAGCCGACGCCGAGCACCGGGTCGAACCCGTCCGGGTCGAGGGCGAACCGCCAGCCCCGCTCGTCGCGGATCGGGTCCACGGTGCCGAGGGAGATCGCGTCCTGAAGGCCGAGCAGGTCGCGTACGATCCGGGCCCGGTGCGCCCACGGGCAGGCCCGGCACCAGATCAGCCGGTAGCGTCCCGGCTCCAGCGGCCAGCGGCCCTGCGCGTCGGGCCCGCCTCCGGGCGGGGAGTCGGAGTCCGGGGTGACCCGACCGGTGAACCGGTTGGGCTGGCGGACGAACTCGCCGCCGACACTGGTCTCTGCGCTGAACTGGGCCCGGGCCATGCCGCCAACCTATCCGCTGCCCGCGCGGATATCCTGGCTGCCGGGCGTCCCCGCGACCCGGAACCGCCCCGCCCCCGCCCTTCCCACCCCCCCGAAGGATCGCGCTGATGACCGTGGCATACCTGGTGGCCGGTGTCCGCACCCCGATCGGCCGGTACGCCGGCGCCCTCGCCGGCGTCCGCCCCGACGACCTGGCCGCGCACGTGATCCGCGAGCTGGTCGGCCGGCACCCGTCGGTGGACTGGGCGCGGGTGGACGACGTGGTCCTGGGCTGCGCCAACCAGGCCGGCGAGGACAACCGCAACGTGGCCCGGATGGCGGCGCTGCTCGGCGGGCTGCCCGAGGAGGTGCCCGGCAGCACCGTCAACCGGCTCTGCGGCTCCGGCCTGGACGCCCTCGCCACGGCGGCCCGCTCCGTCGTCGCCGGCGAGGCCGACCTCGTGGTGGCCGGCGGGGTGGAGAGCATGAGCCGCGCCCCGTTCGTGATGCCGAAGGCAACCACCCCGTTCTCCCGCACCGCCGAGGTCTACGACACCACCATCGGCTGGCGGCTGGTCAACCCGCTGATGAAGAAGCAATGGGGCATCGACTCCATGCCGGAGACGGCGGAGAACGTCGCCGCCGAATACGGCGTCAGCCGCGCCGAGCAGGACGAGTTCGCGTACCGCTCGCAGCAGCGGGCCGCGAAGGCACAGGCCGACGGTCGGTTCGCCGAGGAGATCGTCGGCGTGACCGTGCCGGCGGGCCGGCGCGAGACGAAGCTCGTCGAGGTCGACGAGCACCCCCGGGAGACCTCGCTGGAGAAGCTCGCCGCGCTGCCCACCCCGTTCCGCGAGGGCGGCACGGTGACCGCCGGCAACTCCTCGGGCGTCAACGACGGCGCGGTGGCGCTGCTGGTCGCCTCGGAGGCGGCCGTGGCCCGCTACCACCTGACCCCGCTGGCCCGGGTCGCCGGGGCCGCCGCGGCCGGCGTACCGCCGCGCGTGATGGGCGTCGGGCCGGTGCCGGCCACCCGGAAGCTGCTCGACCGCCACGGCCTCGGCCTCGACGCGGTCGACGTGATCGAGCTGAACGAGGCGTTCGCCGCGCAGTCCGTCGCGGTGCTGCGCGAGCTGGGCCTGCCGACCGACGCCGAGCACGTCAACCCGAACGGCGGGGCGATCGCGCTCGGGCACCCGCTCGGCGCGAGCGGAGCCCGGCTGGCGCTGACGGCCGCACTGGAGCTGCGCCGCCGGGGCGGCCGGCGGGCGCTGGCCACCATGTGCGTCGGCGTCGGCCAGGGCATCTCGCTGCTGCTCGAGGCCGCCTGACCCACGTGGGCCGGGCTCCCGGGCACCTGCGGGGGTTCCGGCCCGCGCGTGCGCGTCGGGTGCCCCGACCGTGACGGGTCGGTTCCGTCCGTCGTACGGACCGTGACGAGGGCCGGAAGGGCCGACGAAGTGGGTCATGGGACCTCCCGGAGCCGGGAGTTCGCGGCCTAGAGTGGTGAGCACCACACGACCCGCGGGTCGGCCGGTGCCCCGCGTGCCCCAGGCACCCCGGCGCCGGTCCCCTCCCGCACCGCGGCGACGACCATGAGGTGCAGCAGTGCAGAAGCCGGACGGACTTCCCGCCGAGATCGACCTGTCCCGGCCGAGCGCGGCCCGGGTCTACGACTACTTCCTCGGCGGAGCGCACAACTTCGAGATCGACCGGCAGCTCGCCGAGCAGATCGCGAGCATGACCCCGAACCTGGCGGCGACCATGCGCGCCGGTCGGGAGTTCCTGCGCCGCGCCGTACGGACGCTGCTCGACGCCGGCATCGACCAGTTCCTCGACATCGGCTCCGGCATCCCCACCGTCGGCAACGTGCACGAGGTCGCGCAGGCGGCCAACCCCAAGGCCCGGGTGGTCTACGTCGACATCGACCCGGTCGCGGTGGCGCACAGCCGCGAGCTGCTCGCCGGCGACGACCTGACCGGGGTGATCCACGCCGACCTGCGCGAGCCGGAGCGGATCCTGGCGGGGGCCCGTGACCTCGGGCTGCTCGACTTCAACCGGCCGCTGGGCATCCTGCTCGCCGGGGTGGTGCACTTCATCCCCGACGCCGACCGCCCCGGCGACGTCCTGGCCACCCTCCGGGCCGCCGCGGCCCCGGGCAGCCACCTGGTCGTCTCGCACTCCACGTTCGAGGACCAGCCGCAGGAGATGCTCGACGCGCAGCGCCTCTCCGCGCGTACCGACACCGAGATCACGCTGCGCTCCCGTGCCGAGGTGACGAGCTTCTTCGGCGACTGGACGCTGCTGGAGCCGGGCGTGGTGCACATGCCGCTGTGGCGCCCCGACTCGCCCTCCGACGTGGACGAGCACCCGGAGCGGTTCGGCGCCTTCGGCGGCGTCGCCCGGTACGACCAGCCCACCGCCTGATCCGATGGCCGCCGTCCCGGAGCCCGGCGGCGACGACCTCAGCCGGTCGGGCGCCCAGCGTTACGCGGCCGAGTGGGCCCGGACGGTGCGCCGACTCGGTTTCGTGCCGCTCAGCGCGGCCGAGACCGAACGGCTGCTGCACCTGCACACCGTCCGGCTCGCCCAGGCCCTGCTGGCCGAGCCGTTCTCGGCCCTGCCGGCCGAGGAGGTGGGGCGCGCGCTGGTCGAGGAGCACCTGACCGAGCCCCGGGTGCTCGACTGGTCGGTGCGGGCCCTCGGCGACCGGTTCGCCGCCCGGGTGCTGCCGGGCCGGGCCCACCGGGACGAGACGGCGGAACGGGTCGCGGCGTTGCAGGGCGGGCTCGCCGCCGGCTTCGCCCGGGCGCTGCGCGACCGTACCTTCGCCCAGCAGGAGCGGATCGCCCGCTCCGCCTGGCAGGCCCGCGACGACGTGGAGCAGGCCCTGCGCGACAGCGAGGCCCGGTTCCGGGCGGTCTTCGTGGGCGCGGCCACGGGGATCGGCATCGCCGGGGTCGACGGTCGGATCATCGACGTCAACCAGGCGTTCGCGGACATGCTCGGCTACTCCATCGAGGAGCTGAGGCAGACCAACGTGGCCGCGCTGTTCCACCCCGACGACGCGGCCGGGATGTGGGAGCTCTACCAGGAGCTGACCGAGGGCAAGCAGGACAGGGCCCGGGTGGAGAAGCGCTACTACCGCAAGGACGGCAGCGTGGTCTGGACGGACCTGTCCGTCTCGTTGATCCGCCACGACGACGGCCGGCCCCGGTTCACGGTCGCGATGATCGAGGACATCACCGAGCGGTACGAGCTCCAACAGCGGCTGCGCTTCCAGGCGCTGCACGACCCGCTCACCGGGCTGCCCAACCGGACCCTGTTCTTCGAGACCCTGGGCCGGGTCTTCGACGTCGCCGACGCGACCCAGCGCGTCGGGGTCTGCTTCCTCGACCTGGACGGCTTCAAGGCGGTCAACGACAGCCTCGGCCACGACCTGGGCGACCGGCTGCTCGTGGTGATCGCCCGGCGGCTGGCCGACTGCGTCGCCGGCCGGGGCCACCTCGTCGCCCGGATGGGCGGGGACGAGTTCGTCATCCTGGTCGACGACGGCGCCGGGATCGACGACGCGGTGCAGGTCGCCGAGGTGGCCCTGGCCGCGGTGTCCGCCCCGGTCCGCATCGGCGAGCACCAGCTCGCGGTGTCGGCGAGCGTCGGCATCGTCGAGTGCCCGGTCGGCGGGACGAGCGCCTCGGAGCTGATGAAGGCCGCCGACACCACGCTCTACTGGGCCAAGGCGGAGGGGCGCGGCCGGTGGGCGGTCTACGACCCGGAGCGCGGCGCCCGCGACATCGCGCGCTCCGCCCTCGCCGCCGGGCTGCCGGCGGCGCTGGACCGGGGCGAGTTCGTGGTGCACTACCAGCCGATCGTGTCCCTGCTGGAGGGCTCGATGCTGGCCGTGGAGGCGCTGGTCCGCTGGCAGCACCCCGAGCTGGGGCTGATCGGGCCGGACCGGTTCATCGGGCTGGCCGAGGAGACCGGCCTCATCGTCCGGCTCGGCGAGTGGGTGCTGCGGCAGGCCTGCCGGGACGCCGAGGCGTGGCGGCGCGAGTTCCCCCGGGCCCAGTTGGTCGTCAGCGTCAACCTGGCCGCCCGGCAGGCCGACGACCCGGGGATCGTCGACACCGTCGCCGACGCGCTGACGTCCACCGGGCTGCCGGCGGACCTGCTGCAACTGGAGCTGACCGAGAGCGCGGTGATGGGCACCGCCGGGGAGCCGCTGCGGTCGCTGCACCGGCTGGCCACCCTCGGCGTACGGATGGCCATCGACGACTTCGGCACCGGCTACTCCAACCTGGCGTACCTGCGCCGGCTGCCGATCCACTGCCTGAAGCTGGCGGGGCCGTTCGTCGAGGGCATCCGGGGCGAGGACGCCGACGCGACGGCCGACCACCGCGACGAGCGGATCGTGGACGCGCTGGTCCGGCTGGCGCACGCGCTGGAGCTGTGGGTGACCGCCGAGGCGGTGGAGACCGGGGCGCAGGCGGAGCGGCTGCGCGCGCTGCGCTGCGACACCGGGCAGGGACGGTTCTTCGGCCCACCCGCCCCGGCGAACGAGATCACCGAGCGGCTGCGCGCCGAGGACCGGGGAGCGACGGCATGAGCCTGACGGACAGCGAGGCGGCGGTCGGCGTACTCGCCGGGATCGCGATCCTCGCCGGGCTCGCCGGCGTGGTGGTGCCCGGCCTGCCGGCGCTGCCGCTGTGCTGGGGCGGGGTGCTGATCTGGGCGGTCTTCGGCGGCGCCGGGCCCGGCCGCTGGGCGGTGCTCGCCGCCGCGACCGTGGTCGTGGCCGGCGGCACCGTCGTCAAGTACGCCTGGCCGGGGCGGAACCTGAAACGTACCGGCGTGCCCACCTCTTCGCTGCTCGCCGGGGGGCTGCTGGGGCTGGTCGGCTTCTTCGTGATCCCGGTGCTCGGGCTGGTGCTCGGCTTCGTCGGCGGGGTGTGGGCGGCCGAGCGGCTGCGCCTGGGCGACTCCCGGCTGGCCTGGCCCGCGACGAAGCAGGCGGTGGCGGCGGCCGGCCTGTCCATGCTGGTCGAGTTCCTCGCCGGCCTGCTCGTCGCCGGGCTCTGGGTGGCGGGCCTGCTGCTCACCTGAGACGGCGCGGTGCGGGCGCAACGCGGTGCGGCGACGGCGCGGGGCGGGCGTCGGGTACGGCGCAGCGCCGTACGGGTGAGAGAGAGGTGACGTGCCCCGCGCCGCCGCGTGCCGGGCGGTCCGAGCGCCCGGCGGTGGCCCGTCGCGATCGGGCCTGGTCACGGGCTCAAGCATGCGGCGCACGCGCCGCCACGGCAACGCAATTTGCCCGGTCGCCGGGCCGACCGGTGGGCCGCTGCCGAGCCTCTCGGTGGCGGCCGCCGGGCGGGACGACTGCGCGCGACGGGCACCGCGTCGGCGGAGGCGTCCGGCGGTCACACCCGGCGGCCCCCGGCGCGGTTGCCGGGACGCCGGGCGGGGCATTGACGGGCATCCGGTAAGCCAGTAGACCTTGGTGATGGAGGCCCGCCGATGAGAAGAGCTCCGCTCACGTTGGAACAGCTGCGGGTCGCCGTCGCAGAGGGTGAGATCGACACCGTGGTGCTGGCCCTGGTCGACATGCAGGGCCGGTTGCAGGGCAAGCGGTTCCACGCGCCCTACTTCCTCGACGAGGTGGCCGCCCACGGCAGTGAGGGCTGCAACTACCTGCTGGCCGTCGACGTCGACATGAACACCGTGGACGGGTACGCGATGTCGAGCTGGGAACGCGGCTACGGCGACTTCGCCATGGTGCCGGACCTCGACACGCTGCGCCGGGTGCCCTGGCAGCCGGGCAGCGCGCTCCTCCTGGCCGACCTGGCCTGGCTGGACGGCTCCCCGGTCGTCGCCTCGCCCCGGCAGATCCTGCGCCGGCAGCTCGACCGGCTGGCCGCGCACGGGCTGACCGTGTACGCCGGCACCGAGTTGGAGTTCGTGCTGTTCCGCGACTCGTACGAGGAGGCCTGGCGGCGCGGCTACCGCGACCTGACCCCGGCCAACCAGTACAACGTGGACTACTCCCTGCTCGGCACCGCCCGGGTCGAGCCGCTGCTGCGCCGCATCCGGCGGGAGATGGCCGGGGCGGGACTGACCCCGGAGAGCGCCAAGGGGGAGTGCAACCTCGGCCAGCACGAGATCGCCTTCCGCTACGACGAGGCGGTGGCCTGCGCCGACCACCACGTGATCTACAAGAACGGGGCGAAGGAGATCGCCGCCCAGGAGGGCATGTCGATCACCTTCATGGCCAAGCCGAACGAGCGCGAGGGCAACTCCTGCCACATCCACTTCTCGCTGCGCGACGCCGACGGCCGCTCGGCCATGCTCGGCGACGGGCCGGCGCACCTGTCGACGACCGGGCAGCGGGTGCTGGCCGGGCTGCTGGCGACCATGCGCGAGTTCAGCCTCCTGTTCGCGCCGAACATCAACTCGTACAAGCGCTACCAGCCCGGGTCGTTCGCGCCCACCGCGCTGCGCTGGGGCACGGACAACCGCACCTGCGCGCTGCGGCTGGTCGGGCACGGGCAGGGCATGCGGGTGGAGAACCGGGTGCCGGGCGCGGACGTGAACCCGTACCTCGCCATCGCCGCGCTGGTCGCGGGCGCAGTGCACGGCATCGAGCGGGAGCTGGAGCTGGGCGAGGAGTGCACCGGCAACGCGTACGACGACGCCACCGCCGAACGGGTCCCCGGCACGCTGCGCGACGCCCTGGCTCTCTGGGAGGGCTCGACGCTGGCCGCCGAGGCGTTCGGGGACGAGGTGGCGGCCCACTACGCCAACCAGGCGCGGGTCGAACTGACGGCCTTCGACGCCGCCGTGACCGACTGGGAACTCCAGCGTGGCTTCGAACGCCTCTGACCCCGCCCCCTCCGGCGGTCGATCATGGAGTTCCGGTGGGCGATCGAGGATGATGGGCGGCTCTGACGAGGCACAACTGCATGATCGACGCCGCGAAGGGGTGGGTACGTGAGTGAGGTGGTGGATCCGGCCACCGGGGAGGTCGTGGGGCGGGTGGCTGCCACGTCGGCCGAGGAGGTCGACGCGGCCATCGCGCGCGCGGACGCGGCCTTCGTACGGTGGCGCGCGGTGGCGCCGGGGGAGCGGGCGCGGGTGTTGCGGCGCTTCGCGGCGGTCGTCGACGCGCACCTGGAGGAACTGGCGCGGCTGGAGGTACGCAACTCCGGGCACACCATCGGCAACGCGCGGTGGGAGGCGGGCAACGTCCGCGACGTCCTCGACTACTACGCGGGCGCGCCGGAGCGGCTGACCGGGCGGCAGATCCCGGTGCCGGGCGGGCTGGACGTGACGTTCCACGAGCCGCTCGGCGTGGTCGGCGTGATCGTGCCCTGGAACTTTCCGATGCCCATCGCCGCGTGGGGCTTCGCGCCGGCGCTCGCGGCGGGCAACACCGTGGTGCTCAAGCCCGCCGAGCTGACCCCGCTGACCGCGCTGCGCCTGGCCGAGCTGGCGCGCGAGGCGGGGGTGCCCGACGACGTGTTCACCGTGCTGCCGGGCGCCGGGTCGGTGGTGGGGGAGCGCTTCGTCACCCATCCCGCCGTACGCAAGGTCTGCTTCACGGGCTCCACGGAGGTGGGCACCCGGATCATGGCCGGCTGCGCCGCGCAGGTGAAGCGGCTGACGCTGGAGCTGGGCGGCAAGAGCGCCAACCTCGTCTTCGCCGACGCCGACCTGGAGCGGGCGGCGGCCACCGCCCCGTACGCCGTCTTCGACAACGCCGGGCAGGACTGCTGCGCACGCTCGCGGATCCTGGTGCAGCGCCCGGCGTACGACCGGTTCCTGGAACTGCTCGAACCGGCGGTGCGCGCGCTGCGGGTGGAGGACCCGGCCCGGGAGACCGCCGAGATGGGCCCGCTGATCTCCGCCGCCCAGCGCGACCGGGTGGCCGGCTACGTCGAGGGGGCGAACGTGGCCTTCGCCGGCTCCCGCCCCGACGGCCCCGGCTTCTGGTACGCCCCGACGGTGCTGCTCGCCGACTCGCCCGCGGACCGGCACTGGCGCGAGGAGATCTTCGGCCCGGTCGTCTCGGTGCTGCCGTTCGACGACGAGGCCGACGCGATCCGGCTGGCCAACGACACCGAGTACGGGCTGTCCGGCTCGGTCTGGACCCGGGACGTGGGCCGGGCGGTGCGGGTGGCGCGGGCCGTGGAGGCGGGCAACCTCAGCGTCAACTCGCACTCCTCGGTGCGGTACTGGACGCCGTTCGGCGGGATGAAGCGCTCCGGGCTGGGCCGCGAGCTGGGCCCGGACGCGCTGCACGCCTTCACGGACGTCAAGAACGTGTTCATCGCGACGGAGGAGTGATCAGGTGCGGGGTCGACTTGAGGACCGGGTGGCGGTGGTCACCGGAGCGGGCAGCGGGATCGGGCTGGCCACCGTGCGGCGCTTCGCCGCCGAGGGGGCCCGGGTGGTCTGCGTGGACGTCGACCCGGAGGCGGGCGGGCGGGCCGCCGAGGAGATCGGCGGGGAGTTCGTCGCCACGGACGTCGCGGACGAGTCGGCCGTGCGGGACCTCTTCGACGGGGTGGCCGAGCGGCACGGGCGCATCGACGTGGCGTTCAACAACGCCGGCATCTCCCCGCCCGAGGACGACTCGATCCTGACCACCGGCCTGGACGCCTGGGAGCGCGTGCTGCGGGTCAACACCACGAGCGTCTACCTCTGCTGCAAGTACGTCATCCCGCACATGCGCCGGCAGGGACGGGGCTCGATCATCAACACCGCGTCGTTCGTGGCGCTGATGGGGGCGGCCACCTCGCAGATCGCGTACACGGCGAGCAAGGGCGGGGTGCTGGCGATGACCAGGGAGCTGGGCGTGCAGTTCGCCCGGGAGGGCGTGCGCGTCAACGCGCTCTGTCCCGGCCCGGTCGCCACCCCGCTGCTGCTGGAACTCTTCGCCGCCGACCCGGAGCGCGCCGCCCGCCGGCTGGTGCACGTGCCAATGGGGCGGTTCGGGAAACCGGAGGAGATCGCCGCCGCGGTGGCGTTCCTGGCCAGCGACGACTCGTCCTTCATGACCGCCGCGCAGTTCGTCGTGGACGGCGGCATCACCGGCGCGTACGTCACGCCGCTGTGAGCCGGCCACTGATCGGGATCACCGCGTACGTCGAGCCGGTCGGCTGGGGCGTGTGGCGGGACGTGCCGGCGGTGCTGCTGCCCGAGGCGTACGTCCGGGCGGTCACCGCGGCCGGCGGCCGGGCGGTGGTGCTACCGCCGGACGACCGCGACGCCGACGTGCTGCGGGTGCTCGACGGGCTGCTCCTGGCCGGCGGCGCGGACGTCGACCCGGCCCGGTACGGCCAGCTGCCGGCGCCCCGCACCGAGAGCCGCCCCGGGCGCGACGCGGGCGAGTTGGCCCTGCTCACCGCCGCCCTCGACACGGACCTGCCGGTGCTCGGCGTCTGCCGGGGGATGCAGTTGCTCGCCGTCGCCGCCGGCGGGTCGCTGCACCAGCACCTGCCGGATGTCCTGGGGCACGACCTGCACCGTCCCGCCCCCGGCGTCTACGGCGGGCACGGCGTG
Source organism: Micromonospora sp. SD12 (assembly GCF_052068495.1). Taxonomy (NCBI): domain Bacteria; kingdom Bacillati; phylum Actinomycetota; class Actinomycetes; order Micromonosporales; family Micromonosporaceae; genus Micromonospora; species Micromonospora sp. SD12. Next base: position 266,985 of record NZ_JBQHDF010000004.1, on the reverse strand, counting down.
CGGTTCGCCCCCGGCAGCCTGGCCGCGACGGTGCTGGCCGGCGTGGTCCGGGTCAACTCGTACCACCACCAGGCGGTGGCCGACCCGGGCCGGCTGACGGCGACGGGCTGGTCCGACGACGGGGTGGTCGAGGCGGTCGAGGATCCGCACCGCCCCTTCCTGCTCGGCGTGCAGTGGCATCCGGAGAACGAGCCCGACCCCCGGCCGATCGCCGCCCTGGTCCGGGCGGCCGGGGAGCACCGGTCGGCCCGGGAGCACCGGGCCGGTCCGGCCCTTCGGTGACGTCCCTGCCCGGCCGGGCGTGCCGCCGGCGACGTCCCTCGACGGCGTGGTGGGCCGTCGGCGACGTTCCTCCTCAGCGCGGTGGGCCGTCGATGGTGGCCCGGCGCGGGACGCCAGCACGCAGGTAGGTGTCGCAGATCACAGTCGCGTGTCGAGGGGTGCGGGGTGGTCCCGGTGTGGTCCCGTCGGCGGGACTGAAAGGCCGCGCTGGTGGGGATTCGGGCGAGCGCCGTCGCGTGTGGATCGGGCCGCGCGACGCCGCCGCGAGGGGCCGACGGCCCGGTGCGGCGGACGTAACCAGCGCACGGCGGGCGGTATGCGTTACGTTGCTCGTCCGTCGGGGTACCAAGCGGGGCACGGCCGGTTGGATCACCGGGCCGAGGCGGTGATGGCCGGAGCGGGAGGAACTATGAGCTCGGCCCAGGGGGGCGTGGACGAGGGTTGCCCGGCCGAGGGAGGGCAGGACGCCGAGTTCCCCCCGATGCTGGCCGCCGCCTTCGCCGGCGGCGGCGAGATGGGCGAGCTGATGCGCCGCGTCGACTGGTCGGCCCATCCGCTCGGCACGCCCGACCGCTGGCCGGCGACGCTCTGCTCGGCGATCGGCCTGATGCTCGCCTCGAGCGCGCAGATCGTCATCTTCTGGGGCGAGGATGAACTCGCCTTCTACAACGACGCCTACCGCCCCACGATCGGCGACAAGCACCCCGACGTGCTGGGCCGGCCGGCCCGCGAGCACTGGGTGGAGACCTGGAGCGTACTCGGGCCCCTGCTGGAGGGTGTCCGGCGCGTCAGCCGGTCGTACCGCGCGCAGGACCACCCCTTCCCGCTCGACCGCCGCGGCTTCTTGGAGGAGACGTACTTCGACGTCTCCTACGACCCGATCCTGGGCACCGACGGCACGGTCGACGGCGTCTTCTGCATCGTCAACGAGACCACCGGCCGGGTGGTCGGGGAGCGCCGGCTGCGGCTGCTGGCCGAGCTGGGCACCGTGCTGGCCGAGGTCGACAGCAGCCCCGCGCTGGGCCGGGCGGCCACGGCGGTGCTCGACCGGCACCGGTCGGACGTGCCGTTCGCGTTGGTGCACCTGCCCGGCGGAACCGGCGACGTCGTGCTGGCCGGGTGCAGCGGCGTCGATCCCGGGGCGGTCGTCATGTCCCCGCCGGCGCGGCTCGCCGAGGTCGTCGCTTCCGGCACCGCCACCACCGTCGCGGTGACCGACCTGCTCGCCGAGGCCCCGGACGATGCGACCGGTGAGGCACTGGTGCTGCCGGTCACCGCCGGGAACGAGACCGTCGGCACGCTGGCGGTCGGCGTGGCCCGCCGGCAGCCGCTCACCGAGGAGTACCGGGACTTCTTCGACCTGGTCGCCGCGCAGATCTCCCGGGCCGTCGGGCGGCAGCGGGCGTACGAGCAGGAACGCGCCCGCGCTGCCGAGCTGGCCGCCCTCGACCGGGCCAAGACGAACTTCTTCGCCAACGTCAGCCACGAGTTCCGCACCCCGCTGACCCTGGTGCTCGGCCCGCTGGAGGACCTGCTGGCCGACCCGGCGCTGCCCGAGGCCTACACCGACCGGCTCACCACCATGCACCGCAACGCGCTGCGGCTGCTCAAGCTGGTCAACACGGTGCTCGACTTCTCCCGGCTGGAGTCCGGGCGGCTGACCGCCCGCTACCAGCCCACCGACCTCGCCGACTACACCGCCCGCCTGGCCAGCACGTTCCGGTCGGCCACCGAGCGCACCGGGCTGCGCCTGGTCGTGGACTGCCCACCGCTGCCGGCGCCGGTCTTCGTGGACCGGGACATGTGGGAGAAGGTCGTGCTCAACCTCGTCTCGAACGCGGTGAAGTTCACCTTCGACGGCGAGATCCGGGTACGGGTCCGCGCCGTCGACGGGGCCGCGCGGCTGGAGGTCACCGACACCGGCGTCGGCATCGTGCCGGAGGAGCTGCCGCAGATCTTCGAGCGCTTCCACCGGGTGCCCGGGATGCGCTCACGCAGCCACGAGGGCACCGGCATCGGCCTGGCGCTGGTCCGAGAGCTGGTCGAGATGCACGGCGGCGAGGTGGCCGTGCGCAGCCGCGTCGACGAGGGCAGCACGTTCACGGTGACCGTTCCGTTCGGCGCCGGGCACCTGCCGGCCGAGCGGATCGCCCACGCCGAGGCGACGGCGCGGCTCGATCTGGCGCACGCCGACCTCTACGTCGCGGAGACGGGGCTCTGGACGAGCGCCGCCGGCCCCGTCGACGGGGCCGGGGGGACGCGGGGGACCGGCGCCGCCGGGCGGATCCTGGTCGCCGACGACAACGCCGACCTCCGCGAGCACGTCACCCGGCTGCTCTCGCCGTCCTGGGAGGTGGTCGCGGTCACCGACGGAGTGGAGGCGCTGCGGCAGGCCGTCGACGGCTCGTTCGACCTGGTGCTGACCGACGTGATGATGCCCCGGCTGGACGGGTTCGGCCTGGTCGCCGCGCTGCGCGCGGATCCGCGTACCCGCCACGTGCCGATCGTGCTGCTCTCCGCCCGCGCCGGCTCCGCCGAGGAGGTCGCCGGGCTGGCGGTGGGTGCCGACGACTACCTGACGAAGCCCTTCTCCGGCCAGGAGCTGACCGCCCGGGTGCGGGCCAACGTCGAGCTGGGCCAGCTCCGTGGCCAGATCATCCGGGGGTTGCGGGCCCTGGCCGACGCGGCGGTGGCGGTCAACACCGCCCGCTCCACGGCCGACGTGCTCCAGGTCGCCGCGCGGCACGCCCTGAGCCTCGCCGAGGCCGCCCGGGTGGTGGTCTCGGCCACCGGGATGCGCTTCGAGGCCGACGGCGGCGGGCTGGCCTCGATCGAGCCGTCCTTCGTGCTGCCGCTGACCGGCACCGCCGGCGAACGGCTCGGCGAGCTGCGGGTCTGGCGCCCGGACGGCGACGGGGCCCACACCGACGAGGCCGCGCTCACCCAGCTCGCCCGGCTGGTCGGGGTGCGGCTGGAGAACGCCCAGCTCTACGAGGCCGAGCACCGCATCGCCACCACGCTCCAGCACAGCCTGCTGCCCCGGTCGCTGCCGCAGCTGCCGGGCGCCCTGGTGGCCAGCCGCTACCTGCCGGGCAGCGCCGACGTGGAGGTCGGCGGAGACTGGTACGACGTGATCGCGCTCGGCGACGACGAGCTGGTGCTGGCGATCGGCGACGTGGTGGGCAAGGGCGTACCGGCCGCCGCGGCGATGGGCCAGCTGCGCAACGGGCTGCGGGCGTACCTGCTGGAGGGCTTCGACCCCGGTGAGTCGCTGACCCGGCTCAACCGGCTCGTCGGCACGACCGAGGGGCGGTCCTTCGCGACCGTCTTCTGCCTGTGGTTCAGTCCGCGCACCGGCCGGATGCGGTACGCCAGCGCCGGTCATCCGTCCCCCCTGCTGATCCGAGGAGACGACGTGGCGTTCCTGCACGGCCGGGCGCTCGGGCCGCCGGTCGGGGCGATCCCCGACACGACCTACGGGACGGTCGAGGGGGAGCTGACCGCCGGGAGCCGGTTGCTGCTCTACACCGACGGGCTCATCGAGGACCGGCAACTCGGCATCGACGCCTCGTTGGACCTGCTGCGGCAGGACGCGGCCACCCCCGGCGAGCACGTGACCGACCTGATCGACGCCGTGGTGGAGCGCGTCGCCGGCCGGCCCCTGCGCGACGACGTCGCGGTGCTCGCCCTGGAGGCGGCGGAACTCAACCGGTTCGCGCTGCGGCTGCCGGCCGATCCCACCCGGCTCAGCGTGCTGCGCAAGCGGTTGGAGGACTTCCTCGTCGCGCACCAGGTCACCGAGACGGACCTGTTCGACCTGACCGTCGCCATCTCCGAGGCGGCGGCCAACGCCATCGAGCACCCCGTCGAGCCGGCCGAGCCGACGATCAGCGTCGAGGTGACCATTCACGACCGCACGGTGGTGGCCTCGGTGCGCGACAGCGGCCGGTGGCGGGAGTCGACCGGCTCGGGCTTCCGGGGGCGGGGGCTGTCCCTCATCGAGGCGCTGGGGGAGCTGTCGGTGACCCGTACCGCCGAGGGGACCGAGGTGACGTTGCGCCGGCGGCTGTCGGACTGAGCGCGCGACCGACGGCGTCGCCCGGCGCGGGGCTCAGGCCGGTCGGAGCCAGGCCTGGTCGCCCAGGCCGGAGATCTCCAGCACCCGGTGGACCTGCCGCGACGGCAGCACGGCGAGCGTGCCGGGGAACTGCTGGGCCAGCCGGACCACCGCGTGGATCGCCGCCGAGTCGAAGAAGGTGACCGCCCGCAGGTCGAGCGTCACCCGCTCGGCCGGCTCCCGCAGCGCGGTCTGGTACATGACGTCGGCGGTGGCCATGTCGACCTCGCCGGTCACCAGGACGCGAAGGTGGGCGCCGTCGATCTCCGCGCTGGCGGAGAAGACGGGAGACGTGCCGCCCCCTTGATCCACGGAGCCACAATGGCACAGCGAACCTTGCACGGCAACAACCGTTCCCGGCGGGCGGTGGCGGGGGTCACCATCGTCGCGGCGATAAACTCGGGCCATGACCGTCCGTGCGCCGCTGACCCCAGGCACGCTCTCCCCGCTGCGGCCCGTGCCCGCCCACATCGTCCGCCCGGAGTACGTGGGCAAGAAGCGTCCCCAGGAATGGCGCGGCTCGCACGTGCAGACACCGGAGACGATCGAGAAGATGCGGGTCGCCGGCCGGCTCGCCGCGCAGGCCACCCAGCTCGCCGGCGAGCACTGCAAGCCCGGCGTGACCACCGACGAGATCGACCGGGTCGTGCACGAGTTCCTCTGCGACCACGGCGCCTACCCCTCGACGCTGGGCTACAAGGGCTTCCCCAAGTCCTGCTGCACCAGCCTCAACGAGGTGATCTGCCACGGCATCCCCGACTCCACGGTGCTGGCCGACGGCGACATCATCAACGTCGACGTCACCGCGTACCTCGACGGCGTGCACGGCGACACGGACGCCACCTTCTGCGTGGGCGAGGTCGACGAGGAGGCCCGGCTGCTGGTCGAGCGGACCCACGAGGCGATGATGCGCGGCATCCGCGCGGTCGCCCCCGGCCGCCAGATCAACGTGATCGGCCGGGTCATCGAGTCGTACGCGAAGCGCTTCGGCTACGGCGTCGTACGCGACTTCACCGGCCACGGCATCGGCGAGGCCTTCCACAGCGGGCTCTACGTGCCGCACTACGACAGCCCGCGTCCCACGGACGTGATGGAGCCGGGGATGACCTTCACCATCGAGCCGATGATCACCCTCGGCACCCACCAGTACGACATGTGGGACGACGGTTGGACCGTGGTGACGAAGGACCGCCGCTGGACGGCCCAGTTCGAGCACACCATCGTGGTGACCGAGGACGGTCACGAGATCCTCACCCTGCCGTGACGGACACTCCGGCGGCGCTGCGTGAGGCGCACCACGCGGACGTCTCCGGCGGCTGGCTGCGTCCGGCCGTCTTCGGGGCGATGGACGGTCTGGTCACCAACATCGCCCTGATCGCCGGCGTGGCGGGTGGCGGGGTGTCGCCCCGCAGCGTCGTGCTCACCGGCGTGGCCGGCCTGGTCGCCGGCGCCATCTCGATGGGGCTGGGGGAGTACACGAGCGTCCGCTCGGCCAACGAACAGGTCGCCGCCGAGGTCGCCAAGGAACGCCGCGAGCTGGAGCGGCACCCCGAGGCCGAGGCACGCGAACTGGCCGCGGCGTGGGTCGCCCGGGGGCTGGCCCCCGATCTCGCCATGCAGGTCGCCGAGGCCGTCCGCCGCAACCCGGACGAGGCCCTGCGGGTGCACGTCCGGGAGGAACTCGGCGTCGACCCGGACGACCAGCCGAGCCCCTGGGCGGCGGCCATCTCGTCGTTCCTGTTCTTCTCGGTCGGGGCGCTGGTGCCGCTGCTGACCTACCTGTTCGGCGCGACCAGCCTGTGGCTGGCACTCGCGGTCGGCGGGCTCGGGCTCTTCCTGGCCGGGGCGGTGGTCGCCCGCTTCACCGCGCGCTCCTGGTGGTCCGGGGGCCTGCGTCAGCTCCTGCTCGGCGCGGCGGCGGCCGGCGCGACATACCTGATCGGCGCCCTCATCGGCGTCCAGGGTGGCCTCGGCTGAGCGTGGAGCCCGGTCGGCCGGGCCGGGCGTCCCCTGCCGCTGCTTCCCGAGCCGGGCGGTGCGCGGGGGCGGGATCACCGTCCTCATCTGGCTGCCATGGTCGACAGGACGGGCCCTAGGCGGACTCGAGGACGAAGAAGAGGAAACACATGAAGGACCCGGAGTTCATGTCGGGTGGGAGCAGTTCCGCGGGAGTGTCCGGAGAAGGGGGCGGCTCGCTGATCGTCGCGATGCGGAAGCCGGCAGCAGCAAAAGCATCTGCGATGGCGTGCAGCGGCCGGTGCCAGTAGGTCAGCCACACGGTCTGGCCGTCCATGACGTAGTCCTCGGAGTACTTCGTCAGCGCAAAGTAGTCGGCCTTGGGATACGCGATCGCATAGACGGCGGGGTGGATGACCGAGAGGATCAGGCGACCGCCCGGCTTCAGCACGCGACGCAGTTCGGCGAGGGGACCGGACCAGTCCTCCAGGTAGTGCAGGACCAGGGACGCGACGACGTCGTCGAACTCGGCGTCTGCGAACGGCAGTGGCGCGCTCAGGTCCGCCACGTGCAGGTCGGCGTCTTCACCCAGCCTCCGGCGGGCCAGGTCGACCATGGCCGCACTCGCGTCAAAGCCGGTGACCACGGCCCCCTTGGCGCGCAGCGCGGCTGACAACGGGCCGGTACCGCAGCCCGCGTCGAGGATCCGGCGGCCTCGTACGTCGCCGGCGAGACGGAGCATCTCAGGTCGCTCGTAGTACGCGTTGAAGAGGTTGGACTCGTTCTCCGCCGAATAGGCGTTCGCAAATCTGTCGTAGTCACTTGTCGTCACCGTGACCCCATTCCCATGAGAGGCAAGGATGCGTTCCTGCCAAAGCCGCGTGGGTGCGACATGCAAGCACCAGTTCGTGCGCGTGGGCCGGGGTCCGATCCCACGTCCCGTCCGCCCGGCACCGTCAGCCGGCGAGCAGGTCGTCGACCGTGCCGTCGACGGGGCGGCCCCGGGCCGCCAGCTCGTCCGCCTGGCGGGCCAGGACGGCGCCCACCTCCGTCATGTCCGCGCCCGCCAGGCCGGTGCGGCGTACGGCGTCGCCCGGGTCACGGAAGTAGGTGCGGCTGAGCAGGCCGTTGACCGTGGCCGCCGCCAGTCGCGCCTCGCCGAGCATCAGCAGCGCCTGGTCGGTCTCGTACCACTCGGCCAGCCGGGCGGCCCGGGCGTGCGCCGCGCCGCCCCGGTACCAGGCCCGGCGGGCCGCCGTGCTGAACTCGCCCGGCCGGGCCCGGGCCAGCCGGCCTAGATGCTCGTCGCGCAGCGTGCGCAGCCAGCCGGTCGGATCGTGCAGGGCGCGGGTGCTGACGTACCGGTCGGCGGTCAGCGGCCAGAGCGAGGAGATCACCCGGGCCTGGCGCAGGTAGTCGTCCGCGCCCGCCACGGTCAGGTCGACCAGCACGCCGTCGACGCGCCGGGTCGCCGGCGAGGGACCGCCGCCGGGCCGGTACGTCACCACCAGCAGCCCGACCTCGCCGTCTCCGCCGCCGTCGTCGTCGCCGTGCGCCAGCGGGCCGTGCACCGCGACCGCCAGCACGTCGGCCGGGAACCGTCGGCGCACGGCGTCGGCGACCCGCCCGGCCACCGCCCACCGTGGATCGTCGGGGTGGGGTTCGCCGTCGGCGCCGGTCACCGCGCCAGCCTATGCGGGGGCGCCCGGCCCGCCCGGCACGCCGCGCCCGGTGGGCACCAGCCGGAAGACGAGGATCTCCCGACCGCCGGCCCGCCGCGCGTACGCCCGGTAGGCGGGCCACTCGGTGACCAGCAGGCGCCAGAGGCGGTCCCGTTCGGCGCCGGTGGCGACCTCCGCGCGCACCGGCACGCGGCGACCCTTGACGGCCACCTCGGCGGCGGGATCGGCGCGCAGGTTCATCGCCCAGCCCGGCTGGTGGGCCTGGCCGAAGTTGGAGCCGACCACCACGTACGCGTCGCCGTCGGGCACGTAGAGCAGCGGGTTGCTGCGCGGCCTGCCGGAGCGGCGGCCGGTGGTCGTGATGACCAGCGACGGGATGAGCCCGAGCGCGACCACCCGGCCCCGGGTGAGCCGCCCGACCATCCGGTCGGCGGGGACGAGCAGGCGGACGGCGGCGCCGAACCAGCGGTGGTGGCCGACCCGGCGGGTGAGGGCTCCCAGTACGGGCACGGCAACCAGTGTGCCCCCTGCCCGTCCGTCAGTCGAGACGTCGCTCGACCGGCAGCCGGGAGCGGGTGAACAGTCCCGCGCCGAGCATCGCGACCAGCGGCACCACCACCAGGACGCCGAGCGTGGCCCACGGGACCACCACCGGGTACGGCTCCGGGACGGGCCACAGGCTGGCGTAGCGGCGGTTGAGGGCGGTCAGGATGATCAACGCGGAGCCGAGGCCGGCGGCGATGCCGAGCACGGAGCCCAGCACGGCGATCACCCCGGACTGGCAGAGCGAGAGCAGCCGGCGCAGCCCCGGCCCGGCGCCGACCGCCGCGAGGGTCGACAGGTCCGCCCGACCCTCGGCCGCGGCCAGCCCGGTGGCGATGCCGGCGGCGCCCACCGTGACGACCCCGGCGGCGACGGCCAGCAGGAGCAGCAGCGGCCGTCCCGCGTCGCGCTGGGTACCCCGGTCGATCTCGACATACGCGCGGAGCGGACGTACGGCGGCGACGAACCGGCCCTGCCGGTCCTCGTCGGGCACGCCGTCGGCGGCGATCGCCCAGCCGCGCGGCTGGACGCTCAGGCCGAGCCGCTGGGCGGCCGCCGGGGAGAGCAGCAGCCGGTCCGCCTCCAGCCCGGTGGGCAGCGGATACCCGGCGACGGCGGTGACGGCCGGGGGGTGGGGCCGGGCCTGCCCGGGGCGGGTCACCCGCACATCGACCCGCCCGTCGCGCACGTAGCGCGGATCGGTCACCACCGCGCCGCCGGCCCGCAGCACGGCGGTGGCGGCGGCGACGTCGGCGGGGGCGGCGCCGGTGAGCACCGGCAGGGCCGTCCCGTCGTCCACCAGCACGTGGAAGGTCCCGCCGAGATGGTCCTCGGGTTCCGCGCAGCGGGCGTCCGCGCGGGCCCGACGCTGCTGCGCCGGGGTGAGCCGGTCGCCCGGCGTCCACGGGCAGACGCGCTCGGCGGGCAGCACCGGCGAGACGATGCACAGCCCGGTGTCCGGCCCGCACCGGGGCTCCACCAGCGGCGCCACCGTGCGGGCCCCCAGGTGGTCGCGCGCGGCCTCGCTGACCCGGGACAGGTCGGGTGGGCGGTCCGGGTCCGACCCGGTGACCAGCACCGTGGCGGACGGCAGGGTCGGCAGGTAGATCGTCGCCGACCGGGCGTCGTCGCTGGCCAGGTACACCCCGACGGCGACGCTGCCGGCGACCGCCGCCATCACGGCGGAGATCGCGGGCGCGGTCGACGACCGGTTGCGGCTGGCGTCGCGCAGCGCGATCCGGGGCGCCAGCGGCAGCGACCGCCCGAGGCGGGCGAGCACGCCGACCAGCGTCGGGGTGGCGAAGACCAGGCCCAGCTCGCCGAGGACGAGGCCGGCCAGGATGACCGCCGGCGCCGTCCGGGCCGCCCCGAACGCGGCCACCGCGGCCCCGCCGACGGCCAGGACCGCCCCGACGGTCAGCCAGCGCCGCCGGTGTGCCGGCGGGGTGCGCCGGCCGGCCAGCCCCGCCACCACGTCCTGCCGGGCGGCCGTCCAGGCCGGGGCCAGCGCGGCCAGCACCCCGGCCAGCACCGCGACGGCGGCGATCGCCGCGAGCGCCTCCGGCCAGCAGCGGTACGCGCCGAAGCGCGCGCCGAAGAGGTGCTGCTCCACCAGGGGGCGGCCGGCGAACGCGGCGGCGACGCCCAGCGCGACCCCGACGGCGGCGCCGACGGCACCCAGCACCACGCCGTCGGCCAGCACGATCCGGCGCAGGTGGGCGTCGTCCCCGCCCGCCACGGCGACCAGCGCGAGGTCCCGGCGCCGCCGCCGTACGCCGACCGCGAAGGCCGGCCCGACGAGCAGCACCACCTCCAGCAGCCCCAGCCCGCCGACGAGCACCGAGACGCTCATCCCCTCCACGTCCATGGCGGAGCGGCCGTACGGCGCGAACGTGACGGTGTCCGACGCCGGGGCGGGGACACGGGCGTGCACCACGACGCCGTGCGCGTTGAGCCGGCGGAACAGCGCCTCGTCGGCGGTCCCGGGCAGGTCGACCAGCCAGCTCGTGCCCGGCTCGGTCTCCATCCGCCCTTCCGACGGGTGCAGCGTCACCACCGGGCCCAGGTCGTCGGGGTACTCGACCACGCCGACCACCCGCCAGGAGCGGGTGCCGTCGCCGGAGGTGACGCTGCCGCCGAGGCGGGCGTCGAGGCGGCGCAGGGCCGCCGGGCTGACCGCGATCTCGTCCGGCCCGGCCGGCGCCCGTCCCGAGTGGAACCGGACCAGCCCGCGGCCGAGCGGATCGCCGAGGTCCACGGCGCGTCCCGTGAGGCCGTCGTCGACCCGCTCGCCGACCCGGGCGTCGAACGACACCCAGCGGCGCAGCGGGACCACCCGGCTCCCGGGCGGCAGGAGGGCGGTCACCTGCCCGGCGGTGACGGGTCCGGCCGAGGGAACGTCCTCCGGGTCGGAGCGCCAGGTTTCGGCCCAGGCGCTCTGCACGATCGGGACCCGCACCACCCAGCTCAGCTCCGCGTCGGCCGCGCCGAGCTGGCGGTCGGCCCGCTCGACCGGCGTCAGCTCGGACATCCGCCAGCTCACCGCGGTGAAGGTCAGCACCAGCACCGGCAGCGTGATCATCGCCAGCACCAGCGCCGTACGCCCCCGGGCCCGCCGGGCCTCCCGCCGGGCGATCCGCAGCGCCGCCCACCAGGAGCCGGCCGCCCGGGCGAGCCGGCCGCCCCGGCCCGTGCTCACCGACCGCTGCCGCTCAGCAGTTGCTCCACGCTGCCCAGCGGGGCCGTCGTGTCGACCAGCACCCCGTCGCGCAGGAAGACCACCCGATCGGCCCAGGCGGCGTGCCGCGCCTCGTGGGTGACCAGCACGGCGGCGGCCCCGGCGTCGACCCGCCGGCGCAGCAGGTGCAGCACCGCCTCACCGGTCTGCGAGTCCAGCGCGCCGGTCGGCTCGTCGGCGAGCACCAGCCGCCGTTCGCCGACGAGCGCGCGGGCGATCGCCACCCGCTGCTGCTGCCCGCCGGAGAGCTGGTCGGGGAACCGGTCGCCCAGCTCGGGCAGACCCACCTCGGCCAGCGCGTCGAGCGCCAGGCGGCGGGCCCGCCGTACGCCCGTGCCGTCGAGTTCGAGGGGGAGGGCGACGTTCTCCACGGCGCTCAGGCTGCCGAGCAGGTTGAGATCCTGGAAGACGTAGCCGATCCGCCGTCGTCGCACCTGGGCCAGCCGCCGCCGGTCCAGGGCGCCGAGCGGCTCGCCCTCGACGTACACCTCGCCCGCGGTCGGGCCGTCCAGCCCGCCGGCCAGGGCGAGCAGGGTCGACTTCCCGGAGCCGGACGGGCCCATCACGGCGACGAGCTCCCCCGCGCGCACGGCGAGACTCACCCCGCGCAGGGCGTGCACGGCCGCCGCGCCGGCGCCGTGGGTGCGGTGCACGTCACGTACGTCGAGCACGGGCGTGGTCGGGCTTCCGGCCGCGGGCCCGTTCCCCGTGGTCACCGTCGCGCCTCCTCGTCGGCCCGGTCCACCGCCTCGGCAGGCGTCGTCGGGACGCGCCCGGGCTGCGCCGGACGGTAGCGCACGAGGCTGGTCTCGCAGTGGTCCAGCCAGCGCACCTCGGCCTCGGCCTGGAAGACCATGGCGTCCAGCACGAGCCGCCACGGCAGGTCCTCGGGGCGGTCGCTGGCGTACTTCAACCGCGTCAACTCCTGCAACGCCCGCATGGTCGCGCTGCGCTGGGTCTGCACCACCGACCGGACGTCGACGCCGGGGGTGGTCAGGGCGAGGGCCAGCTTGATCGCCAGCTCGTCCCGGGGCCGGTCGGTGCGGCTGATCGGTGTGGCGAACCACAGGGCCAGGTCCGCCCGCCCGGCGTCGGTGATCTCGTACGGGCGTTGCCCGGCCTCACTCTCGGGCAGCGACCGGACCAGCCCGTCCCGCTCCAAACGGGACAGCGTGGTGTAGACCTGCCCGATGTTCAGCGGCCAGGTCGAGCCGGTCGACTCCTCGAACGCGGCGCGCAGCTGGTAGCCGTACATCTGGCCGCGTTCGAGCAGGGCGAGCAGCCCGTGACGGATGGACATGGCAACGGAGTATGCATACCTGGTATGCGACCCGCAACCGGAGCGGGGTCGACGGGGTCGGGCCGGTCAGGCCGGGCGACCCGGGAACGGCACCGTCAGCGGGGTGATCCCGGCCATCCGTCGCCACCGGGTGGCCCGCAGGGCGTACTCGACCAGGGCGGCCAGGGCCCGGTCCCGGTCGGCGCCGGTGGTGGCCGGCACCGCCGCCCGCCAGAACGCGGCCGTGCGCTCCTCCACCTCGACGGCCAGCCGCAGCGCGCTCGCCTTATCGGTGACCGGGAACGGCAGCGTGTAACCGGCCCGGTCCGCCGGGACGCTCCCGCCGCCGGTGCTCAACTGCACGATCAGCTCGTCGCGGCGGCGCCGGTGGGCGGCCTCCGCCTCCCTCGCGGCGGTCCGGGCGGCGCCGGTGAGACGTACCCCGATGGGCCCGTACGCCCAGATCGCGGCGTACTCGGCGGTGAGGGCGGCGGCGAGCGCCCCGGCGGGTCCGGCCGGTGTCGGTGTGGTCACTTCAACGCCTCCACGTGCGTGGCCCGGGCGGCGACGATCGAGGCGAGCAGCGCGGCCCGCTCCGCCGGGGCCGCCGCGCAGGCCCTGGTCGCCGTCTCCCGGCCGGCCCGTTCACTCTCGCGCAGGGCGGCCCGCGCCGCCGCCGGGTCGCCCGGCGTGGCGGTCGTGGCGGGGGCGGATCCCGAGGGCAGCGGTACGCCGACGAGCCGGGCCAGCTCCGCCGCGTGCGCGCGGTGCGCCTCGGCGATCGGGGTGAGCAGGGCGGCGAGGGCGGGGTGCGCGGCGGCGGCGTCCCGGTGCCCGGCGGCGAGCCGGAGCGACTCGTCGAGCAGCGGCGTGAGCGGGTCGGGCTCGGGGGCGGGTTCGTCGCCGCGGTCGAGCAGACCGCAGCCGGTCAGCGGCGCCGCAGCCCCGCCGAGCGCCAGGAGCGCCCCGGCGCGCAGCACGTTGCGCCGGGAATGCCCGGTTGTCTCGCCGCGTCGTGTCGTTCTGCCCCTCGCCACCGGACAAGTCAACACCATCACCGGCCGTACGTGGGCCACCGGCGTCGGTGCGCCGCCCGGCCCGGCGCCCGGTAGGCGCGTTACGCTCTGCGCAGCCACCGGCGCGTCAGCTCCGGTGGCGTGCCGGCATGGCGGCCGACCGGGTGCCGTCGATCAGCAGGAGGGTGCGGAGATGACGCAGCGTGGCCGTGCCACGAGGTCGACGGGTCCGGCGGGGAGGCCCCGACGCGCCGACGCCCCCCGGGGCGGGGAGCGTGCCGGCGGCCCGCGCGGCGACCTCGCCGCCCGGCGGGCCCGGCTGCGTGACGTGATCGAGCCGGTGGTCACCGCCGCCGGCTACGACCTGGAGGAGCTCTCCGTCTCCCGGGCCGGCCGACGGCACGTGGTGCGGGTGATCGTGGACGCCGACGGCGGGATCAGGCTGGACGCCGTCGCCGAGGTGTCCCGGGCCGTCTCGGCGGCCCTCGACGCGGCCGAGGAGTCCGGGGGCGACATCGTCGCCGGGGAGTACCAGCTGGAGGTCAGCTCCCCGGGCGTGGACCGGCCGCTGACGCTGCCCCGGCACTGGCGGCGCAACGTCGGTCGGCTGGTGAAGGTGACCGCGCGCGGCGCGGGCGCCCAGGCCGAGCAGGCCGCCGGCGACCGGCAGGTCACCGGCCGGGTGGTCGAGGCCGACGACGAGCGCGTGGTGCTGGAGACCGACGCCGGCCGCGCCACCTGGACGTACGCAGAGCTCGGCCCCGGCCGGGTGCAGGTCGAGTTCCACCGCCTCGACGAGATCGAGGAGACGGACGAACCCGACGACATGGACGACACCGACGACTTCGACGACGAAGATGATGTGGAGGACGAGGAGAGGTGAACATCGACCTCGCGGCGCTGCGCGCACTCGAGCGCGAGCGGGAGATCCCGTTCGACACGATCCTCGCGGCGATCGAGACCGCGCTGCTGACCGCCTACCGGCACACCGAGGGGGCGGAGTCGCACGCCCGGGTAGAGATCGACCGCAAGTCCGGCGCGGCCCTGGTCTACGCCCAGGAGTTGGACGACGACGGCACCGTGGTGCGGGAGTGGGACGACACCCCGCACGACTTCGGCCGGATCGCCGCCATGACCGCCAAGCAGGTGATCCTCCAGCGGCTGCGGGAAGCCACCGACGAGGTGCATTTCGGCGAGTACGTCGGCCGCGACGGTGACCTGGTCACCGGCGTGGTGCAGGCGCACGAGGCGCGCAGCGAGAAGGGCATCGTCAGCGTCGATCTCGGCAAGCTGGAGGGCGTCCTGCCGCAGTCCGAGCAGGTCCCCGGCGAGCGCTACGCGCACGGCGAGCGGATCCGCTGCGTGGTGGTGCACGTGGCGAAGGGGATGCGCGGCCCGCAGATCACCCTCTCCCGGTCGCACCCGGCGCTGGTGAAGAAGCTCTTCGCGCTCGAGGTGCCGGAGATCGCCGACGGCACGGTCGAGATCGGCGCGATCGCACGTGAGGCAGGTCACCGCACGAAGATCGCGGTCCGCTCCACGACCCAGGGCGTCAACGCCAAGGGCGCCTGCATCGGGCCGATGGGGCAGCGGGTCCGCGCGGTGATGAGCGAGCTGCACGGCGAGAAGATCGACATCATCGACTGGTCGGACGACCCGGCGACCTTCGTCGGCAACGCCCTGTCGCCGGCCAAGGCCCTGCGGGTCGAGGTGGTCGACCTGGCCAGCCGCACCGCCCGGGTCACCGTCCCGGACTTCCAGCTCTCCCTCGCTATCGGCCGGGAGGGGCAGAACGCCCGACTTGCGGCCCGGTTGACCGGTTGGCGGATCGACATCCGGTCCGACGCCGAGCAGGCTGGCGGCTCCGGCCGGGCCGGGGCTGATCACGTCCCGGAGCCGGGCGGCGCGATCTCGGGCGCCTAGGGGTAGACTTTCTCCAGTGGTACGACGCGCGCTGCCGGAACGCACCTGTGTGGGTTGCCGGCGACGTGCGCCGGCCAGCGAATTGCTGCGGATCGTCGCGGTCGGCGACGAGGCTGGTCACAGCCTTCGGCCCGATCCGGCCCGCAGGCTGCCGGGTCGGGGAGCGAACATGCACCCGGATCCGGCCTGCTTCGCGCAAGCGGTGCGGCGACGCGCCTTCGGGCGTGCGCTGCGCATCACCGGGGTCCCCGACCACGGTGAGCTCGCGGAGCACGTCGATGCGCCAACCACTACGTCCGGTCAGCCCGATCGGACGAGGGTCGCTAGCAGGGTAGGACGACCGACATGAGCACACGATGAAGTCCCTGAAATGACCAGGCTTCAAGTGCACGAGTGAGGTCGCTGCGGGTGCTGCCCGCACGACCTCGGAGTGAGGAGTGCAGTGGCAGGTAAGGCCCGCGTACACGAGCTTGCAAAAGAGCTCGGGGTCGAAAGCAAGACCGTTCTCGCCAAGCTCAAGGAGATGGGCGAGTTCGTGAAGTCCGCGTCCAGCACCGTCGAGGCGCCCGTCGCCCGACGGCTGCGCAGCGCGTTCGTCGCCTCCGCCGGTTCTCCGGCACCGGCCGCCCCGCCGGCGGCCGCCCCGGCGCCGACCCCGACCCCGACGCCCTCCCCGGCCCCCGGTGGGCCCCGGGTCTCGGCCAAGCCGATGCCGCCCCGGCGGCCGGCCGCGCCGACGCCCGGCCCGAAGCCCAAGGGCCCGGTGCCCGGTCCGCCGCAGCCCGCGGCCCCGGTCGCCAAGCCGGCGAGTGCCCACGACATCGAGGTGGCGGCCGCCGAGGCGCGTGCCGCCGCGCTGAAGGCCGAGCAGGAGGCGGCGGTCAAGGCCGCCCAGGCCGCTCGGCAGCAGCAGCGTGACAACGTCCGCCGGGAGCCCCCGGCCGACGGTGGCAACCGTCCCGGTCCCCGACCGGGTCCGGGTGCCATGCCGCCCCGCCCGGGTTCCCCGGCCGCCGGTCGTCCCGGCGCGCCGACGCCGGGCCCGGGTGGCCGTCCGGGCGGGCGTCCGCCGGCGCGCGGCGCCGGTAACAACCCGTTCGGCATCCAGGGCAGCCAGCAGCAGCAGCGGCCCCCGGCCGCCGGTGCGGGTGGTCCCCGGCCCAGCCCGGCCGGCATGCCGCCGCGTCCGAGCCCGGCCTCCATGCCGCCCCGTCCGAGCCCGGCCTCCATGCCGAGCCAGCGCCCCGCCACGGGTCGCCCCGGCCCCGGTGGTGCCGGTCGCGGTCCCGGCGGCGGCGCGGGTCGTCCCGGTGGCGGCGGTGGCGGTGGCTTCCGCGGCGGTCCCGGTGGCGGCGGCGGTGGCGGTGGCTTCCGCGGCGGTCCCGGTGGCGGCGGCGGTGGCGGTGGCTACCGTGGCGGTCCCGGTGGCGGCGGCGGTGCTCCGGGCGGCGGTTTCCGTCCGGGCGCTCCGGCCGGTGGCGGCGGTCGCCCCGGTGGCGGCGGTCGTGGCCGTGGCGGCGGCGCCGCGGGTGCCTTCGGGCGTCCGGGTGGCCGGCCGACGCGTGGTCGCAAGTCCAAGAAGCAGCGCAGACAGGAGTTCGACAACCTGTCGGCCCCGACCATGAGCTCGGGTGCTCCCCGGGGTCAGGGTCAGGTCGTCCGGCTCTCCCGTGGCGCCTCGCTGTCGGACTTCGCCGACAAGATCAACGCCAACCCGGGTTCGCTGGTCCAGGAGATGTTCAACCTGGGCGAGATGGTCACGGCGACCCAGTCGTGCTCCGACGACACCCTGCTGCTGCTGGGTGAGCACCTCGGCTTCAACGTGCAGATCGTCAGCCCGGAGGACGAGGACCGCGAGCTGCTCGCGCAGTTCAACATCGACCTCGACGCCGAGGTCGCGGAGGACCGCCTGGTCAGCCGTGCGCCGGTCGTGACCGTCATGGGTCACGTCGACCACGGTAAGACCAAGCTGCTCGACGCGATCCGCAAGGCGAACGTCGTGGCCGGCGAGGCGGGTGGCATCACCCAGCACATCGGTGCCTACCAGGTCCACGTGCCGCACGAGGGCGAGGACCGCGCGGTGACCTTCATCGACACCCCGGGTCACGAGGCGTTCACCGCCATGCGTGCCCGTGGTGCCCAGGTCACCGACATCGTGGTGCTGGTCGTCGCGGCCGACGACGGCGTCATGCCGCAGACGATCGAGGCGCTGAACCACGCCAAGGCGGCCGACGTGCCGATCGTGGTGGCGGTCAACAAGGTCGACAAGCCGGAGGCGAACCCGGACAAGGTCCGCCAGCAGCTGACCGAGTACGGCCTGGTCGCCGAGGAGTACGGCGGCGACACCATGTTCGTCAACGTGGCGGCGAAGCCGGGCATCGGCATCGACGAGCTGCTCGAGGCGGTCCTGCTGACCGCCGACGCGTCGCTGGAGCTGACCGCTCCGATCGACGGGCCGGCCCAGGGTGTGGCCATCGAGGCGCACCTGGACAAGGGGCGCGGTGCGGTGGCGACGGTGCTGGTGCAGAAGGGCACCCTGCGGGCGGGCGACTCCATCGTCGCCGGTGGGGCGCACGGCCGGGTCCGGGCGATGCTCGACGAGAACGGCAACCAGGTCTCCGAGGCCGGTCCGGCGCGTCCGGTCCTGGTGCTCGGTCTGACCGCGGTGCCCGGTGCCGGCGACACGTTCCTGGCGGCCGAGGACGACCGCACGGTGCGCCAGATCGCCGAGCAGCGGCAGGCACGGCGGCGGGCGGCGTCCTTCGCCAACTCCCGCGGCCGGGCCACCCTCGAGACGCTCATGGAGCAGCTCAAGGAGGGCGAGAAGACCTCGCTCAACCTGGTGCTCAAGGGCGACGTCTCCGGTTCCGTGGAGGCCCTCGAGGACGCGCTGTTCAACCTCGACATCCCGGAGGAGGTCCAGCTCAGGATCATCCACCGGGGCGTGGGCGCGATCACCGAGAGCGACGTCATGCTCGCGAGCGCGTCGTCCGAGCCGGTCACGATCATCGGTTTCAACGTGCGGGCCGCCAACAAGGTCCGCGAGATTGCCGACCGCGAGGCAGTGGAGATCCGGTACTACACCGTGATCTACCAGGCCATCGAGGAGATCGAGGCGGCGCTCAAGGGCCTGCTCAAGCCGGAGTACGAGGAGGTCGAGCTGGGCACCGCGGAGATCCGCGACGTCTTCCGCTCGTCCAAGATCGGCAACATCTCCGGTTGCATCGTCCGGTCGGGCATCATCCGGCGCAACGCCAAGGCGCGCCTGCTGCGCGACGGCTCGGTGGTGGCGGACAACCTCACCGTCAGCTCGCTCAAGCGGTTCAAGGACGACGCCACGGAGGTGCGCGAGGGCTTCGAGTGTGGTCTGACCCTGGGTGGTTACAACAACGTCCAGGTCGGCGACATCATCGAGACCTTCGAGATGCGGGAGAAGGTTCGCGCCTGATCCGGTGAACCACTGATCGGGGGGTTTACGCCGCAGGGCGTAAACCCCTTGATCATGTGGGGGTCCGTACGGGTATCGTCCGGGGCGATGTTCACCGGAACCGCGGTCTTCGACCTGCTGCTGCCGGGCGACTCCCGGTCGCTCAAGGCCAAGAGATCATACGTACGGCCGATCGTCGCGGCGTTGCGCCGCTTCGAGGTGTCGGCCGCCGAAGTGGGAGCGCTCGACCTGCACGGTCGGGCCGAGATAGCCGTGGCCGTGGTGGCCGCCGAGGCGTCGCACGTCCGCGAGGTGCTGGACTCCTGCGAGCGCCTGGTGGCCGGCCGGCCGGAGACCGAGCTGCTCTCGGTGCGCCGGCGGCTGTACGGCGAAGAGGACTGACCGGCGGCGCTGTCCGCCGAAGCCGGGACGGAGCCGGCGCCGCGCGACGCGGGTGGCCGCGCGGGTAGTGTTCGAGTTGTTGGGCCGTCGGCTCCGGGGCGCTCCGCGTCGCCGGACGGCGGCCGGGAGCGGGACGCCGTGGAGGTGGCGAGATGTCGGATCCGGCCAAGGTACGCCGGCACGCGGAGCGGGTGCGTGAACTGGTCGCGTCGGTGGTGCGTAGCCAGATCAAGGACCCCCGGCTCGGCATGATCACGATCACCGACGCCCGGATCACCGCCGATCTGCGCGACGCCACCGTCTTCTACACGGTGCTCGGCGACGCGGCGGCCCAGGCGGGCACGGCGGCGGCGCTGGAGAGCGCCAAGGGCATGCTGCGCAGCACCGTCGGCAAGGCGCTCGGTCTGCGGCACTCGCCGACGCTGACCTTCGTCCTGGACGACGTGCAGGATCAGGTCAAGCACATCGACGACCTGCTCGCCCAGGCCCGCAGCGCCGACGCCGAGGTGCAGCGCATCGCCGCCCGGGCCGAGTACGCGGGCGAGCCCCAGCCGTACCGGCTGGACGAGGACGAGGACGCCGACGAGGCGACCGCCGAGGACGCCGACGAGACCCCCTCGCGGGGCGGGGAAGCGCGGTGACCGAGCCCTCCGGCGGCCCGGCCGGTGGCGCCCTCGCCGAGGCGGCGCCACCGCTCGACGCCGGCCCGACCGAGGCGGACTGGACCGCCGCCGTCGCGGCCGTGCGGGACCTGCCGCCGGACGGGCGGGTGCTGCTGATCTGCCACGTCAACCCGGACGGGGACGCGCTGGGCAGCATGCTGGGCTTCGGGCTCGGGTTGCGCCGGCTCGGGGTGCGGCGGATGCAGGCGACGTTTCCCGGCCCGCCGGAGGTGCCGGAGCCGTTCCGGGGGCTGCCCGGGCTCGACCTGCTGGTGCCGGCGACCGAGGCGTACCCGGACCCGGACCTGGTCATCTGCTTCGACGCGGCCAGCGGGTCGCGCCTCGGCGAGCTGGTCGACCGGCTGGAGACCGCCCGCGCCGCGCTGGTGCTCGACCACCACGCGTCGAACACCCACTTCGGCCGGATCAACCTCGTGGACCCGCACGCGGCGGCCACCTCGGTGGTCGCCGAGGGGCTGCTCGGCCGCCTCGGCGTCGAGCTGGACGCCGGGATCGCGGAGTGCCTCTACGTCGCGCTGAGCACCGACACCGGCTCATTCCGGTTCGAGGCGACCACCCCGGCGGTGCACGAGCTGGCGGCACGCCTGCTGACCACCGGCATCCGGCCCGGTGACATCTCCCGCCGGGTCTTCGACACCCGGCCGTTCGGCGCCGTCCGCCTCTTCGGCGAGGTGCTCGGCCGGGCCCGCCTGGAGCCCGCCGTGGCCGCGGGGCACGGTCTGGTGTGGACGTACGCGACCCAGGACGACCTGGCCCGGCACGAACAGCGCCCGTACGTGCTGGAGCCGCTCATCGACTCGGTCCGGTGCACCGCCGAGGCCGACGTGAGCTGTGTGGTCAAGGAGACCGCGACCGGAGACTGGGCGGTGTCGATGCGCAGCAAGGGCGCGGTGGACGTCAGCCGGGTGGCGGTCGCCCTGGGCGGCGGCGGGCACCGCTTCGCCGCCGGCTTCACCGGTTCCGGCACGCTCGACGAGGTCGTCGGCCGGATCCGCGCGGAACTCGACGGCGCGCTGACCGGCGCCGGCCGGCACTGACCCGGACAGGCGGGCGCGGGAAGATCAGGGTGAGCCCGGGGAGTGTCCGTCTTCCCGGTTGCGGCGAGTACGGGGAGAATCGCGGGATGGAACAGCCCCACGACCTCACCGTCGAGGCGCCCCGCGCCTGGGACCGTCCCGCCGTCGCCGTGCCGGTGCTCGTCTGCCTCTCGTTGGTCGGCGGCCGGTTCCCGTCGTTCTCGACCGAGGCCAATCTCTGGACCCTCGGCACCGGCGGGGTGCTGATCTGGTTGGGCCTGAGCAACCGGGTGCCCCGGCGGCCCGCGCCGCGCCGGTTGGGCGCCCCGGCCGCCTGGTGGGCCCTGCCGGTGGTGGTCTTCGGGGTCTTCGAGGGGACCACGTTCGTCCTGGCGGCGGGGGACGACTTCCCCACCTTCTCGCGGCTGGCCGATCCGCTGCTGGAGGACCGCCTGGTCCGCTCGGCGGCCTGGCTGGGCTGGCTGGCGGCGTTCTGGGGACTGGTGCGGCGATGATGCGGATGTTGGCCATCGGTGGCTTCCTGGTCTCCCTGGTGCTCTTCGCCGCCGTCGAGTGGGCCGCCCGCCGCGAGGGCTCCCGGATCCCCACGCTCGGCGAGGTCTGCGCCTACGTGATGCGCTACGAGGTGGGCCCGGTGCCGGTCGGCCGGATCGGCCTGTTCGGCTTCTGGTGGTGGCTGGGCTGGCACTTCCTGGCCCGCTGAGCCGGCTCCACCCTGCCGGCCGGCGCCGCGCGGGCCGCCCCCGCCTGCGCGCTCGCCGGCCTGGCTCCGCGTCCCGGAAGAGCCGGCTCCGCGCTCGCTGACCTGGCTCCGCGCCCGCTGAGCCGGCTCCGCGTCCCGTGGGAGTGCCGTGCCGCGCGCCGGCTCCGGGCGAACATGAGTCCAGATCGCGGGAACACCGGGCAGTATGTGGAACTGAACGATAGCTTGGGAATCGGCCGGCGTCGTATGGCGGCGCTGGCCGTGGGCGGTGTCGCCACACCCGGCGGCGCCTCCCTCCAGGGTCGGACCGACCCGGGCTAACGCTGCCCACCAGCCGCTCCGGTGACCCCGGGCCGCTGCCGGGCGCAGAGCACGACCGCCCGTGAGGGCTGCCGCCCGACGGCTGCCCGCGCCCTGGAAGGGGACCACCATGCCCAGCAAGCCCAAGCCGCAGACCACCGACGAGGCCCGCGAGCAGATGCGCCGCGCACTGCAGACGTCCATGGACACCCGTCAGTGACATACGCCGACCGGCGGTGACGCTGCCGGCCTGCCGCGCCGACAGCGTCACCCCGCACCGGCCCTGAGCGCCATCCCCGCCCCACTCCGGGCCACCTCGTCCCACACCCTTCGTGCCCGTCCCGGCGCCCGCATGCCCAGCACGGGAGCCCGCGCCTCCTGGTGGCCCGGCCCGCGTGCCCGCCACGGAAGCCCGCGCCTTCTGGTAGCCCGGCACCGGGGCTGCGCCGACGGCCTGCCGCCTGCTTGGTGCCCTGCCGCTATGCCACACGCCCCGTCTGAGGCTGAGCCACGTCTGCGACGGCGGACGAACTCGGCGTAGAGCGCGGTCACCACCTGCTCGGTGCTCTGCCACCCGTCGCCTGCTGCCCGCTGCCCGCTGGCCGCCGCCCACCGTCTGCTGGCCGCCGCCCGCTGCCGTCCGATGCCTGCCTGTCGTCGGCTGGCCGCCTGCCGCCTGCCGCCTGCCGCCTGCCGCCTGCCGCCTGCCGCCTGCTGCCCGTCCCATGCCCGCCGGTCGTCGGCTGGCCGCCTGCCTGCCGCTGCCGCCACCCGCCTGCTGCGGGCCGGGTGGAATGTCCGCCCGCTGGGCGCTGGCGCAGTCGAGAGCGCTGGAACGCCCCGTGATCAGGACGCCATGGACCTGAAGGAGGCCGGGTAACGTCCATGGCGTCCTGATCACGGGGGCGCTCGCGCGGTGTCAGGCGGGGCGGTGGGGCTCGGGTCGGGTGAGGGGTCCCAGGACGGCCCTGGTCGCGCTGGTCGGGTTGCCGTCCGCGTCACGCGACACAGCGACGGGGTCGGCGGCCCGGCCGTGCCCGTCGGCCCCTGGTCCGCCCGTACCACGGCGGGGGCGCAGGCACCCAGGGCGGCACCGTCCCGTCCTGCTGCACGCCGGTCGTCGCCGGCGGCGGTGCCGCCGCGTCGTCTCATCGGCGCAGATGCCCGGGGAGACGGGGAGACGGGGAGTCGGTGAAGCGGCACCCAGGCGGAGCCGCGCGCCGCCGTACTGCTCGCGGGCTGGCTCGTCGGGGAGCCGTCGCCCGCGCCGGTGGCTCGTCGGGGGAGCGCGTCCAGTTCGGGCCGTGGAGGGGCGTCCAGCCGGCTCCGGACGGGCCGGCTCCCGGTAAGTGATCGGCTAGCTTGCGATCCTTACCGGTGCCGTGCCAGGATCGGCGGCGATGAGCCAATCCGTCGCCCTCGACCGGGCCGCCGCGCCCCGCCGGATCGCCGCGCTGGCCCTGCCGGCGCTGGTGGTGCTGGCCGCCGAACCGATCTACGTGCTCGTGGACACGGCGGTGGTCGGGCATCTCGGTCGGGTGCCGCTGGCCGCCCTCGCCGTCGGCGGGACGGTGCTGACGCTCATCGCCTGGCTCGGCACCGTCGTCGCGTACGGCACCACGGGGCGCTCGGCCCGACGCTTCGGGGCGGGTGACCGGGCGTCCGCCGTCGCCGAGGGCGTCCAGGCGTCGTGGCTCGCCCTGGCGGTGGGGGTGCTCGTCGCCCTCGGCATGCAGGTCGGCGGTGGGGCGTTGGCGCGTACCCTCGCCGGAGGCCCCGGCGAGGTGGCCGACGCCGCCGCGCAGTGGCTGCGGGTCGCGGCGCTCGGCGCGCCCGGCCTGCTGCTCGCCGCCGCCGGCAACGGCTGGCTGCGCGGCGTGCAGGACATGCGCCGACCGCTGGTGTTCGTGCTCGGCCCGAACCTGCTCTCCGCCGTGCTCTGCCCGCTGCTGGTCTATCCGGCCGGGCTGGGCCTGGTCGGCTCCGCCGTGGCCAACGTCATCGCGCAGACCATCTGCGGGGCGCTCTTCGCCGGGGCGCTGGTCGCCGAACGGGTGTCGCTGCGGCCCCGGCCCCGACTCATCGGGCAGCAACTGGCGCTCAGCCGGGACCTGCTGATCCGGGGCGTCGCGTTCCAGGCCAGCTTCCTCTCCGCCACCGCCGTCGCCGCCCGCTTCGGGGCCGCCGCCGTCGGCGCGCACCAGATCGCCCTGCAACTGTGGTTCTTCACCGCCCTGGTGCTCGACGCGCTCGCCATCGCCGCCCAGTCGCTGGTCGGCGCGGCCCTCGGGGCCGGCGACGCCGCCGCGGCCCGGGACGTCGCCCGCCGGATCGGGCTGCTCGGCGGCGTCTGCGGCGTGGCGTTCGCCGTGCTCATCGCCGCCGGCGCCGGCGTGGTCCCCGGCTGGTTCAGCTCCGATCCGCAGGTACGCGAGCAGGCCATGCTCGCCTGGCCGTGGTTCGTGGCGATGCAGCCGCTGGCGGGCGTCGTGTTCGCCCTCGACGGTGTGCTGATCGGCGCCGGGGACGTCCGCTACCTGCGCAACCTCACCATCGTGGCCGCGCTCGGCGGCTTCCTGCCCGCCATCTGGCTGGCGTACGGGCTCGGCCTCGGCCTCGGCGGCATCTGGGCGGGGCTCACGCTGTTCGTGGTGATCCGGCTGGTGGCCCTGCTGCTGCGGCTGCGCTCCGGGGGCTGGGTCGTGGTCGGCGCGGTGCGCTGAGCCGCGCCCCGGCGACCAGGACGGGCGTCCAGGACGTGGACGCCGCGACGGCTGTCCGCCCGACCCCGTACGGCGGCGGCGGGGCGTCCGGCCCGGTCTGGCAGGCTTGGGTGTCGTGAGCACAGACGGTCTGATCGTGGTCGACAAGCCCGGCGGCATGACGTCGCACGACGTGGTGGCGCGCATCCGCCGGTTGGCGCGGACCCGCCGGGTGGGGCACGGCGGCACCCTCGACCCGATGGCGACCGGCGTCCTGGTGATCGGGGTCGGGCGGGCCACCCGCCTGCTCACCTACGTGATCGGCGCGCACAAGAGCTACACCGCCACCGTCCGGCTCGGCCAGGCCACCGTCACCGACGACGCCGAGGGCGACGTGATCGCCACCACGCCCGCCGGCACGGTCACCGACGAGGCGATCCGGGCGGCGCTGGCCGCGTCGACCGGGGAGATTGACCAGGTGCCGAGCGCGGTCAGCGCCATCAAGATCGACGGGCAGCGGGCGTACAAGCGGGTGCGCGAGGGGGAGAGCGTCGAGCTGCCCGCCCGCCGGGTCACCGTGTCCCGGCTGGAACTGCTGGCGGTACGCCGCGACGCGCCGGACGTCGTGGACGTGGACATCGACGTGACCTGCTCCTCGGGGACGTACATCCGGGCGATCGCCCGCGACGCGGGCCTGGCGCTCGGGGTGGGCGGCCACCTGACGGCGCTGCGCCGTACCGCCGTCGGGAACTTCGCCCTCGCGGAGGCCGCCACCCTCGACGAGCTGGAGCAGCGCGCCCCCGAGGTGGTGAACCTGCCGCTGGCCGCGGCGGCCGACCGGTTCTTCCCGCGCCGCGACGCCGGCGCCGACGAGGCGAAGGTGCTCTCCCACGGCGGGCCGCTCGACCCGGCGGGCATCGCCGGCCCGTACGCGGTCTTCGGCCCCGACGGCGGGCTGATCGCTATCGTCAGCGAGCGGGACGGCCGGGCCCGCGCGGAGATCGTGCTCGCCCCCGCCTGACGGGCACGGGGCGAAGGACCGGCGGCCGGCGCGGGCCGCCGCGGAGGCAGGGGAGGAGCGGCATGCAGCGGTGGCGGGGGTACGACGCGGCGCCCGGTGGCTGGGGGCGGTCGGTCGTCACCATCGGCGTCTTCGACGGCGTGCACAAGGGGCACCAGGCGACCATCGGGCACGCCGTGTCCCGGGCGCGCGAGCTGGGCGTGCAGTCGGTGGTGGTCACCTTCGACCCGCACCCGGCCGAGGTGGTGCGCCCCGGCTCGCACCCGGCGGTGCTCACCGAGACCGCCCGCAAGGCGGAGCTGATCGAGGCGCTCGGCGTGGACGTGCTCTGCGTGGTGCCGTTCACCCCGGAGTTCTCCCGGCTGCCCGCCGAGGCGTTCGTGCACGACATCCTCGTCGAGCACCTGCACGCCGCCCTGGTCGTGGTGGGCGACAACTTCCGCTTCGGGCACAAGGCCGCCGGCGACGTGGCGCTGCTGGAGCGGCTCGGGCGCACCTTCGGCTTCGGCGTGGAGGGGGCGCCGCTCGTCGCCGAGGCGGGCACCGTCTTCTCCTCCACGTACATCCGCTCCTGCGTCGACGCCGGGGACGTGACGGCCGCCGCCGCCGCGCTCGGCCGCCCCCACCGGGTGGAGGGCGTGGTGGTCCGCGGCGACCAGCGGGGCCGCGAGCTGGGCTTCCCCACCGCCAACCTGCTCTGCCACCGGTACGCGGCGATCCCCGCCGACGGCGTCTACGCCGCCCGGCTGGTGCGCCGGGGCCACCCCGAGCCCCTGGCGGCGGCGGTGTCGGTCGGCACCAACCCGACGTTCTCCGGACGGGAGCGGCGGGTGGAGGCGTACGTGCTCGACTTCACCGGCGACCTGTACGGCGAGCGGCTGGCGCTGGACTTCGTGGCGCACCTGCGCGGGCAGATCCGCTACGACGCGATCGAGCCCCTGATCGCCCAGATGAACCAGGACGTCGAGCGGACCCGGCGCGTGCTCGGTTGACCGCGTCGCGGCCCTTGACAGGCCGCCATCCGGCCGGGCTGGTAGTCTGGCTGCGACGTCGGCTGACCGACGTGGGGCCTCGCGTGCCTGCACGACGCCGCGGGTGCGAGGTACCGGTCCGTTTCCGGTCCACTGACCGAGCCGACGGACATCATCGAACAACCCACGAAACAGGGAGAACATGGCGCTCGACCAGGAAGCCAAGGCCAAGATCCGCGCGGAGTACGCGACCGCCGAGGGCGACACCGGTTCGCCGGAGGTGCAGGTCGCGGTCCTCACCAAGCGGATCGCCGAGCTGACCGAGCACCTGAAGGTGCACAAGCACGACCACCACAGCCGCCGTGGGCTGCTGCTGCTGGTCGGCCGTCGCCGTCGGCTGCTCAACTACGTCCAGAAGAAGGACATCAACCGCTACCGGTCGCTCATCGAGCGGCTCGGTCTGCGCCGGTGACGTGACGGGGGAGTGGCCCGACCGGGCCGCTCCCCCGCTTCGCCGCCACACGAAAACCGGGCCGCGCGACCACCTGAAAAGGGAGCCGGTCAGCGTACCGGTCTCCGGTAGTGGCCCCCGGGCACCCCGGCCTCGCGCCGGCCACCCGGGCGCTTCGATCGAAGACCGGCCGTCTGAGCAGCTTCCCGCGTCGTGGGCCCCCGATGCGAAGGAGCACGACAGCACCATGACCGAGACCAACCTCGGCACCGAATCCCGCACCGCCGTGATCGACAACGGGTCCTTCGGCACCCGTGAGATCACCTTCTCCACCGGCCGGCTTGCCCGTCAGGCCGCCGGCTCCGTCGTCGCCCAGCTCGGCGAGACGGTCGTCCTCTCCGCCACCACCGCCGGCAAGCAGCCGAAGGAGCAGTTCGACTTCTTCCCGCTGACCGTCGACGTCGAGGAGCGGATGTACGCCGCGGGCCGCATCCCCGGCTCGTTCTTCCGCCGCGAGGGTCGCCCCAGCGAGGACGCGATCCTCACCTGCCGGCTGATCGACCGGCCGCTGCGCCCGTCGTTCGTCAAGGGCCTGCGCAACGAGGTCCAGGTCGTCGAGACCATCCTCGCGCTCGACCCGCAGCACCCCTACGACGTCGTGGCGATCAACGCCGCCTCGATGTCGACCAAGCTCTCCGGCCTGCCGTTCTCCGGCCCGATCGGGGCGACCCGGGTCGCGCACATCGATGGCCAGTGGGTCGCCTTCCCGACCCTGGAGGAGCTGGCCCGGGCCACCTTCGACATGGTCGTGGCCGGCCGCTCGCTGCCGGACGGCGACGTCGCGATCATGATGGTCGAGGCCGAGGCGACGCCGAACGCCGTGACCCTGATCGCGGGCGGCGCGACCGCGCCGACCGAGGAGATCGTGGCCAGCGGCCTGGAGGCCGCGAAGCCGGCGATCCGCGAGCTGTGCCGCGCGCAGGCCGAGCTGGCCGAGGTGGCCGCCAAGCCCGTCGCCGAGTTCCCGGTCTTCCTCGACTACCAGGACGACGTCTACGAGGCGGTGGCCGACCTGGCCCGCGCCGAGGTCGCCGAGGCCCTCCAGATCGCCGGCAAGGCCGACCGCGAGGAGGCCCTCGACCGGATCAAGGCCAAGGTCGCCGAGGAGCTCGGCGGTCGCTTCGAGGGCCGCGAGAAGGAGCTCGGCGCCGCCTTCCGGTCGCTCACCAAGTCCGA
The DNA here is from genome assembly GCF_052068495.1 of Micromonospora sp. SD12. Taxonomy (NCBI): domain Bacteria; kingdom Bacillati; phylum Actinomycetota; class Actinomycetes; order Micromonosporales; family Micromonosporaceae; genus Micromonospora; species Micromonospora sp. SD12. Next base: position 238,517 of record NZ_JBQHDF010000004.1, on the reverse strand, counting down.
GGTGCGCAACCGGGTGCTGCGCGAGCAGGTCCGCATCGACGGCCGCGGCCCGCGCGACATCCGCCCGCTGACCGCCGAGGTCGGCGTGCTGCCCCGGGTGCACGGTTCGGCGCTGTTCGAGCGTGGCGAGACCCAGATCCTGGGCGTCACCACCCTCAACATGCTGCGCATGGAGCAGATGGTGGACACCCTGTCCCCGGAGAACCGCAAGCGCTACATGCACAACTACAACTTCCCGCCGTACTCGACCGGTGAGACCGGCCGGGTCGGCTCGCCGAAGCGGCGCGAGATCGGCCACGGCGCGCTCGCCGAGCGGGCGCTGATCCCGGTGCTGCCGTCGCGCGAGGAGTTCCCGTACGCCATCCGGCAGGTCTCCGAGGCGCTCGGCTCCAACGGCTCCACCTCGATGGGCTCGGTCTGCGCCTCGACGCTGGGCCTGCTCTCCGCCGGTGTGCCGCTGAAGGCGCCGGTGGCCGGCATCGCCATGGGCCTCATCTCCGACGAGGTGGACGGCAAGACCCAGTACGTGACGCTGACCGACATCCTCGGTGCCGAGGACGCGTTCGGCGACATGGACTTCAAGGTCGCCGGCACGCCGGAGTTCGTCACCGCGCTCCAGCTCGACACCAAGCTCAACGGCATCCCGTCGGACGTGCTGGCCGCCGCGCTTCAGCAGGCGTACGAGGCCCGGCAGACCATCCTCGACGTGATGCAGGCGGCGATCGAGGGCCCGGCCGAGATGTCGGAGTACGCCCCGCGGGTCACCACCGTCAAGATCCCGGTCGACAAGATCGGCATGGTGATCGGCCCGAAGGGGCAGACCATCAACGCCATCCAGGACGAGACCGGCGCCGAGATCTCCATCGAGGACGACGGCACCATCTACGTCGGCGCCACCAACGGCCCGTCGGCCCAGGCGGCGGTGGACCGGATCAACGGGATCGCCAACCCGACGCTGCCGAAGGCCGGGGAGCGGTTCCTCGGCACGGTGGTCAAGACCGCCGCGTTCGGCGCGTTCATCTCGCTGCTGCCGGGTCGGGACGGCCTGCTGCACATCTCCAAGGTGGGCGACGGCAAGCGGGTCGAGAAGGTCGAGGACTTCCTCAACGTCGGCGACCGGGTCGAGGTCGAGATCGCGGACATCGACGCCCGCGGCAAGATCTACCTGGACAAGGTCCGCCCGGAGGGCGCCGAGGCGCCGGCCGCCGGCGAGGCCGCCGGTGGCGAGCGTCCGGCCGGCCGGGACCGCGACGACCGGGCTCCGCGTGACCGGGGCGACCGGGAGCGCGGCGGCGACCGGGGCGGTCGTGGCCCGGGCGGCGGCGAGCGCGGCGAGGGCGGCGGCGAGGGTGGCGAGGGCGGCGAGCGTCCGCGCCGCCGCACCCGACGCAGCTGACCCACCGCACCATCGCATCACCCACCCCTCGTCGATCTGGGAGCAACACGTGAGTCGGGCCGTCAGCGCGCCGTTTCCGCCGGATCGACGAGGGGTGGCGTCCGTCCCGGGCCCCGCGGGGGCCTTGCGCCGCAGCACCGGGGCGGCCCGCTCCGGCGGCGCCGCCCGGGCGGTGACCCGCACGATCAGCGACGACCCGCTGGGCGGCACGGTACGACGTACCGTGCTGCCCAGCGGGCTGCGCGTGCTTACCGAGGCGATCCCGGCGATGCGCAGCGTCTCGTTCGGCGTCTGGGTCGCGGTCGGCTCGCGCGACGAGACCGGCCCGCAGGCCGGCGCGGCGCACTTCCTGGAGCACCTGCTGTTCAAGGGCACCAACAAGCGCAGCGCGCTCGACATCTCCGCCGAGATCGAGGCGGTGGGCGGCGAGACCAACGCCTTCACCACCAAGGAATACACCTGCTACTACGCCCGCGTGCTGGACGAGGACCTGCCGCTGGCCATCGACGTCATGTGCGACGCGGTCGCCGACTCGCTGCTGGAGCCGGCCGACGTGGAGACCGAGCGGGGCGTGATCCTCGAGGAGATCGCCATGCACGACGACGAGCCCGGCGACGAGGTGCACGACCTCTTCGCCCGCGCCGCCTACGGCGACCATCCGCTGGGCCGGCTGATCTCCGGCACCGAGGAGACCGTCACGCCGATGACCCGGCGGCAGATCCAGGGCTTCTACCGCCGCCACTACACGCCGTCGCGGATCGTCATCGCCGCTGCCGGCAACCTCGACCACGCCACGGTGGTCAAGCTGGTCCGCCAGGCGCTGCGCGGCACCCCGCTGGACACCGACCCGGCGGCGCCCGCGTCGCACCGGTCGGCCACCCCGGCCGTACGCACGAAGCCCGCCACCACGCTGGTGGAGCCGAAGGAGACCGAGCAGGCGCACGTCATCCTCGGCTGCCCCGGCATCGACCGGCTCGACGAGCGGCGCTTCGCCCTCGGCGTGCTCAACAACATCCTCGGCGGCGGCATGTCGAGCCGGCTGTTCCAGGAGATCCGCGAGCGGCGCGGCCTCGCCTACTCGGTCTACTCCTACGCCAGCCAGTACGCCGACACCGGCCTCTTCGCCGTCTACGCCGGCTGCGCGCCCGGCAAGGTCGACGAGGTGCTGGAGCTGACCCGGGCGGAACTCGCGCGGGTGGCGGCCGACGGCCTGACCGAGGCCGAGGTGGCCCGGGGCAAGGGTATGAGCAAGGGCTCGTTCGTGCTGGGCCTGGAGGACACGGGCTCGCGGATGAGCCGGCTCGCCAAGGGCGAGCTGCTCTACGGCCATCTGATGCCGGTCGACGAGCTGCTCGGCCGGGTCGACGCGGTCACCGTGGCCGACGTCAACACCCTGGCCGCCGAGCTGCTGAGCCGGCCGATGTCGCTGGCCGTGGTCGGCCCGTTCGGCGCGAACGACTTCGCCACCCGCTGACCCGTCCCGCGCTCCTGCCCGGCACCGGCCCGCGCGGATGCGCGTCCCCGGCGGCTGACGGTCGGCCCGGGTGGGTTCGTGCCGGCGGCTGACGGTGATCGCGGGTGGGTGCGTGCCGGCGGCTGACGGTCCGCCCGGATGCGCGCGTCCCGATTGGGATAGGTTGTGCCCCGTGAGTGACGAGCAGGAGAAGAGCCCGGACGAGCTGATCCGGGTCGGCGTGCTGGGCGCCCGGGGGCGCATGGGCGTCGAGGTGTGCCGGGCCGTGGACGCCGCCGCCGACATGGAACTGGTGGCCATGGTCGACCAGGGCGACGGCCTCTTCGCCGCGTCCGACGCCGGGGCCGAGGTGGTCGTCGACTTCACCACCCCCGACGTCGTCATGGACCACCTGCACTGGTGCATCGACCAGGGCATCAACGCCGTCGTCGGCACCACCGGCTTCACCGAGCAGCGGCTGGAGCGGGTGCGCGGCTGGCTGGCCCACAAGCCCGGGGTGGGCGTGGTGATCGCCCCCAACTTCGGCATCGGCGCGGTGCTGATGATGCAGTTCGCCGCCCGCGCCGCCCGGCACTTCGAGTCGGTCGAGATCGTCGAGCAGCACCACCCCCGCAAGCTGGACGCCCCGAGCGGCACCGCCACGCACACCGCGCGGCTGGTCGCGGCCGCCCGCGCCGAGGCTGGGCTCGGCCCCGTCCCGGACGCCACGAAGGACGAGGTCGCGGGCGCCCGGGGCGCCGACATCGACGGGGTACGCGTGCACGCCGTGCGCGCCACCGGGCTCGTCGCCCACCAGGAGGTGCTCTTCGGCACCGTGGGGGAGACGTTGACGATCCGGCACGACTCGTACGACCGGGTCTCGTTCATGCCGGGCGTGCTGCTGGCCGTCCGCGCGGTCCGCACCCGGCCCGGGCTGACGGTCGGCCTGGACGCCCTGCTCGACTGACGGTAAACCCTTCGCGGAGCACCCGGGCCGTCCCTAGGCTGCCCGGGTGATCGAATCTGGACTCTCCGACGGGGCCGGGCGCCGGGTCACCCTGCGCCCCGTGGACGACGACAACTGGCGGGCGGTGGCCGATGTCGCCCCGCGTGACGACCAGCGGGCGTGGGTCGCGGCGCTGGCCGCCCGCTACCTGCTGCTGACCACGCGCTCCGACGTGTGGAACTCGCTGGCGGTGTACGCGGACGACACCGTCGTCGGGCACGTCATGTGGGGCGTCGACGACGACGGGTCGCGCTGGATCGGCGGCATGGTGATCGACGCGGCCGAGCAGGACCGGGGCGTCGGCCGGGCGGTCGTGCGCACCCTGGCCGCGTGGCTGGGCGACCAGGACGGTGGACACCCCGTCCGGCTCTCCTACCATCCCGACAACGCCCAGGCCGCCCGCCTCTACACGAGCCTCGGCTTCGTGCCCACGGGGGCGATGGAGGACGACGAGCTGGTCGTCGAGCTCCCGCCGTCCGCGCGGAGCTGAGCTGACCGCGCACCTGGCCCGACCCGGCCTGGGCTCGCCCTGACCGCCCGGGCCCGGCCTCGCCCGCCCGGGACGGCGGGTCAGCCCTCCTCGATCACGGACAGGATGTTGCCGGCCGGGTCGGTGAACCACGCGATCGTCGGCCCGTTGTCGCGCATCACGCCCCGCTCGTCCTGGGGCATCCCGGGATAGCGCGCGAACCGGACCCCGCGCGCGGTCAGCTCGTCGACGGCCCGGTCGACGTCCTCGACGGGGAAGTTGAGGACCGTGTAGGCCGCCGGGGTGTGGTCCGCCTTCGGATAGACCATGACGTCCCGGCCGCCGGCCAGGTGCAGCGTCAGCAGGCCGCCCATGGCGTCGTCGCGCGACACCCGCAGCCCGAGCGTGTCGGTGTAGAACCGCTCGGCCTGCCCGGCGTCGTCCACCGAGAAACTGCTCCACGCCCTCGTGTCCGTGAACATGCCCGATGCCTCCCTGTCGTGGACGCCGTCACCGCGACCATGAGGTCACCGTAGGCGACGCCCACGACGGTTTCCGGCGGAACGTGGGCACCGCGTGGCGTGCTCCGGGAACGCCGGTCGGTCAGTCCCCGGGCGTCGCGGGCGACGACTCGTCGGGCCGCAGGTCCGGTAGCGTCGCCTCGGCGGGCGTCGCGTCCGCCGGGTCCGCGTCACCGGGCACCGCCACGTGCAGGCGCACCTGCCCGACGAGCATGTCCTCCACGTCCAGCGCGCGGGCCGCCCCGTCGAGCTCCCAGCCGGTGCTGGTGAGGAACTTCCGGGTCGCCGCGTCGCCGTCGAAGGCCCAGGCCAGCGCGCGGGTGAACCCGTCGGCACGCCACAGGTCGACGGTCGCGGCGAGCAGCCGGCTGCCGTGCCCCCGCCGGCCCCAGCGCGGCTCCACCAGCAGGTCCGTCACCGCCGCGACGTCCGGCCCGAGGACCTCCGCCGGCTCGCCCGGCGCGAGCGCCTCGGCGTCGGCCGGACCGGAGGCGGCGAACCCCACCAGATACGATTGCTCGGCCTGTTCGACGGCGACCAGCACCCGATGGGCGCCGGAGGGCGGCTCCTGCACGGCCGCGCTCCACCGACGGGCGAGCCACGCCTCGTCCAGGTTGTCGAGCACGTGCCGGGGCAGGATCCGGCGATAGGCGACCCGCCAGGTCGCGAGTTGGATGCGTGCGATCTCGCCGGCGTCTTCCGGACGCGCCGGGCGGACGTACCCGAGAGCCATGGGACGGAAGCCTACGCAGGGCCAGGGAGGCGATGGTGGCGCAGGGTGCCAGAAGGACGATCGGGCAGGTCACCGGCGTCGTCGGGCTCGCCGCTGCGGTGAGCGCCTTCCTCTCCGTGGCCGCCGTCCGGCACGGCTTCTTCGACCTCAAGGTCTACTACGGCGCGCTGACGTGGTGGGTGCACGACGGCGGCGAGATCTACGACTTCCTCAAGCCCGGCACCCAGTACGGCTTCACCTACCCGCCCTTCGCCGCCCTGGTGATGCTGCCCATGGCGTACCTGCCGTGGACGGCGGCGATCGCGGTCAGCGTGGCGGCCAGCGTGGTGGTGACCGCCGTGCTGTTCTGGTGGCTGGTCGACCCGATCTCCCGCCGCTGCGGCTGGACCCGCTGGTTCGCCCTCGCCGTGGCGCTCTGCCTGGCCGCCGCGTACGAGCCGATGCGCGAGACGGTCAACTTCGGCCAGGTCAACATGCTGCTGCTCTTCCTGGTCGCGATCGACCTGCTTCGGCTGCTGCCGGCCGGCAGCCGGTGGGCGGGCGTGGGCATCGGCCTGGCCACCGCGATCAAGCTGACCCCGGGCATCTTCATCGTCTACCTGCTGGTGACCCGCCGCTGGCGGGCCGCGGTCACCTCGATGGCCGCCGCGGCCGGCACGACGCTGCTGGCCGCCGCGCTCTTCCCGGACGCCTCGCGGGAGTTCTGGACGGAGGCGCTGTGGAACACCGGCCGGGTCGGTGAGCTGGCCTTCGTCTCCAACCAGTCGCTGCGCGGCGTGGTCGCCCGGCTGAACCCGGAACACCCGAGCACCCTGGCCTGGCTGGCCCTGGTGCTCGCCACCCTGGCGCTGTGGGCCTGGCGCTCCCGCGCCGCCGTGGCCGCCGGCGACGAGGCGACCGGCCTGGCGCTCACCGGCGCGGTGATGTGCCTGGTCAGCCCGGTCACCTGGGTGCACCACCTGGTCTGGCTGCTGCCCGCGCTGATCCTGCTGGTGGACAACGGGATGGCCGCGTCCGCGGGCAGCCGCCGGCGCCGCGTCCTGCTGGGCGCCGCGATCGTCGGGTACGGCTTCCTGATCAGTCGGATCGTCTGGGCCTGGGAGAAGGACTTCACGGGCCTCGACGGCTTCCTCGGCAGCAACACCTACGTCTGGATCAGCCTGGCGCTGCTGGCGTTCCTGCCCATCCGGCGCCGGGCGACGGCAGCCGACTCAGCCGTCGCCGGGCGGAGCCGGCCGGGTCAGCCGTCGAGACGGCCGGCGTACCGCAGCTCGATCAGTCCGACCGGCGCAGCCCCGCCGGCCAGCGGCACCGGATAGGTCGAGCGCTCACCGTCCGGTGACAGCCCGGCCCGCTCGTAGAACCGGCGGGCCCGGTGGTTGGCCTCCAGCACCCAGAGCCGGTAGTCCGACCAGCCCCGTGCGACCAGCCCGGCCCGCGCGGCGGTCAGCAGCGCCCGCGCCGTGCCGTCGCCCCAGTACGCCGGCTCGACGTACATCGCCACCACCTCGCCGTGCGCGGCGTCGAGGTCGCCCCGGTCCTGGTTGTTGCGGTACGGGCCGAACGTCGTGAACCCGACCAGCGCCCCGTCGACCTCGGCGAGCAGGGTGGTGAACGGGTGCTCCGGGTCGGCGGTGCCGACGTCCCGGCGGCGCTGTGCCCAGGCCGTGACGTTGAGCCGCCGCAGCACCTCCTCGGGCATGATGCCGGCGTAGCCGGCCTGCCAGCCGTGGATGTGCACCCGGGCGACCGCCTCGGCGTCGTCGGGCTCCTCGCGACGGATCGTGAGCATGCGTCCGTTGTATGCCCCGGCGGGACACCGGTCCAGCGTCCGCACCGGTGTCGTACGTCTGGATTAGGGTGCCCGACGATGACCGCGCCGGAATCGCTCTCGCTCGCCCAGGCACGCCGGGTGGCGCTCGCCGCCCAGGGCTTCGCCGACCCCGCGCCCACCGGGGTGCCCACCCGCCGGCACCTGCGCCGGGTGCTCGACCGGGTCGGGCTGATCCAGATGGACTCGGTCAACGTGCTGCAACGGGCGCACTACCTGCCGCTCTACAGCCGTCTCGGGCCCTACCCGACGTCGCTGCTCGACGCCGCCGCCTACCGCCGCCCCCGGGAGCTGTTCGAATACTGGGGGCACGAGGCGTCGCTGGTGCCCGTCGGGCTGCACCCCGCGCTGCGCTGGCGGATGGCCCGGGCCCGCGCGGAGGCCTGGGGCGGGATGCGGCGCATCGTCGAGGAGCAGCCCGACCTGGTCGCCTGGGTCCGCGACGAGGTGGCCGCCCGGGGGCCGCTCACGGCCGCCGACATCGAGCACGACGCGCCCCGGGAGACCGGCAACTGGGGGTGGAACTGGTCCGCGGTGAAGCGGGCGCTGGAGTTCCTGTTCTGGGCGGGGGAGGTGACGGCCGCCGACCGCACCACGTCGTTCGCCCGCCGCTACGACCTGCCGGAGCGGGTGCTGCCGGCAGCGGTGCTCGACGCGCCCACGCCGACCGACGCGGAGGCCCACCGCGCGCTGGTGGGCATCGCCGCGCGGTCGCTCGGGGTGGCCGCCGAGCCGGAGCTGCGCGACTACTTCCGGCTGCCGGTGGCCGGCGCCCGGCAGGCCATCGCCGAGCTGGTCGAGGCGGGTGAGCTGCTGCCGGTCGCCGTGCAGGGTTGGCGGCGGCCCGCCTGGCTGCACGCCGGGATGCGCCTGCCCCGCTGGGTGCGCGGCAACACCCTGGTCAGCCCGTTCGACCCCCTGGTCTGGGAGCGGGCGCGCACCGAGCGGCTCTTCGACTTCAGCTACCGCATCGAGATCTACGTGCCGGCGGCGCAGCGGGTGCACGGCTACTACGTGCTGCCCTTCCTCCAGGGGGAGCGGTTCACCGCCCGGGTCGACCTGAAGGCCGACCGGAAGGCCGGCGTGCTGCTGGTGCCGGCCGCGTGGGGCGAGCCGGGCGTCGACCGGGGCGAGACCGCCCTGGCGCTCGCCGCCGAGCTGCACCGCCTCGCCGGCTGGCTGGGGCTCGACGCGGTGGCCCCGCCCGCCGCCGGCGACCTGGCCGCGCCGCTGGCCGCCGCGCTGGTGGGCGTGGCCGGTGTACGGTGAGCGACGTGACGAGCGTTGACGGACCGGCCTCCCCGTCGCATCCGCAGACGGGCGGGCTCGACGCCCCGCCCCAGGCGGGCCAGGCGGCACCGGCCGGCGGACGGCCCACGGACCAGGCGCCGCCCCACCCGGGTTCGCCCTATCCGGATTCGCCCCACCCCGGGGCGGCCTACCCGGATTCGCCCCACCCCGGGGCGGCCTACCCGGGGGCGGCCTACCCCGTCGCCGAGCCCGACCGGCTCACCCGCTTCGTCGTCCGCCTCTACGACCGCTCACCGCGCTGGGCCGTGCCGCTCGCCGCGCTCGGCTGCGTCGCCGCCGGCATCGGCTACGCGCTGATCAGCGACCCCACGCGCTCCGCGTCGGACGCCGCGCCGACCTGCCTGCTCAAGCTCACCACCGGGCTGGACTGCCCGGGCTGCGGCGGCACCCGCGCGCTCTGGTACGTCCTGCACGGCGACCTGCCGGCCGCCGCCCGGCACCACTTCCTCTTCGTCTTCGCGCTGCCCTTCCTGGCCTACCTCTTCGTCGCCTGGGCCGGGAAGCAGGCGTTCGGCTGGCGCCTGCCCGAGCTGCGGATCAGCTCCCGGGTGATCGGCGTCTTCCTGGCCGCCTGGCTCGCGTTCACGATCCTGCGCAACCTGCCCTGGGCGCCTTTCACCTCCCTCTACGTCTGACCCTCGACCCGCGCCTGGCCCGACGTCCACGCCTGCCGGCCGGCGGTGGCGCTGGGCCCGACGTCCGCGCCTTCGCCGGCCGGTCGCGCCTACGAACCTGCCGCCACCCCGCTCGCCCCGCCCACTCCGCCGGGCTACCGTGATCCGGCCGCCGGTGCCGTCCGTCCGCCCGGTGACCGATCGCCGCACGCGCCCTTTCGAGCTGAATCGTCTACGACATCAGCAGCCGCGACCCGCCCTCCCCGTGGGGCCACGGGCGATGGACCCCGTCCGGCATCCCGGCGGCGGTGCGCCCGTCCGGCGTACGTCGTGGGCAGCCACGCCGGTCGCGCAGGCGGCGTGTGCGCGGGCGACCGGTGCGCGTCCCGCCGGCGCGAGGTCCTCCGCCCGGCCGCCTGCGTGGGGTCCCGCCGCCGGCTGTCCGCGTGGGTCCCTCCCGTCGTGCCGCCGGCCGCCCGCGTCGGGTTCGAGCGCCGACGCGCGTGATGTCGTAGACGACTCAGCTCGAAAGGGCACGTACGAACCCTGCCGCCACCCCGCTCACCCGGCCGGTCGACCGTGATCCGCCCGTCGGTGCCGTCCGTCCGCCGGTGACCGACATTGCACCCGGCGAGCCTGGCTTGGGCGGCCCGGGGCGCCGCCGCTACAGTCCCAGGAATGCCGGAGATGGTGCAGCCCCAGGTCAAGCTCATCGCGTGGACCCACTTCGAGGCCCCCGACGAGGTGCCGTGGTCGACCGACGCCGAGGGCGGCCAGGCGCTCGCGGAGTTCGCCGGCCGGGCCTGCTACCAGAGCTGGAAGAAGCCCAACCCCGCCACCGCCACCAACGCCGGCTACCTCGCGCACATCCTCGAGGTGGGGCACCTGAGCGTGCTGGAGCACGGCTCGGTCAGCTTCTACTTCAGCGGGGTGTCCCGCTCCTTCACCCACGAGCTGATTCGGCACCGGCACTTCTCGTACTCGCAGCTCTCGCAGCGGTACGTGCCGGAGCGCGACGCCGCCATGGTCGAGCCCTCGGTGATCGCCGACGATCCGGAGCTGCACAAGAAGTTCGTGGAGGCCGCCGAGGCGAGCGTGCGCGCGTACAACGAGCTGTTGGAGGGGCTGGAGCGGCGCTTCGCCGACGTGGAGAACGCCACGCTGCGGCGCAAGCAGGCCCGCCAGGCGGCCCGCGCCGTGCTGCCCAACGCCACCGAGACCCGCATCGTGGTCACCGGCAACTACCGGGCCTGGCGGCACTTCATCGCCATGCGTGCGACGGAGCACGCCGACGTGGAGATCCGTGAGCTGGCGGTGGAGTGCCTGCGGCAGCTCCAGGGCGTCGCCCCGAACGTCTTCGCCGACTTCGTCATCTCGGCTCTGCCCGACGGCACCGAGGTCGCGGCGAGCCCGCACGCCGAGCTGTCCTGAGGCCTTCCCCGGCGGGGCGCCGGTGGTCGTCCGCTAGGTTGGTGGCATGACGCACGACCACCCTGACACGCCCGCCCGGGCGGTGTCCCGCCCCTTCGGGCGAGTGCTCACGGCCATGGTGACCCCGTTCACCGCCGACGGCTCGCTCGACCTCGACGGCGCCGCGCAGCTCGCCAGCTACCTGGTCGACGAGCAGGGCAACGACGCGCTGGTGGTCAACGGCACCACCGGCGAGTCGCCGACCACCACCGAGGCGGAGAAGGAACAGCTCATCCGGACCGTCGTGGAGGCCGTCGGTGACCGCGCCAAGGTCGTGGCCGGGGTCGGCACCAACGACACCCGGCACACCATCGAGCTCTCCGTGGCCGCCGAGAAGGCCGGCGCCCACGGCCTGCTCGTGGTCACCCCCTACTACAACAAGCCGCCGCAGAGCGGCCTGCTGCGGCACTTCACCGCCGTCGCGGACGCCACCGGCCTGCCGGTGATGCTCTACGACATCCCGCACCGGGCGGGCGTGCCGATCGCCACCGAGACGATGGTGCGCCTGGCCGAGCACCCCCGGGTCGTCGCGGTCAAGGACGCCAAGGGCGACCTGACCGCCACGAGCTGGGTGACCAGCCGGACGAACCTCGCCTTCTACAGCGGCGAGGACTCGCTCACCCTGCCCGCGCTGGCCGTGGGCGGCGTCGGCGTGGTCGGCACCTCGACCCACTTCACCGGCGCGCTCACCAAGCAGATGATCGAGGCGTACGACGCGGGGGACACCGCCACCGCGCTGAGCCTGCACCGGCGGCTGCTGCCGCTGTACACCGGCATCTTCCGTACCCAGGGCGTGATCCTGGTGAAGGCGGGCCTGGCGGCCGCCGGCAAGCCCGCCGGACCGGTGCGTTCGCCGCTGGTGGACGCGACCGACGACGAGATCGCCCAGCTCCGCGCCGACAGCGCGGCGGCGGGCCTGGAACTGCCCGAATGACCGAACGACACGACGGACGCCGAGTGACGGCGTCCCAGAATGAGGTGGACGCGTGACCGAGGCGCACTTCGAGACGGAACTGCCCCCGCCGCTGCCGGAGGGTGGGCTGCGGATCATCCCGCTCGGCGGGCTCGGCGCCATCGGTCGCAACATGACCGTCTTCGAGTACGACGGCAAGCTGCTGGTGGTCGACTGCGGGGTGCTCTTCCCCGACGTGGAGCAGCCCGGGGTCGACCTGATCCTGCCCGACTTCGGTCCGATCCTGGACCGGCTCGACGACGTCCAGGCGATCGTGCTGACCCACGGCCACGAGGACCACATCGGCGCGGTGCCGTACCTGCTCGCGCACAAGCCCGACATCCCGCTGGTCGGCTCCCAGTTCACCCTCGCCCTGGTCGAGGCGAAGCTGGCCGAGCGGCGGATCCAGCCCTACACGCTGACCGTGCGGGAGGGGGGCCGGGAGCGGCTCGGTCCGTTCGAGTGCGAGTTCTTCGCGGTCAACCACTCGATCCCCGACGCGCTCGCGGTGGCCATCCGTACGCCCGCCGGCCTGGTGCTGCACACCGGCGACTTCAAGATGGACCAGCTCCCGCTGGACGGCCGGATCACCGACCTGGCCGGGTTCGCCCGGCTCGGCGCCGAGGGCGTGGACCTGCTGCTCTCGGACTCCACCAACGCGGAGATCCCCGGCTTCGTCACCCCCGAGCGGGAGATCGGGCCGGTGCTCGACTCGATCTTCGCGAAGGCCAAGGGGCGGATCATCGTCGCGTCGTTCGCCTCGCACGTGCACCGGGTGCAGCAGGTCTTCGACTCCGCCGCCGAGCACGGCCGCAAGGTCGCCCTCATCGGCCGCTCCATGGTCCGCAACATGGGCATCGCCCGCGACCTGGGGCTGCTCAACATCCCGGCCGGGCTGGTCGTCGGGCTGGAAGAGGCGACGAACATGCCGCCCGAGCAGATCGTGCTGATGTCCACCGGCTCGCAGGGCGAGCCGATGAGCGCCCTGGGCCGGATGGCCAGCGGCGACCACCGGCACATCACCATCGCCCCCGGCGACACGGTGGTGCTGGCCTCGTCGCTGGTGCCCGGCAACGAGACCTCGGTCTACCGGGTGATCAACCGGTTGGCCCGGGCCGGCGCCGTGGTGGTGCACAAGGACGTGGCCAAGGTGCACGTCTCCGGCCACGCGCCCGCCGGCGAGCTGCTCTACCTGCTCAACGTGGTCCGTCCCAGCAACCTGATGCCGGTGCACGGGGAGTGGCGGCACCTGCGCGCGCACGCCCGGCTCGGCATCGAGTCCGGCGTCGCCCCCGACCGGGTGGTGCTCTGCGAGGACGGCGACGTCGTCGACCTCGTCGAGGGCCGGGCCAGCCTGGTCGGGCACGTGAAGAGCCGCTACGTCTACGTCGACGGCCTCGCCGTCGGCGACGTCAGCGAGTCGCTGCTCACCGAGCGCCGGATCCTCGGCGACGGCGGGTTCATCGCCACCACGGTGGTGGTCGACTCGGTGACCGGCAAGGTGGTGGGTGGCCCGACGCTCTCGGCGAAGGGCTTCTCGGAGGACCCGGAGGCGTTCAGCCCGGTGATCCCGCTGGTCACCGAGGCCCTGAACCGCGCGGCCTCCGACGGCATCACCGACCCGCACCAGCTCCAGCAGATCGTCCGGCGCACCGTGGGGCGGTGGGTGAACGACGCGTACCGGCGTCGACCCATGATCGTTCCCACCGTCGTCGAGGTCTGACCCGCGCCGACGACGCCCGCCCGCACCCCGTGTGCCGGCGGGCGTCGTCGTGGGGGCACAGGACCGGCCTCCGCCGATCAGGCCAGCAGCGCGTTCAGCTCGCCGTAGCTGATCGCGCCGGCAAGCGAGTCGTACGACCCGGAGCGCAGCGCCTCCTCGGCGGCCCGCCGGACCAGCCCGTACGCCGCCCCGGCGACGGCCGAGCCGAGGCTGACCCGGGCCACCCCCAGCGCGGCCAGCGTGGCGACGGGCAGCCCACCCGGCCCGGTGAGCACGTTGACCGGCCCGTCGATCCCGGCGACCAGCGCGCCGATGGTCTCGGCGTCGACGACGCCCGGCACGAAGACCCCGTCCGCGCCCGCCGCCCGGTACGCCTCCGCCCGGCGCAGCGCCTCCGCCAACCGGTCCGCCGGGTCGCCCACCGCCCGCAGGTAGACGTCGGTGCGGGCGTTGACGAAGAGCCGCACCCCCGCCTCGTCGGCGGCGTCCCGGGCCGCCCGGATCCGGGCGCACTGTTCGTCGACCGGCCGTAGCGCCGACGTCCCGGCCGCGGGGGCGTCCTCGATGTTCACGCCGACCGCGCCGGCGGCCAGCACGCCGGCCACGGTGCGGGCGACCCCGGCCGGGTCGGCGGCGTACCCGCTCTCGATGTCCGCAGTGACGGGGACGGTGACGGCGGCGGCGACGCGGGCCACCACCGCCAGGGCGTGCTCCCGGTCCAGTTCGTCGCCGTCCCGGGCGCCCAGGCTCCATGCGACGCCGGCGCTGGTCGTGGCGACCGCCGCCGCGCCGCAGTCGGCCACGATCCGGGCGCTGGCCACGTCCCAGGCGTTGGGCAGGACGAGCGGGGTGCCGGGGCGGTGCAGGGAGTGCAGGAGCTGGGCGGCGTGCTGCTGGTGCGTCGTCGTCATGGGCACCAGTCCACCAGGGCGCGAGGAGATCGTCCGGCGGGTTTCGGACACCACCCGTGGGCCGCCGGCCGGTCAGGGGAGGGCGGCCACCGCGTCGGCGTACGCGACGCAGGTCTGCACGGCCGCGTCGAGCAGGACCGCGAGCTGGGCGGGGGCCACCCCGTGCGCCAGGTCGGTGGCGACGTGGCTGGCCAGCATCAGCTCGCCGTCCTGCTCGTGCACGTACGCCTTCGGCAGCAGCCGGTCGTGGTTCCAGGCGTTGCAGAAGGCGTACGCCTCCGCGAGCCGGTCGGCCGGCAGCCGGCGGCTCGCCACGGACCGGGCCTGGAGGATCTCGCCCCGCTCGCCGCCGCGCCGGAACTGGATCAGCGCCTCGCCCCACCGGCCCGTCACGCCGCCGCGGTCGTCCACTTCGTAGCGGTCCCCGCGTCGGTCGAGGGCGGCGGTGATCATCGCCACGCTCAGCGGGCGGGGCTCGTCGTCCGGCGGCGGGGCCTCCTCGGCCGGGTCGTCGACGTCGTCGGGGCCGTCGTCGGACGGCAGGGGCACCGGCGCGGCGGCCGGCCGCTCGGCCAGCCAGGACGCGATCCGGCCGGACTGGTGGCCGGTGCCGTTGCGGGCGTCGAAGCTGCCGGCCAGCGCGGTGGCCACGCCCAGCAGGGTCGCGCCCAGCGTGGCCACGTCCAGGTCGGCGGCCGGCCGCACCCCGTACGCGGGGCGGTGCACCGTCCGGCCGCCGAGCCCCGCCTGCACGGCGAGGGCGCAGACCAGCGCCCCGGCGGCGGCGAACTCCATCGCCGACAGGTCGTCGTGCGGCTGGTCCAGCCGGGGCAACTGCTCGGCGAGGACGTCGAGCCCCCGGGCGGGGTGCCCGGCCAGCGCGCACCACCGCAGGTGCGCGGCGAGCAGCGGGAAGGCGGCCCGCTCCCGCCGGTGGCGCCGGTACGCCCGCACGTGCGCCTCGGCCGCCCGCTCCGGCTGGCCGACCCGCAGCCAGGACAGCATTCCGGCGGCCAGCGCCCGCTCCGGTTGCTCGGTGCAGCCGTCCGCGCCGTCGGCGACGTCCCCCAGGGCGGCCAGCGCGGCCGGATGGTCGCCCCACCCGGCGAGCAGGTCCGCCCGCCGGGCCGCCGCGCAGTCCGGGCAGCCGCCGACCGGTCCCGGATCCCCGGCCGCCCAGCGCTCGTAGCACCGCCGGGCGGTCGGCTCGTCGCCGAGGTGGTCGGCGATGCGGCAGCGCAGCTCGGCGACGACCGCCGGGTCGTCGGCGGCACACGCGGCGAGGTCGTCCAACATGGCCCGGGCCTGGTCCAGCCCGACCCGTGGCGAGCCGAGCAGGGCCTCGACCGCGTAGCGCCGGTGGCGCCGCAGCAGCTCGGCCTGGTCGCCGGCCAGCAGCTCGGGGTGACGCTGGGCGGTGGCGAGGCAGCGGCGCAGCGGCTCGACCAGCCGCCACCGCTCCCCGTGCAGGAGGTACGCCTCGATCAACGCGAACCGGGCCGCGAGCGCCGTCCGGTCGTCGCCCGTGGCGTCGGCGTGCGCGGCGATCCGCTCCAGCTCGGTGCTGCGGGCCTCGCCGTCTGGGGTGTCGCGGGCGTCGGCGAGCGCGCCGGCCAGCGCGGGGTCGGGCCGCAGGCCCCCGCGCCGCAGCCCGCTCCACCAGCCGGGCAGTCCGAACGGGTCGAGGCCGCGGCCGGCCAGGCCCCCGCCCTGACCCGTCACGCCACCACCCCGCCGGGCAGCCGGGCCACCTCGGTGGCGAGCTGGCAGCCGGTGGCGATGCCGCAGTCGAGCAGTTGGTCGAGCTGGTGCGCGGTGACGCCGCGCTCCAGGTCGGTGATGACCTCGCCGCAGATTCGGGCCCGCCCGTCGTCCTCGACGTGCACGAACGCCTTCGGCCAGAGCCGGTCGTGGTTCCACGCGTTGCAGAAGGCGTGCAGCGCCGGTACGTACTCGATGGGGAACGTCGGCGCGGTCAGGGTGCGGACCTGGAGCAGCTCCCCGGCGGTGCCGGGGCGCAGGAACCAGATCAGGCTGTCGTCCCAGCGGCCGACCAGGTCGCCGTCGGCGTCGGCCCCGACGTGGTATCCCCGGCTGCGCAGCACGGCGGCGATCAGCTCGCCGGTCAGCGGCTCCAGCGCCCCCGGGTGTCCGGTCAGGGGGCCGTCCCGGCCGTCCTCGGTCTCCGGCGACGGCATGGGGGCATCCCTTCTGAGGCAGATATCACGTGACGCGGCGGGCCCGCGCTGCGACACGCGGACACGACCCGGAAAGGCGGCGTTCTGCCGGGTCACGCCATTAGGTTGATGCTATGGCGGGCCGTACCTCTCAGGCGAGCCGGCGGCGCGGCGCGTCGCCGCGTGGCACCACGAACAGTCGTGCCCGTCAGCCGGCGAAGAAGGCCGGCCGGGCGGCGCCCCGGCGGCGGCCGGCGGCCCGGCCCGGCCCGGGCCCGATCGTCGGGCAGGCGGTCCGCGCACTGTGGATGGGGATGGCGCACGGCGTCGGCTGGGCGTTCCGGCAGGCCGGCTCCGCCCGGGGGCTCGACCCGGAGCAGCGTCGTGACGGCGCGGGCCTGCTGGTCTTCGGCCTCGCCCTGCTCAGCGCGGTGGCCCTCTGGTTCTCCGGCGCCGGTCCGGTCGGCGCGCGGCTGGCCGACACCGTCCGGCTCTTCCTCGGGGCGATCTCGGTCGTGGTGCCGGTGCTGCTGATGATCGGCGCCTGGCGGCTGATGCGCGAGCCCGTCGATCCCGAGCACCGCGGCCGGGGGCTGGTCGGCTGGACGTCCATGCTGGTCGCCACCGCCGCGATGCTGCACATCGGACAGGAACCGGCCGACGCGGGCCAGCGCGACTTCGCCGGCGGCCTGGTCGGCGCCGGCGTCGGCAGCCTCATGGAGCGGGCGGTCACCGCCTGGGTGGCCGTGCCGCTGCTGATCCTGCTGCTGGTCTTCGGCCTGCTGGTGGTCACCGCGACCCCCATCAACAAGGTGCCCGAGCGGCTCGGTCTGCTGTTCGGCACCCGGATCGCCCCGCCCGTCGGGCCGGAGGAGACCGACGAGGCGCCCGCCAAGCCCGCGCGCCGTAAGCGTCCGGCGAAGCGAGCCGCCCCACCGCCGCTCGACCCGGCGGAGTTCGACGAGGACCTCGACGGGGTGGACCTCCAGGAGACCCTGGTGCTGCCCCGCAAGCCCCCGGGCCGGGTCCCGGCCACCCGCAAGCCGGCCGAGCCGCCGGAGCACTCTCCCGCCCCGACCCGGGCCGAGCAGCTCGCGCTGACCGGGCTGTCGGGCGACTACACGCTGCCGCCGGCCAACATGCTCGGCAGCGGCGCGGCCCCGAAGTCCCGGAGCAAGGCCAACGACGAGGTCATCGTCGCGCTCACCGGCGTCTTCGAGCAGTTCGGCGTGGACGCCGCCGTCACCGGCTTCACCCGCGGGCCGACCGTCACCCGCTACGAGGTGGAGCTCGGTCCGGGCGTCAAGGTCGAGCGCATCACCCAGCTCTCCCGCAACATCGCGTACGCGGTGAAGTCGCCCGACGTGCGGATCCTCAGCCCGATCCCGGGCAAGAGCGCGGTCGGGGTGGAGATCCCGAACACCGACCCGGAGAACGTGGCGCTCGGCGACGTGCTGCGCTCGCGGGCCGCCACCAGCGACCACCACCCGATGGTGGTGGCGCTCGGCAAGGACATCGAGGGTGGCTACGTGGTGGCCAACCTCGCCAAGATGCCGCACATCCTGATCGCCGGCGCGACGGGTGCGGGCAAGTCGTCCTGCCTGAACTCGCTGCTGGTGTCCATCCTCACCCGGGCCACGCCGGACGAGGTGCGGCTGCTGCTGATCGATCCGAAGCGGGTCGAGATGACCGGCTACGAGGGCATCCCGCACCTGGTCACCCCCATCGTGACCAACGCCAAGAAGGCGGCGGACTCGCTGGAGTGGGTCGTGCGCGAGATGGACATGCGCTACGACGACCTCGCCGCCAACGGGGTCCGGCACATCGACGACTTCAACCGTAAGGTCCGCAACGGCGAGATCAAGGCGCCGCCGGGCAGCGAGCGGGAGATGCGCCCGTACCCGTACCTGCTGGTGATCGTGGACGAGCTGGCGGACCTGATGATGGTCGCCCCCCGCGACGTGGAGGACTCGGTCGTCCGGATCACCCAGCTCGCCCGCGCGGCCGGCATCCACCTGGTGCTGGCCACCCAGCGCCCGTCGGTCGACGTGGTCACCGGCCTGATCAAGGCGAACGTGCCGTCGCGGCTGGCGTTCGCCACCTCCTCGCTCGCCGACTCGCGGGTCATCCTCGACCAGCCGGGCGCGGAGAAGCTGCTGGGCCGCGGCGACGGCCTCTTCCTGCCGATGGGCGCCTCGAAGCCGATCCGCATCCAGGGCGCCTGGGTGACCGAGCGCGAGATCGCCGACGTGGTGAAGTTCTGCAAGGACCAGCGCGAGCCGGAGTTCCGCCCGGACGTGCTCGTCGCGCCGGACGCCGGCAAGAAGAAGATCGACGAGGAGATCGGCGACGACCTCGACCTGCTGGTGCAGGCGGTCGAGCTGGTGGTCACCTCGCAGTTCGGCTCGACCTCGATGCTCCAGCGCAAGCTGCGGGTCGGCTTCGCCAAGGCCGGGCGGCTGATGGACCTCATGGAGACCCGGGGCGTGGTCGGCCCGTCGGAGGGGTCCAAGGCCCGTGACGTGCTGGTCAAGCCGGACGAGCTGGAGGAGGTCCTGGTCGGGCTGCGCGGCGGCGAGGACTAGGACCGGCCGGCCGCTGCTGGCGCGGGGGCGTTCCCGGTCGTCACCGGCCGGAGGCTGAGCCCGGCAACCGCCCCACAGGGCGCACAGGCGACGGGCCCGCCGGCACGCCGGCGGGCCCGGTCTTCGCCCGGGGGAGCGGGGGTCAGTTGTTGACGAGCGCGTTGATGATCAGCAGGCTGATGACGATGGCGGCCACGTTGGCGGCGGCGGCGTACCAGCCGAGCGGCTTGTCGCCGAGCACGGCGCCGACGATGCCCAGGACCAGCCCGATCACGCCGAAGACGAGCGGGTTGAGCAGGAGCGCGAGGACCGCGAACACGAAGCCCAGGATCGTGCAGATGCGGGCGGCGTTGGTGCGCGGGCGGGCGGTCGAGTGCATGTTGGCCATTGTCTGCCTCCGTGGGTGAGAGCCTTTCCGGTGCCAGGCACAGCTCTACCCACTGTGGCCTTCCGTCACGCCTCGCCCCGGAAGAGGCCGGTCAGTGGAAGATCTTCAGGCCGACGACGCCGGCGACCACCAGCAGCAGGCAGGCGATCCGGGGCAGGCTGGCCGGCTCGTTCAGCGCGAGCATGCCGACCAGGGCGGTGCCGACCGCCCCGATGCCGACCCACACGACGTAGCCGGTGCCGACCGGGATCTCGCGCAGCGCGTACGCCAGCCCGGCCATGCTGAGCACCAGGGTCACCCCGAAGACCAGCGACGGGACGAGCCGCGTGAAGCCGGCGCTGCGGTCGAGGGCGATCGCCCACGCGGTCTCGAGAAGTCCGGAGATCACCAGCACGATCCAGGCCATGGGGAATCACCTCTGCGTCGGCGCCCGGACCGTCGGGCCGGGACGAGTGGGTCGGTACACACACGCGGGGCGTCTTGGCCTGACCGGGTACGCCCACCACTCGTCCGGGGCGACCGTGGCCGCCACGTCCGACGTTAGCACCGGCCGGGCGGCGGCCCGGGTGAGCCGGGCCACCACGACTTGACGTGAACCTCGCTTCAACTTGCAGTATCGGATCATGCCGCTGCTCTTCGCCGACTCCGACGTCGCCGCCGCGCTGGACGCACCCACCACGGTGGCCGCGATGCGCGACGCCGTGCTCGCCGCGTACGCCGGCCGCCTGGTGGCCCCGCCCCGGGCCGCCGCGCCGCTGGGCGGGGGACGGATGGTGCTCACCGCGGGGCACCTCACCGGCGAGTGGTACGGCTACCGCTCGTACGACACGTTCGGGCACCCGGGGAGCGAGCAGGTGGTGGTGCTGCACGACGGGCGTACCGGGGCGGTCCGGGCGGTGGCGGTCGGCGAGGAGCTGGGCTCCCGGCGTACCGGCGGGCTCGGCGGGGTGGCCGTGGACGCCCTGGCCCGACCGGACGCCGCCACCCTGGGCGTGATCGGCTCGGGCGGGCAGGCGTGGACCCAGCTCTGGGCCGCCGCAGCCGTCCGCCCGCTGCGCGAGGTCACCGTGCACAGCCGCTCCGTCGCCCGGCGGGAGGCGTTCGCCGCCCGGGTCCGCGCCGAGCTGGGCGTGCCGGCGCGGGCGGTGGAGTCGGCCCGCGCCGCCGTCCGCGACCGCGACGTCGTGGTGCTCGCCACCACCGCCGTCACCCCGGTGCTCGACGCCGCCGACCTGGCCCCCGGCACCCACGTCAACGCGGTCGGCTTCAAGCAGGTCGACCGGCACGAGTTCGGCGCCGACCTGCTGGACGCCGCCGACCTGCTGGTGACCGACTCGCCCGCGCAGGCGGCCGCGTACGACCCGCCGATGCTGGCGGCGCTGCCCGCGTACGCCGGGCGGTTGCGCGACCTGGGCGCGGTGCTGGCCGGCGCGGTCCCCGGCCGGACCGACGCGGACCAGGTCTCGGTCTTCTGCTCGACCGGCCTGGCCGGCACGGAGGTCTTCCTGCTCGACCGGCTGGTCCGGGTCGGCGCGGCGGTGGGCTGAGCCGGCCGTGACGGCGGGGGAGTGTGAGGCGGTCGATGCGGCGGCCCGCCGTTGACGGTCGCCGCCCGCCGGCCCGGTACCCTCGGATGGTGTCTGCCACCTCCTCCTCCGACAACTCCAGCTCGGCGCGTCTGGAGCCGCGCCGCGGCCTGGAGTCGTCGTCCAACGACTCCGGCTCAACGGCTCCGGCGACGCCGCGCCACGACGTGGAGTCGTCGTCCGACGGCCGTCGGGTCGCCCTGCTGACCCTGGGCTGCGCCCGCAACGAGGTCGACTCGGAGGAGCTGGCCGCCCGGCTGCACGCCGACGGCTGGCAGGTGACCACCGACGGCGAGGGCGCCGACGTGGTGGTCGTCAACACGTGCGGTTTCGTGGAGAAGGCGAAGCAGGACTCCATCCAGACCCTGCTGGCCGCCGCCGACACCGGTGCCAAGGTGGTCGCCGCCGGCTGCATGGCCGAGCGGTACGGCCGCGAGCTGGCCGACAGCCTCCCCGAGGCGCAGGCGGTGCTGAGCTTCGACGACTACCCGGACATCGCCGCCCGGCTGGACGCCGTGGTCGCCGGCGAGCGGATCGGCGCGCACACCCCGCGCGACCGGCGTGAGCTGCTGCCGCTCACCCCCGTCTCGCGGCGCGACAGCGCGGTGTCGCTGCCCGGTCACGGCACCCCGGCCCGGGGCGTCACCGAGACCGACGAGCACACCCCGGCCCACCTGCGCCAGGTGCTGCGCCACCGGCTCGGCACCGGCCCGGTCGCCTCGCTCAAGCTCGCCAGCGGCTGCGACCGGCGCTGCGCGTTCTGCGCCATCCCCGCCTTCCGCGGCGCCTTCGTCTCCCGTACGCCCGACGAACTGCTCGCCGAGGCGGAGTGGCTGGCCAAGACCGGCGTACGCGAGCTGGTGCTGGTCAGCGAGAACTCCACCTCCTACGGCAAGGACCTGGGCGACCCCCGGGCGCTGGAGAAGCTGCTGCCCCAGCTCGCCGCGATCGACGGCATCGTCCGGGTGCGGGCGAGCTACCTCCAGCCGGCCGAGACCCGGCCCGGCCTGGTCGAGGCGATCGCCACCACGCCCGGCGTGGCGCCCTACTTCGACCTGTCGTTCCAGCACTCGAGCGAGCCGGTGCTGCGCCGGATGCGCCGCTTCGGCTCCACCGACCGGTTCCTGGAGCTGCTGGCGAGTGCCCGCGCGCTGGCCCCGGAGGCGGGCGCGCGGAGCAACTTCATCGTCGGCTTCCCCGGCGAGACCCGCGCCGACTACCAGGAGCTGGTCCGGTTCCTGACCGAGGCGCGGCTGGACGCGATCGGGGTCTTCGACTACAGCGACGAGGACGGCACCGAGGCCGCCGGGCTGTCGGGCAAGGTCTCCGCCGCCACGGTCAAGCGCCGCTACGACAGGCTCAGTGCGCTCGCCGACGAGCTCTGCTCCCAGCGCGCCGAGGAGCGCCTGGGTTCCACGGTCGAGGTGCTGGTCGACTCGGTCGACGACGGCGTGGTCGAGGGGCGGGCGGCCCACCAGGCCCCCGAGGTCGACGGCTCGACCACCCTCGTGGCCCCGTCGGACGGCGGGGTGGACCTGGCCGCGCTGCGCCCGGGCGACCTGGTGCGGGCGACGGTCACGGGCACCGAAGGGGTGGACCTGGTCGCGGTCCCGGATGAGATGATCTCGGCTGCGCCCGGCGCAACACGGTGACGGCGGGCCCGGACGGAGCGGGGGAGCCACGTGGTGGGGTGCCAGGTGCGCCACGGCGGCCGGAGCGGGGCGCGGCGGTGACCGGGGCGACGGACTCGACTCCCGCGCCGGTGGTGGCGGGCGTGCCCGTGCTGAACGCGGCCAACGCGCTCACCGCGTTGCGCCTCGTCCTGGTGCCGGTCTTCGGGGCGTCCGTGGTCGCCTCGGCGATGACCCACGCCGGCTGGCGGATGGTCGCCTGCCTGATCTTCGTCGTCGCATCGGCGACCGATCTGGTGGACGGCTGGATCGCCCGCCGGTTCGCCCTGGTCACCTCGGTGGGCAAGGTCGCCGACCCGATCGCGGACAAGGCCCTCACCGGGGCGGCGCTGCTGCTGCTCTCCTGGTACGACCAGCTGCCCTGGTGGGTGACCGCCGTGATCCTCGCCCGCGAGCTGGGCATCACCGCGCTGCGCTTCTGGGTGATCCGGCACGGCGTGATCGCGGCCAGCCGGGGCGGCAAGATCAAGACTGCGCTCCAGATCCTGGCCATCACGTGGTACCTGTGGCCGATGCCGGCCGTGCTCGCCGCCGTCGGCCCGTGGATCATGGCCGCCGCCGTCGGCGTCACGGTGGTCACCGGCTTCGACTACGTCGCCCAGGCCCTCCGGCTCCGCCGCCCCACCACCTGAGCCGCCGCACGCCCGGATGTCGACGGCTCCGGGGGCGTACCCCCGCGCCGGTCGGGGAGGATGCGTAGGGCGGGCCGGGCGGGGAAAGGACCCGGGACATGGACAGTGACGCGGACGGAGTACGGCCGGTCGGGAGCCCGGCGGCCGGCGTGGTGCACAGCCTCTCGGAGCGGCACGAGACCCTCGCCACCGTCGAGTCGCTCACGGGCGGGCTGCTGGCCGCCTCGATCGTCGAGATCGCCGGGGTGAGCGGGATCTACCGGGGCGGCCTGGTGGTCTACGCCACCGAACTCAAGTCGCTGCTCGCCGACGTACCGGAGGATCTGCTGGCCGACCGGGGGCCGGTCGACCCGGACGTGGCGGTGGCCCTCGCGGAGGGCGGACGGCGACGCTGCGGGGCCGACTGGGGCCTGGCGACCACCGGGGTGGCCGGTCCCGAACCGCAGGACGGCAAGCCGGTCGGGCTGGTCTACGTCGCCGTGGCCGGGCCGTCCGGCACCGAGGTCCGGCAGCTCGACCTGGCCGGCGGTCGCGACCACATCCGCTCGGCCGCGGTCGTCGAGGCGTTGCGGCTGCTCGCCGGGCGGATCCACGAGACCGACGCCGCCGCGGCGGCGGAGTCCGACACCCGGGCGGCCGGGGCCCACGGCGGGCGGACCGACGCGGCCGGCGCGGGTCGCCGGTGACGGTTCTCCCCGGATCCGAGGGGCGGGGTGGGATGTCGTGAGGGCCCGCAACGGGTACGGTTGCGGGAAGGCTCCGGCGACCGGTGCGGCTCGACGCGCCGGACGGGCCGCGTGAAAGAGTGGTGTCC
Source organism: Micromonospora sp. SD12 (assembly GCF_052068495.1). Lineage (NCBI taxonomy): Bacteria > Bacillati > Actinomycetota > Actinomycetes > Micromonosporales > Micromonosporaceae > Micromonospora > Micromonospora sp. SD12. The sequence goes on along the minus strand of NZ_JBQHDF010000004.1, from coordinate 214,254 downwards.
CTCAGGGGGAGGTGCGAATGGTCCTGCTACGCCGCGTGATCGGTGACGCACTGCGGGCACGCCGGCAGGGGCAGCACCGCACCCTGCGGGAGGTCTCCTCCGCCGCCAACGTGAGCCTCGGCTACCTCTCCGAGATCGAACGCGGCCAGAAGGAGCCCTCCAGCGAGCTGCTGGCGGCGATCTGCGACGCGCTCGGCGCGCGCCTGTCGGAGCTGCTGCGCGAGGTCAGCGACACGGTCGCCCTCGCCGAGCAGATGCCCGGCGTGCTGGTGCCGGTGCAGGACGAGCCGGCCGTGCCCGCCGCCCCCGTCGCGGTGCGCAGGAGCACGGGTCGGGGCGTGCACCAGGTCAGCTCGGACGGCACGGTCGCCGTCCAGGTCCGTCAGGACTCCCCGCTCAAGGCCACCCTGCGCAGCTCCCGGGTCCGGGGCAGCGAGCGCGACGTGGTCTGCGCCGCCTGATCCACCTTCCGCTCTCGCGCCACGTGGTCGGCCTCGACGGGGCCGCGTACCCTTGATCGCGGACGGCGTCGGCGCTCGCTTCGCTCGCCGGTACGGGTGCCCGGGTGGCGTCCGGCTGGGACGATGGAGCCACTGCCGCGCCGGAGCCGGCCGGGAGCATCCGGCGCGGTCGAGGCGGAGCGACGCTACTGAGGGGACAACGCAAAGATGGCGAACCCGTTCGTCAAGGGGTGGAAGTACCTGATGGCGCTCTTCGGCGCCAGGATCGACGAGCACGCCGATCCGAAGGTGCAGATCCAGCAGGCCATCGAGGAGGCTCAGCGCCAGCACCAGGCGCTGGTGCAGCAGGCCGCCGCCGTGATCGGCAACCAGCGGCAGCTGGAGATGAAGCTGTCCCGTCAGATGTCCGAGGTCGAGCGGCTGCAGGCCAACGCCCGCCAGGCCCTGGTCCTCGCCGACCAGGCCCGCGCCCGGGGCGACGAGACCGAGGCCGGCCGCTACGAGCAGTCCGCGCAGACCCTGGCCACCCAGCTGGTCTCGGCCGAGCAGGCCACGGAGGACCTCAAGACCCTGCACGACCAGGCGCTCGGCGCCGCCGCCCAGGCCCGCCGGGCGGTCGAGAACAACTCGATGATCCTCCAGCAGAAGCTCGCCGAGCGCACCAAGCTGCTCAGCCAGCTGGAGCAGGCCAAGATGCAGGAGAGCGTGGCCCGCTCGCTGGAGTCGATGTCGTCGCTGACCGCTCCCGCCAACACGCCCTCGCTCGACGAGGTGCGCGACCGCATCGAGCAGCGCTACGCCACGGCGATGGGCCGTGCCGAGCTGGCCGGCAACTCCGTCGAGGGCCGCATGCTGGAGATCCAGAAGTCGACCCTGGACTCGGCCGGCTCCTCCCGGCTGGAGCAGATCCGGTCGAGCATGGCCGGCGAGCAGCTCGGCGCCCAACAGGAACGACCGGGTGTGGAGCAGGCCCAGCCCGCCGCGCCGGCCGCCGACCCGGCGGCCGCCGCCCGGCTGAACGAGATCCGGGCCAGCATGGGCCGCGAGCGCGGCACCGGGGACACCACCGCCGCCGGCTGAGCGGCCGGGTCGAGGAGGCAGAGGTGGCAGACGAGCGCACGCGGTACTTCCGGCGCCTGAGCAGGTTGCGGGGGTCCGCACGCCGGTGGAGCGTCACGGCCGGTGGCCTGAGCGGCGCCGCCGCCGTGCTGACCCCGTACGCCGGGCTCGGGCTGCCCGACGCGGCGTGGGCGGCCGGCGCGGGCGGCGCGCTGGTGCTCGCCGCCTGGCGCTGGATCGACCTGCGGGCGCTGGCCGCCCAGCCGGCGCCGCCGCCGCTCGATCCGGCCGAGGCCGCCGCGCGGTCGCGCGCCAAGCTGGTCGCCGCCGTGGAGCGGCTGCCCGTCGGCCCGGGGGTGCTCGCCGAGGTCCGGCGGGTGCGCTCGCGGGTGGCGCTGCGCGGCACCAGCGCCGCCGAGCCGTGGGCCCGGCTGGACCGGGCCGCCCTCACCCTCGCCGGGATGACCGGGCGGCTGACGGGGCTGGCGTCGCCGGCCGTGCTGGAGGCCGCCGAGGCCGACCGGTCGCTGCGCGACCTCGCCGACCGGGTGGCCAGCGTCGAGCGCACGCTGCGGCTCGCCCCGGCCGAGTCCCGTCCGCCGCTGGCCGAGGCGCACCGCGCCCTGACCGCGCAGTTGGAGGAGGGCGTCACCGCGTACGAGCGGCTGGTCGTGGCCGCCGCCGGCTACGTCGCCGGGGACGCGCACCCCGACGCCGCGCACCCGGCGGCCTCACGCCTCACCGAGGCGACCGACCTGCTGCACGGCGTCGCCTCGGCCCTGACCGAACTCCGCGCCGTCAACGCCCCGCTCCGCACCCCCTGACGCCGCCCCGCCTCACGATCCGGCGCGGGCCGGTCACGGCGGCGTGGTTATCGGGATCGGGCCGGTGAACGGGGAGGCGCCGACCACGTTGAACGACCGGATCCGGTAGTGGTAGGTGACGCCGCGCGCCAGGCCGGTGTTGGTGAAGCCCCGGCCGGTGACGGTGAAGGTCGCCACCTCCCGGCTGAACGCCGGGTCCAGCGCCCGCTGCACGATGAACCCCGCGCCCGGCGCGGCCGGGGTGCTCGCCGCCCAGCCGAGGATGACCGTCGCCGTGTCCGGCCCGGGGGCCGTCGCGGTGGCGGTCACCCCCGTCGGCGGGCCCGGCGCCGGCGGGGTGGTCGCCCGGGCCACCGTCGACCAGGCCGAGGCGGCGCCGAGGTAGGTGGTCCGCACCCGGTAGTAGTACGTGGTGTCGGGGGCCACGGCGGCGTCGAGGTGGTTGTCGCCGACCCCGATGGCCGTGGTGCCCGGCCCGCTGCTGAACGTCGGATTGGTGGCCCGCTGCACGTCGATCCCGGTGGCGAAGGAACGGTTGGCCCAGCGCAGCGCGATCCGCAGCGGCGCGGCGGGCGGGATCGTCGCGGTCAGTCCGGCCGGCGCGGCGAGCTGCACCGAGGCCGGCACGCTGTTGGACCACGTGGAGCAGCTCACCGCGTTCTCCGCCCGGATGCGGTAGTGGTAGGTCACCCCGGGTGTGACGGTGGCGTCGGTGTAGCGGTTCGCCGTGGCCGCCACGGTGATCGACGTGAGCCCGTCGGTGAAGGCGGCGTCCGTGGCCCGCTGGAGCAGGTGGCTGGTGGCCGGGGGGCGACTGCCGTTGCCCGTCCAGGTCAGCGCGATCGCCGGCAGCGCGGTGGCCGAGCCGGGGGCCGGGGTCGCGGTCAGCCCAGTCGGTGCCCGGGGCGACATCCGTAGCACCAGCGGCCGGATCATGCCCTGGTCCCGGTGGCCGCCGAGTTGGCTGTGCCAGTGGTACTCCCAGCCCAGGTTGACGAGCTGGTTGACGACCAGCGCGGGCCGCCCGTCCACCGGGCTGACCGGGGTCGAGCCGGTCCGGGCGCCGGCCGGCCGGAGCGGGTCGAGCAGCCGTACGCTGTCGCCGATCTTGAAGGGCAGGGGTGGCGCGACCGGCCGGAGCGCGACGATCACGTCCTCGCGCGGGTCGACCCGGACGACCTGCTTCCAGCCCCGCTCCGCCGGGTGTGGCGCCCGGGTGGCGCCGTCCCAGCCGACCCGGCCGATCACCTGCACGTCGCAGCCGGTGAACCGCACGGGCTGGGTCTGCCGGCTGTTGCCGCGGATCCGCCAGATCTGGGTGCCGTCGGTGGGCCCACCCACCGCGACGGCCGGGTCGCTGACGTGCAGCACCTCGGTGGCCGGGTCGCTCGGCCCGAGCGGCAGGACGGTGGGGGAGAGCGGTCCGGCGTGCGGGTGCCCGACGCCGAGCCGGCCGACGAGCCGGCCGTGCTCCGGCTCGAAGACCTGCTGCACCGACTTGACCTCGATCGGCAGGAGCACCGGGGCGGCAGCGTCGGCCGGAACGAAGCTGACCGTCGCGGCGTGCACCGGCACCACCGTGTCGCGCGCCGTCCGGGTGCCGAGGGCGGCGTCGTACGCCGGCTGCGGCACGATCGGCGGCCGCTGGCTGGCCGCGTACGCGGCGGGCAGACGCTCGCGCAGCCGCGCCAGGTCGTACGGCGGCGCCGGGGTCCCCGCCACCCGGAACTGGAGCAGGGTGCGGGTGTTCGGCCCGTACCCGGGGCGGGTCGGCGGCGCCCCGCCCTCGGCGGTGCGGTCCGGGCCACCGGTGAAGTGGTCGGCGCGCGGGTCGAAGCCGGGCAGCGGGGCGGGACAGTCGTTGTAGAGGATCAGCGTGCCGCCGGGCGCGACGGTGGAGAAGTCGACCAGCACGTCGGCGACCTCTCCCGGGGCGAGCAGCAGCGCGTGCGCGTCGACGTTGAGCACGGTCGGGTCGCGCCGGTCGTACCGGTAGCCGACCGGCTGGTTCGGCACCGGCACCGGCGCGGGGAGCAGGCCGCACTCGTTGCCGATCTGGACGAGGCGCGGGCCGGCGGCGCGCGGGTCCGGGACCCCGCCCTCGCGCCCGTCCGTCGGCCAGCCGGCCGGCCGGTCCGGCGCGCGTACCGCCTCCACCATCGGCACCTCCCCGGCGTCGGCGTCGGTCAGCGCGCCGTCCGCGTCCCACATCGGCCCGTCCGAGCGGGCCCGGTAGAGCTGGAGGTTCAGGGCCCGGTCCAGGCAGGCGTTGAGGATCCGGAACCGGTACGTCCTCGGTTCGACCTCCAGGTACGGGTACGCGATCCCGTTGACCAGCACGGTGTCGCCGAACGCGTCGGGCACCGCCGAGGGGTGCGGTACGCCGGGTGCCAGCGGCGGTTCGTCGGGTTCGGCGACGGGATCGTGGTGCGGGTTCGGCACCGGGTCAGCCCGGTGGGGCGTGGCGGGCTGCTCCCGCTGCCCGGTGTCGTCGGCCGTACGCGACCAGGGGCCGTAGTCCCACCGGCCGGTCGGGTTCGCCCCGTCGGCCCGGTGCGGGTTCTGCCGGGGCTGGTAGACGTGCGGGTGCCAGAGGTTGCCCCGGGAGCCCCAGCGGTCCCGGTCCCACGTGGGGTCCTCCGCGGCGAGCTGGGCGTCCTCCGGCACGAAGGTCTTGTCCTCGAACACCAGGGGCAGCTGGTCGGCGGGGAGCACCCCGTCGGCGACGAGCCGCTCCTCGGCCGGGTCCGTGAGCAGGTAGAGCGCGAGCTGCCCGGAGTAGACGGTGAGCCGGGCCAGGCCCACGGTGTTGTCGTGGAACCAGCACAGCCGCCCGCTCTGCTCGTTCGGGTAGTAGAGCGTGGTGGCGCCCGCGCCGGGCGGCGGCATGTCGGGCACGTGGGTCAGGCCGGGCCCCGTCGGGTACGGGGTGATCTCACCGGCCGGGGTGACCCACTGCCAGGGGTTGCCGGCGCTGGTCCAGCCGGTGTGCGCGCCCGCCAGCCGCAGCACCGCGCGGTTCTGCGGGTAGGGCGCCGGGCCGTCGAGCGGGCCGGCACCGGCGCCGTCGACGGTCGCGTCAACCGGCAGGAAGAGCTCGCCGGAGCGGCCGGTGGGCAGCTGGTTGATGAACTTGACCCGGACCGGCCGGCCCCGCCGGGCCAGGATGAACGGACCCAGGTGCCAGGGCCGCCCCGCCGGCACGACCGTGTTGTGCCCGTGGGCGTCCGTGCCGAGGTTGAGCTGCCGGTAGCCGCGCAGCCGGGTCGCCGGCAGGTCCCGGTGCAGCCGCTGCGCGTACTGCTCCAGGCCGATCTCGTAGTAGTCGCAGCCCGGGTAGCTGACGGTGTCGGGCACCGCCACCGGCAGGCGGGCGCCCAGCTCGGTGCGGCCGGGCGTGCCGAGGCGCGGCAGCGCGTCGACGAACTTGCGGATGCCGGTGCCGGGCACCACGGAGCCGTCGGCGTCGACGACCGGCAGCGGGCTGCGCGCGTGGTTCGGCACCGGGCCGAAGTAGCGCGGGACGGCGGCCGGATCGAGGCTGGCCGGCGCGGCGACCGGCTCCGTCGCGCGCCGGGCCGCCGGGACGGGACCCGCCCCGGCCCCGTCGGCGGCCCCGCCGTCGGGGCGGGCCGGCACCCGCTGCGCCCACGGGACGCGGAGTCTGCGGAACAGCTCCATGGCTCTCCCCGGTCTCGGGCGCGGCGGCCGCCACCGCGACGTGGCGGACCCGTCGCGCGTCGCTGACGATGCGTGAGGAGTCAACCGCAGCATGCGACCTCGACGGCGGGGTTAGGAAGTACCCAATCGTCCGTTTCTGTGGCGGGGATGCGACTCGCCGCCGCAGCGCCGGAGTGTCCCGCCCGACACGCCGACCCGGGCGTCAGTCCGCCTGGCGTTCGGGTTGGCAGACCGGGCACCAGTAGGTGACCCGCTCGCCCAGTTCCTCCTTGCGGATCGCCGTGCCGCACCGGCGGCAGGGCTGGGCGCGCCGGCCGTAGACGTAGCTGGTCTGCCCCCGGTGCAGCGATCCGGTGGTGCTCTGCGTCCAGCGGCCCCGGTTGGCCGCGAGCAGCTTGCGCGCCAGCGCCACGGTGCCCGCGAGGTCCGGCACCGCGCGTACCGGGGTCCAGGGCGAGACGCCGCGCAGGAAGAGCACCTCGCACTTGTAGAGGTTGCCGACGCCGGCCAGGTTGCGCTGGTCCAGCAGCGCCTCGGAGATGGTGGCGTCCGGGTGGGCGGCCAACCGGCGTACGGCCTCCGCCGGGTCCCAGTCCGCGCCGAGCAGGTCGGGGCCGAGGTGCCCGACGAGGGACTCCTCCTCGGCGGTCGGCACCAGCGCCAGGTCGTGCAGGTGGTAGCCGACGGCGACGGCCCGCGCGCTGCGCAGCACCACCCGGATCAGGTGCGCCGGCCGGGCCGTCCACCGTTCCCCCGGCGCGTACGCCCGCCAGGCGCCGTCCATGCGCAGGTGTGAGTGCAGCGTCCAGCGCGCCCCGGCATCGTCGCCCGCGTTCGTCGACGAGGTCGCCCCGGTGGGCGGGGGCGCGGCCTTCGGTGGGGCGGTGAGACGGAGCAGCAGGTGCTTGCCCCGGCTGGCCGACTCCCGCACGGTCCAGCCGGTGAGGTCGGTGGCGGCGAGCTGCGGCACCCGGAAGTCGCTGCCGGTGAGGCGGGCGCCGGCCAGGGCGCGGTGCAGTACGCGGGCGGTGTTCCAGACGGTGTCGCCTTCGGGCACCCGTCCATCCTTCCTCGTCCGAGCCTAATTCGCATGTGTCGCCATTTGTATGGAGGTTCCTGTCGATCTACCCACAAGGGCACGATCAGGGGGTTCTGAGGAGAATGCCCATGATTCTGCCCCAACGTCGTGCCCGTACCACCGCCCTGACCGTCATCCTCGCCCTCGCCCTCCTGCCCTCCCCGAGCCCCGCGCTCGCCGCCGCCGCCGACGGCGAGCGGTGGAGCGCCGACCTCTCCCGCGTCGACGGCGACGACGTCAACGTCCGGCACACCCGAGCGGGGCTCCGCCTGGCCGACTCCCGCCCCGCGCCCGCCCGCTCAACGCGCAGCGCGGTCGCCGAGGGGATCTTCCTCGCGCCGCCGCGCACCCTGACCCGGCCCGCCACCCGGGTCAGCGCCACCGTCGTCGCCCGTACCGCCGCCGGTGGCACCGCCGAGGCCCAGGTGCGGGGGTGGCGGGCGGCGGGCTGGACCGAGTGGCGCGACGCCACCGGCGGAACGGTCTTCGACCGGCCGGTCACCCGCGTGCAGACCCGGGTGGTGCTCACCGCGAGCCGGCCCGGCGCCACCGCCGAGGTGCGCGCCGTGCGGCTCACCGCCGACACCGTCGCCGCCGTCTCCGCCGCCACGCCCGGCCTCACCTACCGGGTGTACGCGACCCGCATCGGGCTGGTCGGCGACGTGACCGCCAACGGGCACACGATCGTGGCGCGGGACCACTTCGTCGCGCTGCCGTCGCGGCGCGGCCTGTCCCCGGCGAACACCGGCGACTACACCGTCCGGGTCTGCACCACCACCGGCAGCCGCTGCGAGTACGCCCCGGTCTGGGACGTCGGCCCGTGGAACACCCGCGACGACTACTGGAACCTCAGCGCGGTACGGGAGAACTGGAAGGACCTGCCGCAGGGCCGGCCGCAGGCACAGGCGGCCTACCAGTCCGGCTACAACGGCGGGCGGGACCAGTTCGGTCGGGTGGTGCTGAACCCGGCCGGCGTCGACCTCGCCGACGGCACCTTCTGGGACGGGTTGCAGCTGACCACGAACGCCTGGGTGGACGTGGCGTACCTGTGGACCGGCAGCGGCCCGCGCGGCGTGGTGGGCGACGGCCCGCTCAACATCCGCACCGGCGCCGGTACGGGCTACGCGGTGCGCGGCCTGGCCGCCCGGTACGCCAACGTGCCGATCCAGTGCTACGTGACCGGACAGACCGTCGTCGGCCCGTACCGGACCACCAACCGGTGGAACCGCCTCGCCAGCGGCCAGTACGTCAGCCACGCGTACGTCTCGGCGGTCTACGGCGGCACCGTGCCGCTCTGCTGACCCCCCCACCCCGTACGCCCGCCGGGCCGGTCGGCGGAATCCGCCCGGCCCGGCGCGGTGACCGGACTGGTCCGGCCGGGCACCCGGCGGCGGCCCGCTCCGGTGCCCGGCCAGGTCAGGCGGCGGCGTGTCTGCTCAGCCGGCCGCGATGCGCAGCAGGTCGCCCGGCGTCACCGCCAGCAGGTCCACCGCCCGGCCGCCGTTGACCGCCACGGCGACCCGGCCGGCGGAGTCGGCGTGCACCACCAGCCCGCCCGGCGGGGCGTCGCCGAAGGTGCGCCCGTGCACGGCCTCCCGGCCGGGCGCGGAACCGGTGCCCGGCCCCACCCGGACCCGGGCCGGCAGCGGCGCCAGCAGCTCGCCCGGGGCGGCCAGCTGGACGTTGCCGAAGTGGTCGACGGTCAGCACCTCGGCCGCGAACCCGTCCGCCTCCCGCCGGAGCACCGGCGCCGGCAGCCGGACGAGGGATCCCGGGTCGACCGCCGGGCCGAAACGGGTCAGCGGCGCGCCGAGCGCCAGCCGAGCGGCGACCGGCGCGAAGACGTCCCGGCCGTGGAACGTGCGGGACACCTCGGGCGCGAGCCAGGCCGGATCGGTCAGCTCGACGGCCGCGCTCACCCCGCCCAGCGCCTCGGCGGCGTCGACCAGCAGGCCGTTGTCCGGCCCCACCAGCAGCCCGCGCGGGGTGGCCAGCGCGACGCCCCGACGGGCCGTACCCACGCCCGGGTCGACGACGGCCACGTGCACCCCCTCCGGCAGGTGCGGCACGGCCTGCGCGAGCACCGCCGCGCCCCGGCGCACGTCGGCCGGCGGGACCAGATGGGTCACGTCGACGACCCGGGCCTGCGGCGCCAGCCGCGCGATCACCCCGTGACAGGCGGCGACGAACCCGTCGGCGAGGCCGTAGTCGGTGGTCAGCGAGATCCACGGGGCGCGGTCCGCGCCGTGCTCCGTACTACCGTCGGGCACCCCTTCGCCGGCAGCGAGCAACAGCTCCAGGACCAGCTCGTCGTGCAGCCCGATGCCGTCCTCGCCGACCACCGGGATGCTCGGCTTGAGCCGGCGGGCCCGGTCCACCGCGCCCCGGTCCACGCGCACCAACCGCAGCCCGCGCCGCTGGTAGAACCGCAGCGCCCGCAGGTTGTCGTTCGTCGTGACGAGCCAGAGCCGGTGCCGGCCCCCGGCCCGGGCCACCTCGGCCGCCGCCGCCAACAGGGCCGTGCCGATGCCGCCGCCGGGCGCCGCGGCAACCACGCTGACGACCTCCAGCCCGTCGGCGTCGGCACGGTAAGCGAGCGCCCCGACCACCGCGCCCGCGCCGTCGGCCGCCACCAGCGTCGGCAGCGTACGCAGGTCGTGGCGGGTGTCGTGGGCGACGACGTACGGCCCGCCCCACTCGCGTTCGTGCAGCGCGTCGACCGCCGCGCGGTCCCCGGCCCGCGCCGGCCGGACGGTCATCCCGGTCATCGCGTCCACTCCCGTCGTCCTCGGCTTCCCTCGTCGACCGGTCGGGATCGTACCGGTGCCGGCCGACCGGGGCGGGTTGGCGGAAATGGGACAGCGGCACTGACCGACTGGCCACTGCCGGGACGGGACCCGGTTGGGCAGACTGCCAGGGGTGACCAACCGGAGCCTGCCCGCCGTCGCCGTGCTCGTGATCGCCGCCGCCCTCACCGCCGCCTGCGGCGACGACGCGGAGGACCGGCACGCCGCGCCCTCCGCCGCCCCGGCGTCGACCCCGGCCGCCGTAGCGTCGTCGGGCCCGGCCGAGGCGCCCGCCGCCACGCCGACGCGGCCCGCCCCGCCGGCCGCCTCGCCGACCGGGGCGGCTCCGGCGGTTCCGAGCGCCGGCGGTGCGACCGAGCGCCGTCCCGCCAGCCCGCCGCCCGTGAAGCTGCCGGCCCGGCCGACCGGTACGCCCGGCGCGCGGCAGGTCGTGGACGCGTTCAAGGCCGCCGGGCTGAAGGTGCCGAACCCTCGGGACCGGTCGGTCGAGTGCGGCCCGGACGGGCTCGGCCTGGGCTGCTCCGAGCTGATCGCCACCGACGCGGTCACCGTCTACGTCTTCCCCGACGAGACCAGCGCCAGCGAGATCGCCGAGACGTGGGGCGGCCAGTCGTTCCGGCGGGGCACGGTGGTGCTCAACTACCTGGAGGCGAAGACCCCCACCGCCGACCGCGCCCGCTACGAGAAGGTCCTGACGGGCCTGCGCTGACCGCCCGGGCCTGCCCTCCTCGGCGCCACCCGACTCGACTGGGCGCGGCCTGACGCGGCTCGCTCACCGGATGTGGCCTGGCGCGGCTCGGCTGGGCGCGGCCCGGCGGCGCCCGGACGTGTCGGGGCGGGTCAGCCGCGCAGGCGCAGGCCGCGCGGGGTGGCGCGGAAGCCGGCCGCGGTGAGCGCGTCGTGCAGTGGCGAGGAGTGCACCGCCCCGCCGTCGGCCCGCTCCACCGACATCGCGCCCAACGCGCCCGAGTGCACCGCGTCGGCGAGCGCCTTACCGGCCGCCGCCAGCAGGTCCGCCTCGTCGGTGAAGGAGAGGATGGTCCGCCCGCCGCGCTCGACGTAGAGCACCAGGTCGCCGGCGACCAGCACCACCACGGCACCGGCCTTGCGCCCCGCCCGGTGCCCGGTCGCCGGGGTGGCCCCGTCGCCCGAGTCGACGGCCCGCTCCGGCCAGGACAGCGCCGCACCGTACGGGTTGGCCGGGTCGGTGGCCGCGAGCACCAGGGCGGGCCCGCCGCGCCCCCGCCCGCCGTCGGTCGGCTCGGCCAGCGCCCGGATGCGGTCCACCGCACCCGGCACCGCGAACTGCGCCGCGCCCAGGCCCTCGACGAAGTAGCCCCGCCGGGCCGCGCCGCGCTCCTCCAGCGCCGAGAGCACCGGATAGACCGCGGCGAAACCGCCGGTGACCTGCTCGGCCAGCACCGCGCCCCGGGTCACCACGCCGTGCCGTTCGAGCAGCACGTCGGCCAGGGCCGCGGCGCGGCGGGTCGGGTCGGTGTCGCGTTCCGGCAGCCGGGACCAGCGGCCGGCGACGGTCGGGGGGCCGCCCCGCGTCGGCAGGGCCACCCGCCCGGGGCGTCGGTAGCGAGTGCGCGGCGCGGCGGCCCGGGAGCGGTGCGCCCCGCCGCCGCCGAGCGCCGCGCGCAACGGCGCCAGGGTGTCGTTGGTGAGGTGACCGGCCCACACCAGGTCCCAGACGACGGCGGCCAGCGCGGCGTCGTCGGTCGAGCCGACCCGGTCGGACAGCGACCGGAAGAACAGCGCCTGCCCGTCGCCGAGCGCGTCCAGCACCGCGTCGTGCAGCGGGGTGCGGGTGAGCGCCTCGTCGGGCGGGGGGAGCAGCAGCGGCGCGACGTCCGAGTACGCGAGGGTGACCCAGCCGTCGCCGCCGGAGATGGCGCCGGAGCCGGCCCAGAGCACCTCGCCGCTGGCGCAGAGCTCGTCGAGCTGGGCGGGGGAGTAGTCGGCGACCCGGCCGGGCAGCACCAGCCGTTCCAGCGCCGACGCCGGCACCGCCGCCCCCTGCAACTGCTCCACGGCGGCGGCCAGCGCCTCCACCCCCCGCGCGGAGGAGCCCACCTGCTGCCAGCGGGGCAGGAACGCGGCCAGCGCCCGGGGCGGCACCGGCTCGATCTCCCGGCGCAGCGCGGCCAGGGAACGGCGGCGCAGCAGCCGCAGCACCTCCGCGTCGCACCACTGGCTGCCGGCGGTGTCGGGGGTGAACTCGCCGGCGACCACGCGCCCGGTGGCGGCGAGCCGGCGCAGCGCCTGCTCGACCACGAAGACGCCGAGCCCGAAGCGGGCCGCGCAGGTGGCGGCGACGAAGGGCCCGTGCGTACGCGCGTAGCGGGCGACGAGGTCGCCGAGCGGATCGGCCACCGGGGCGAGGTAGGCCTCGGCCACCCCGACCGGCAGGGCCACGCCGAGGGCGTCGCGCAGCCGGGCGGCGTCCTCGACGCCCACCCAGCGCTCCTCGCCGGCGACGCGTACGCGCAGCACCCGCCGGGCCGCCGCCAGCTCCGTCAGCCACCCGGGTGAGGCACCCCGCTCGGCCAGCTCCGCCTCGGAGAGGTCGCCGACCACGCGCAGCAGCTCGACCACGTCCTCCGCGTCGCGCGGGCGGCGCTGCTCGGTCAGCCAGCGCAGCTGCCGCTCGGTCTCGGCCAGCACCGCCGGATCGAGCAGCTCCCGCAGGTCGACCCGGCCCAGCAGCTCGCCGAGCAGGGTCGAGTCCAGCGCCAGCGCGGCGGCCCGGCGCTCGGCCAGCGGCGCGTCGCCCTCGTAGAGGAACGCCCCGACGTAGCCGAAGAGCAGCGACCGGGCGAACGGCGACGGCTGGGCGGTCTCCACCTCGACCAGGCGCACCTTGCGGGCGGCCAGGTCGCGCATCAGCTCGGCCAGCGCGGGCTGGTCGAAGACGTCCTGGAGGCACTCCCGGGCGGCCTCCAGGGTGACGGGGAAGTCGGCGTACTCGCGGGCGACGTCGAGCAACTGGGCGGCGCGCTGGCGCTGCTGCCACAGCGGCTGGCGGCGGCGCGGGTCGCGCCGGGGCAGCAGCAGCGACCGGGCGGCGCACTCGCGGAACCGGGACGCGAAGAGCGCGGACGTGCCGACCGACTCCTCGACGAGCTGGGCGATCTCCTCCGGCTCGAAGACGACCACGTCGGCGCCGGGCGGCTCGTCGGCCGTGTCGGGCAGTCGGACCACGATGCCGTCGTCGGACGGCATCACCTGCGCGTCCACGCCGTAGCGCTCGGCGAGCCGGCGGCCGATGGCCAGCGCCCACGGCCCGTTGACCCGGGCGCCGAGGACGCTGTGCACGGCCAGCCGCCAGTCGCCCAGCTCGTCGCGGAACCGCTCGACCACCACCGTGCGGTCGTCGGGCAGGGACCGGGTGGCGGCGCGCTGCTCGCGCAGGTAGGCCATCAGGTTGCCGGCGGCCCAGTCGTCCAGCCCGCCGGCCCGCAGCGCGGCCACGGCCGTTTCGTCGTCCTGCCGCAGCAGGGCGCGCACCCGCGCGCCGATGGCCCGGCCCAGCTCGACGGGCCGGCCGAGCTGGTCGCCCTTCCAGAACGGCATCTTCGCCGCCTGGCCGGGGGCCGGCGAGACCAGCACCCGGTCGGGGGTGATCTCCTCGATCCGCCAGGACGACGAGCCGAGCAGGAAGACGTCGCCGACCCGGGACTCGTAGACCATCTCCTCGTCCAGCTCGCCGACCCGGGCGGCCCGCTCGGCCCCGGCCAGGAAGACGCCGAAGAGCCCCCGGTCGGGGATGGTGCCGCCGCTGGTCACCGCGAGCCGCTGCGCGCCGGGCCGGCCGGTGAGCGTGTCGGTGGCGCGGTCCCAGACCAGCCGGGGCCGCAGCTCGGCGAACGCGGTGGACGGGTAGCGGCCCGAGAGCATGTCGAGCACGGCGTGCAGGGCCGAGTCGGGCAGCTCGGCGAATGGTGCCGCCCGGCGTACCAGCACGGCCAGGTCGCCGACGCGCCACGGCTCCAACGCCACCATGGCGACGATCTGCTGGGCCAGCACGTCGAGCGGGTTGCGCGGATGGTGCAGCTCCTCGATGGCGCCGTCGGCCATCCGCTCGGCCACCACCGTGCAGGAGAGCAGGTCGCCCCGGTGCTTGGGGAAGACCACGCCGCGGGAGACCGCGCCGACCTGGTGCCCGGCCCGGCCGACCCGCTGCAGGCCGGCGGCCACGCTGGGCGGCGCCTCGATCTGCACCACCAGGTCGACGGCGCCCATGTCGATGCCCAGCTCCAGGCTGGAGGTGGCCACCACGGCGGGCAGCTGACCGGACTTGAGCGCCTCCTCGATGTGCTTGCGCTCCTCGCGGGAGACGCTGCCGTGGTGGGCGCGGGCGATCACGGGCGGCGCGCCGGCCGCCGCGCCCGCCTGCGCCATCAGCTCCGCGGGCGTACGGCCGACGCGCACCGGCCCCGCGGGGCCGCCCCACCCGTCGCCCTCGCGGGCCGCCGGCGGGGACCCGCCGGCCGACTCCTGCCCGGCCGACTCCTCGCCGGCCAGCTCGTTGAGCCGGGCGCAGAGGCGCTCGGCGGAACGCCGGGAGTTGGTGAAGACGATGGTCGAGCGGTGCGCCCTGACCAGGGAGAAGACGCGCTCCTCCAGCGCCGGCCAGATGGACGCCCGACGTGCGCCGAGACCGCCGAGGTCGTCCTGCGGCGGCTCCTGCTCGTCGAGGCGGGTCATGTCCTCCACCGGGACCTGGACGCTGACCTCGATCGTCTTGGCGCTGGGTGGCGCGACCACGTCGACGGGGCGGGCGCCGCCGAGGAAGCGGGCGCACGCGTCGACCGGCCGGACGGTGGCGGAGAGGCCGATCCGCTGCGCCGGGGCGGGCAGCAGCTCGTCGAGGCGCTCCAGGGAGAGCGCGAGGTGGGCCCCGCGCTTCGTGCCGGCGACCGCGTGCACCTCGTCGACGATCACCGTCTCGACCCCGCGCAGGGAGTCGCGGGCGGCGGAGGTGAGCAGCAGGAACAGCGACTCGGGCGTGGTGATGAGGATGTCCGGCGGGGTGCGCGCGAAGGCCCGTCGCTCGTCGGCGGGGGTGTCGCCGGTGCGCATCCCCACGGTGATCTCCGGCGGCGCGACGCCGAGCCGGGTGGCGGCCTGCCGGATGCCCGTCAGGGGGGTGCGCAGGTTGCGCTCGACGTCGACCGCGAGCGCCTTGAGCGGGCTGACGTAGAGCACCCGGCACCGGTGCCGGGGGTCGGCCGGGGCGGGCTCGCGGGCCAGCCGGTCGAGCGACCAGAGGAACGCCGCCAGCGTCTTGCCCGAACCGGTGGGGGCCACCACCAGCGCGTTGCGCCCCGCGGAGACGGAATGCCACGCGCCGGTCTGGGCGGCGGTGGGCGCGGCGAAGGCGGCGCCGAACCACTCCCGGGTGGCCGCGCCGAAACCCGCCATCGCATCCGTCACGCCGACCATCCTGCCCCGACGGACCGACATTCAGGCCCTCGCCGGGGACGCGGCGCCCCGCTCCGGCCCCACCGCGCCGTTTGCACGTTTAATCCATTAAGTCTTACTTAACTGCTTGATTGTGTCCCACAACATAAAGTAACTTCACTCGGAGCGTCAGCCTGGGGTGGAGGGGATCGGATTGACCGTCGAGCAGCGGAGCTTCGAGCCAAGCACCGACGTGCTGATCCGCAAGGTCGACAGTCATCTCGCCGCCGTCCGCACCGGCCTGTCCGGCCCGGAGCTGGAGCTGGCCGAGCGGCTCGCCGCCGCGCTGCGGGAGCTGGTCGTCTCCACCGCGCAGGCCAGCGCGGCCGACCGGGGACAGGTCCGCGCCGCCGTGCACTACTTCGTGCTACGGCGCGAGAGCCGGGGCCGGCTGCTGCCGGTGCGCTCCCTCGCCGCCGCCCAACGGGTGGTCAACAAGGTCGTGGTCCAGCTCGGCCGCCCCGACCTGCTGGTGGAGCCCCGGCGTGAGCGTCCCGCCCGCGAACCCGTCGCCCCCGCCGCCGAGGTCATCGTCGGCTGAGCGTCCACCACAACCGGGACGAATTCGCGCAAAACCGCCCGCCGTGTGACGAACTGGCGTGTGATCGCACCTAGGTGCCGTCCCACCTCAGGCGCGCGCCGCAGCCACCTCGACCGGGAGCGCGGGTGCTCGTACTGCTGATCCTCCACTGCGTGGCGGCCCTCGTCGCGCCGCTGCTCGTCCGGTGGTGGGGTCCCCGCGCCTGCTACCCGCTGGCGCTGGCGCCGGCGGCCGCGTTCGGCTGGGCGCTGGCCCGCACCCCCGCCGTGCGCGACGGCGGGGCGGTGGTCGAGACGTACCCGTGGATCGGCCAACTCGACGTGGACCTGGCGCTGCGGCTGACCACCCTGTCCTGGCTGATGGTCCTGCTCGTCGGCGGCGTCGGCGCGCTGGTCCTGATCTACAGCGCCCACTACTTCGGCCGGGAGTCCACCGGCGTGGCCCGCTTCGCGGCCGTCATGGTGGCCTTCGCGGGGGCGATGCTCGGCCTCGTCCTCGCCGACGACCTGCTGCTGCTCTACGTGTGCTGGGAACTCACCACGATCTTCTCGTACCTGCTGATCGGGCACAGCGCCGAGCGGCGTGCCAGCCGGTGGGCGGCGGCGCAGGCGCTGACCGTGACCACGCTCGGCGGGCTGGCGATGCTGGTGGGGTTCATCATGCTGGGCGGGCACGCCGGCACCTACCGCTGGTCGGAGATCGTCGCGGCCCCGCTGCCGGGCGGGGCGTACCTGGTCACGGCGGTGCTGCTGATCCTCACCGGGGCGCTGTCCAAGTCGGCGCTGCTGCCGTTCAGCTCGTGGCTGCCGGTGGCGATGGCGGCCCCCACGCCGGTGAGCGCGTACCTGCACGCCGCCGCGATGGTGAAGGCGGGCGTCTACCTGATCGGGCTGCTCGCCCCGGTGCTGGCGGCCGTCGGCCCGTGGCGGCCGGTGGTCGTGGTCGCGGGCCTGGCCACCATGCTGGCCGGGGGCTGGGCGGCGCTGCGGCAGACCGACCTGAAGCTGCTGCTGGCGTACGGCACGGTCAGCCAGCTCGGCCTGATCGCGGTGGCGATCGGGGCGGGCACCCCCGACACCGCGCTGGCCGGGGCGGCGATGCTGCTGGCCCACGCGCTGTTCAAGGCGCCGCTGTTCCTCGTCGTCGGCATCATCGACCACGGCGCCGGCACCCGCGACCTGCGGGAACTGTCCGGGCTCAGGCGCGGCGCGCCGCTGCTCGTCGCTGTGACGGTGCTCGCCGCCGCGTCGATGGCCGGGCTGCCACCGCTGGTCGGCTTCGTCGCCAAGGAGGCCGTGCTGGCCGCCTTCATCGACCGGCCCGCCGTCCTCGTCGTACTGGTGGCCGGCGCCGCGCTCACCGTCGCCTACAGCGCCCGGTTCGTCTGGGGCGCGTTCGCCACCCGGCCGGGCGTGGCGCCGACCGTCCTCGGGCGGGTTCCCGCGTCGATGCTCGGCCCACCGGCCCTGCTGGCCGCCGTCGGGCTGCTCGCCGGCCCGGCCGCCGGGATCCTCGACGGCCTGCTCCGCCCGTACGGCGAGCTGTTCGGCACGGTCGGCAAGGACCTGGCGCTGTGGCACGGCCTCAGCCCCGCGCTCGGCTTCTCCGCGCTCGCCGTGGCCGGCGGCGCGGTCCTGTTCGCGCTGCGCGGACCGCTCGCCCCGGTGCTGGCCCGGCTGCACGTCCCGGTCACCGGCAACCAGGGGTACGAGTGGACCACCCGCCGCCTCGACCGGCTGGCCATCGAGGTCACCGGAGCCACCCAGCGCGGCTCGCTGCCGCAGTACCTCGGCGTCATCCTGCTGGTGCTCACGGTGGTGCCCGGCGGGGCGATGCTGGCCACCCGGCCGTGGCGGGACCGGATCGCCCTCTGGGACAGCCCGTTGCAGGTCCTGGTGGTGACGGTGGTGACCGTCGCGGCGGTGCTCGCGGTGGGCGCCCGCCGGCGGCTGACGGCGATGCTGCTGGTGGGCATGACGGGCTACGGCACCGCGATGCTCTTCGTGGCCCACGGCGCGCCGGACCTGGCGCTGACCCAGTTCCTCGTCGAGACCGCCACCATCGCGGTGTTCGTGCTGGTGCTGCGCCGGCTGCCGGAGCGGTTCTCGGCCCGCCCGAGACGCAGGCGGTGGGTACGCCGCGCGATCGGGGCGGCCGTCGGCGTCGTGGTCGGTGGGCTGGCCCTGACCGCCGCGGCGGCCCGCCAGGCGCCCACCATCTCCGACGCGTTCCCGGATCTGGCGGTCACCCAGGGGTACGGCCGCAACGTGGTCAACGTGACCCTGGTCGACATCCGGGCCTGGGACACGATGGGCGAGCTGTCGGTGCTGGTGGTGGCCGCGACCGGCGTGGCCAGCCTGGTCTTCCAGCGCTCCCGCACCGGGCCCCGCCCACGTCGCCCCGAGCCGCCGAAGCGGGTGCAGCGGCCGGGGCACCGGGTCTGGCTTCGCGGCGGGGCGACCCTGCACGAGCGGCAGCGTTCGATCGTGCTGGAGGTGGTTACCCGGCTGGTCTTCCACACGGTGGTGGTCTTCTCCCTGTTCCTGCTCTTCTCCGGCCACAACGCGCCGGGCGGCGGCTTCGCGGGCGGCCTGGTGGCGAGCCTGGCGCTGGCCGTGCGCTACCTGGCCGGCGGGCGCTACGAGCTGGCCGAGGCGGCCCCCGTCGGCGCCGGCACGGTGCTCGGCGCCGGCCTGCTCGTCTCGATCGGCACCGGGACTGTCTCGCTGCTCGCGGGCGGGTCGGTGCTCGAGAGCGCCCGGATCGACCTGTGGCTGCCCGTGATCGGCGACTTCTACCTGATCACGTCCCTCTTCTTCGACGTCGGCGTCTACCTCGTCGTGGTCGGGCTGGTGCTGGACATCCTGCGCAGCCTCGGCGCCGAGGTGGACCGGCACATCGAGGCGGCCGGCGAGTCCGGGGGCGGGCTGCGGGTCGACCGGCGGGGGGAGCGGGCGTGAGGAGCGGCGTCGCGGGACCGGCCCTGGTGCTGGTCGTGGCCGCCGGGGTGTTGTGCGGCTGCGGGGTCACCCTGCTGCTGGAACGCAGCCTGAGCCGGATCCTGCTCGGCGTCATCCTGCTCGGCAACGGGGTCAACGTGCTGATCCTGCTGGGCGGGCGCGCGGGGGCCGCCCCGGTGGTCGGCACGGCGCCCGCCGGCACGCTGAGCGACGCGCTGCCGCAGGCCATGATCCTCACCGCGATCGTGATCACCTTCGGGCTGACCGCGTTCCTGCTGGCGGTGAGCTACCGCAGCTGGTACCTCACCGGCGACGACGAGGTCCCCGACGACATCGAGGACCGGCAGGTCCGGGAGGCGGCCGAGCGCAACGAGCTGGCCACCGCCGACCTCGGGGGCGAGGGCCCGGACGCCGACCCCGAGCAGGTCGACCCGGAGCCGCCGCGCCGGCGCGGGGGCGGCCCCGGATGACCGGGTACGCGGGAGGGGGCGCCCGATGAGCCGGCTCGTGCCGCTGCCCGTGGTGGTGCCGCTGCTGGGCGCGGCGCTGACCCTGCTGCTGTTCCGGTGGCCCGGGCTGCAACGCGTCGTCAGCGTCACCTGCCTGGCGGTCACGCTGGTGGTGGCGGCGGTGCTGCTGGTGCAGGCGTACCGGCACGGGCCGGTGGTGGTCCAGGTCGGCGGGTGGCCGGCGCCGGTGGGTATCGTGCTGGTCGCGGACCAGCTCGCCGCGCTGATGCTGGTGGTCTCCTCGGCGGTGACGCTGTGCGTGCTGCTCTACTCCGTCGGCCAGGGGCAGGGCGACTTCGGCGAGACCGTGCCGGTGACCATCTACCACCCGACCTACCTGGTGCTGACCGCCGGCGTGACCAACGCGTTCCTCGCCGGCGACCTGTTCAACCTCTTCGTCGGCTTCGAGATCCTGCTCGCCGCGAGCTTCGTGCTGATCACCCTCGGCGGCACCGAGACCCGGATCCGCACCGGCTCGACGTACGTGGTGGTCAGCATCCTCTCCTCGATGATCTTCCTCGCCTCGGTGGGCCTGGTGTACGCGGCCACCGGCACCCTGAACATGGCCCAGCTGGCGCACCGGCTGGACGCGCTGCCCGACGGCGTACGGCTGACCCTCCAGCTGATGCTGCTGCTCGCCTTCGGGGTCAAGGCGGCGGTCTTCCCGCTCTCGGCCTGGTTGCCGGACAGCTACCCGACCGCCCCGGCCCCCGTCACGGCGGTCTTCGCCGGCCTGCTCACCAAGGTCGGCGTGTACGCGATCATCCGCACCGAGACGCTGCTGTTCCCCGGCGGTCAGCTCGCCGGGCCGCTGATGGTGGTGGCCGGACTGACCATGCTGGTCGGCATCCTCGGCGCGGTGGCCCAGTCCGACATGAAGCGGCTCTTCTCCTTCACCCTGGTCAGCCACATCGGTTACATGATCTTCGGCGTGGGGCTGAGCACCGTGGCCGGGCTCTCCGGCGCGATCTTCTACGTGGTGCACCACATCACCATCCAGACCACGTTGTTCCTGGTCGCCGGTCTCGTCGAGGAGCGGGCCGGCAGTACCGACCTGCGCCGCATCGGCGGGCTGGCCCGGGCGGCCCCGCTGCTCGGCGTCCTCTTCTTCGTCCCGGCCATGAACCTCGCCGGGATTCCGCCCTTCTCCGGGTTCCTCGGCAAGCTCGGCCTGCTCCAGGCCGGCGTCGCGGCCGGCGAGCCGCTGCCCGGCGCGCTGGTGGCGGCGGGGACCGTGACCAGCCTGCTCACCCTCTACGTGGCCTCGCGGGTGTGGAACATCGCCTTCTGGCGCGCGCCGCAACTGGCCACCGCCGAGCCGGTCGTGCGCCTGCCGGCGTTGATGGTCGGCGCGACGATCGCGCTGGTCGGGCTGGGGCTGGCGTTGACCGTCGTCGCCGGGCCGCTGTTCGACGTCACCGCCGACGCGGCGGTCGACCTGCGCGAGCGCACCCCGTACATCCGTTCCGTGCTGCCGGCCGGTGCCCCGTGACCCCGGGCCCGCAGGCACCGCCGCGCGGGCGGGGGCGGCGGCGCGACCAGTTGATCGCCTTCGGCTGGCTGGTGCTGGTCTGGATACTGCTGTGGGGGGACTTCTCCTGGGGCAACCTCGTGGGCGGGGTGGTGGTGGCCGGCGCCGTGCTGGTGTTCTTCCCGCTGCCGCCGGTGAGCTTCGGCGGCCGGTTGCGCCTCGGGCCGCTGCTGGTCTTCGTGGTGCGTTTCGTCGGCGAACTGGTCAGCGCCAGCGCGCACGTCGCGCGGGTCGCGGTGCAGCCCGGCTACCAGCCACGGGCGGCGATCATCGCGGTCCGCCTGCGGGTGCACACCGACCTGAACCTGGCGCTCACCGCCGAGGCGCTGTCGCTGGTGCCGGGCACGCTGATCGTCGAGGTCGACCGCAACACCGGGGTCCTCTACGTGCACGTGTTCGACACCCGCGGCCCGCAGGACCTCAGGGGCAGCCGGCGGCGGATCCTCGCCGTCGAGCGGCGGCTCGTGCGCGCCGTCGGCTCCGCCGCCGAGGTCCGCCGGGTCAGCGCCGATCCCGTCGAGAGGGGACCCGAACCGTGACCACGTTACTCGCCGCCATCCTCACCCTCCTGTTCTCGGTGACCGCGCTGCTGGCCCTGATCCGGCTCTACCGCGGGCCGTCGCTGATCGACCGGGTGGTCGCGGCCGACATGCTGCTCGCCACGATGGTGGGCGCGGTGGGCGCGGAGGCCGCGGTGAACCGTCACGCCACCACCCTGCCGGTGCTGGTGGCGCTGTCCATGCTCGGCTTCGTCGGGTCGGTGTCGCTGGTCCGCTTCGCCGTCCGCGAGGACGGGGAGGCCTGATGTGGGGCACGCTGGCCGACTGGCTGGGCGGCGGCTGCCTGGTGGCCGGCGCGCTGCTGAGCCTCGCCGCGGGGATCGGGGTGCTGCGCTTCCCGGGCACGCTGGACCGGATGCACGCCGCGACCAAGCCGCAGGTGCTCGGGGTGCTGCTCCTTCTGCTCGGCGTGGCGCTGCGGCTGCGTACCCCGGCCGACCTGGGCATGGTGGCGCTGGTCGGGATCTTCCAGTTGGCCACCGCTCCCGTGGCGGCGCAGATGATCGGCCGGGCCGCGTACCGCGCCGGCCGGGTCGAGCCGGCCCTGCTCGACGCCGACGAACTCGCGCCCGCCGACCGTCGTGCGGGTGGCGGGGGCGATCCGTCCTGACCCGCGACCTCCGGGGGATCGCATCCGTGGCGTCCCAATTCGGGGACTGCGACGAATCTGAGTCTTGCGTCTTGCCGGGTGGTCTGCCCCGCTGCACGCTTTCGCAGTGATGGCTGTCGATCAACGGCCGTCCGCCGGTCACCGCCCACCCGGCGGGACCGGGACCACCGGACCCCGGAGGACCAATGAGACCCCGCACCCCCCGCTCCGCCTGGCTGGCCGCGCTGGCCGTGGCGGCGGCGACGGTCGTGACCGCCTCCTCGGCGACCGCCGCGCCCACCACCACGGTTCCCGCCGCCCCCGCGGCGCTCGCCGCGCCCCCGGACATCCCGCTGGCCAATGTGAAGGCGCACCTGTCCCAGTTCCAGTCCATCGCCACCGCCAACGGCGGGAACCGGGCGCACGGTCGCCCCGGCTACCTCGCCTCGGTCAACTACGTCAAGGGCAAGCTCGACGCCGCCGGGTTCACCACCGTGGTGCAGTCGTTCAGCTACGGCGGCGCCACCGGCTACAACCTGATCGCCGACTGGCCCGGCGGAGACCCGAACCAGGTGGTCATGACCGGGGCGCACCTGGACAGCGTCACCGCCGGCCCCGGGATCAACGACAACGGCTCCGGCTCGGCCGCGATCCTGGAGACCGCGCTCGCGGTGGCCCGCAGCGGCTTCACCCCCACCAAGCACCTGCGCTTCGGCTGGTGGGGCGCCGAGGAACTCGGGCTGCGCGGCTCCCAGTACTACGTGAACAACCTGCCGTCGACCGAGCGCACCAAGATCAAGCAGTACCTGAACTTCGACATGGTCGGCTCACCCAACGCCGGCTACTTCGTCTACGACGGCGACAACTCCGACGGGGTGGGCTCCGGCCCCGGCCCGGCCGGCTCGGCGCAGATCGAGCAGACCATCCAGGCGTACTTCAGCTCGATCGGCGTGCCCACCCGGGGCACCGACTTCGACGGCCGCAGCGACTACGGGCCGTTCATCAACGTCGGCATCCCGGCCGGCGGCACCTTCACCGGCGCCGAGGGCACCAAGTCCAGCGCCCAGGCCTCGCTCTGGGGCGGCACGGCCGGCCAGGCGTTCGACCCGTGCTACCACCGCTCCTGCGACACCACCAGCAACATCAACGACACCGCGCTGGACCGCAACGCCGACGCCATCGCGTACACGGTGTGGGCGCTGGCCGGCACCGGCACCCCGCCGGGCACCACCGTCTTCAGCGACACCTTCGAGACCGCCACCGGGTGGACCGCCGACCCGGCGGGCACGGACACCGCCACCCTCGGCCGGTGGGAGCGCGGCGACCCGGCGGCCACCAGCTCCGGCGTGGCCACCCAGCTCGGCACGACCGTCAGCGGCAGCTACGACCTGGTCACCGGGCCGCTCGCCGGCAGCAGCGCCGGGGCGTACGACCTCGACGGCGGGGTGAGCACCATCCAGTCGCCGGCCATCACGCTGCCGTCGACCGGCACCCTGAACCTCTCGTTCTCCTGGTACCTGGCCCACCTGAACAACGCCAGCAGCGCCGACTACCTGCGCGTACGGGTGGTGGGCAGCGGCACCGTCACGGCGCTGAACGCGACCGGGGCCGCGACCAACCGGGCGGCGGCCTGGCAGAGCGCCAGCGTCGACGTCTCCGCCCTGCGGGGACAGACCGTACGGATCGTGATCGACGCGGCCGACGCCAGCGGCGCCAGCCTCGTCGAGGCGGCCGTCGACGACGTGAAGATCACCCAGAGCTGACGCCGGAAGAGGCCCCCGACCGGCCGGTGTCGGGGGCCTTCGGCACACCTTCAGCGGATATCCAGCCGATCCCGATAAAATGGGCCGCATGATCGACTCTTCTGCCCAGGAGGGCAGCAGTAGCCAGCCGGGTCGTGCCCGGCGTATCCCGACCCCGACGTCCCCGGGAGCCCTGAGCGACCCGTGTTGATCGTCGTTGGTCTTCTCCTCATCATCGTTCTCACCGTCGCCACGGGTTACTTCGTGGCCCAGGAGTTCGGCTACGTCGCCGTGGACCGCGGCCGGCTCAAGCAGCTGGCCGACGACGGCGACAAGGCCGCCGCCCGGGCGCTGGAGGTGACCGGGCGGCTGTCGTTCATGCTCTCCGGCGCCCAGCTCGGCATCACCGTCACCGCCCTGCTGGTCGGTTACGTCGCCGAGCCGTTCCTCGGCGCCGGGCTGGCCGAGCTGCTCGGGGGCGCCGGCATCTCGACGGCGGTCAGCCTGCCGCTCTCGGTCGCCCTGGCCCTGGTCCTCGCCACCGTGGTGCAGATGGTCCTCGGTGAGCTGGCCCCGAAGAACCTCGCCATCGCCCGGGCCGAGCCCCTCGCGAAGGCCCTGAGCAGTTCCACCCTGTTCTATCTCAAGATCGCCGGCCCGCTGATCAAGCTCTTCGACCGGGCCGCCGTCCGGCTGCTGCGTCGCGTCGGCATCGAGCCGATCGAGGAGCTGCCCAGCGGCGCCACCCCGCAGGACCTGGAACAGATCATCGCCGAGTCCCGCCAGGAGGGGCACCTGACCGCCGAGATGTCCACGCTGCTCGACCGGGGGCTCGACTTCCGGGGGCTCACCGCGGGCGAGGCCATGGTGCCCCGCGTCGACGTGCACACCGTACGCGCGCACGAGCCGCTCAGCCGGGTCGTCGAGCTGCTGGACACCGGCAAGTCCCGCTTCCCCGTACGCGGTACCGAGGGCGTCGACGACCTCGTCGGCGTGGTCGGCATCGCCGACGTGCTCGGCGTACCCCCGGAGAAGCGCGCGAGCACCCCGGTCAGCGCGGTCGCCGGCCCTCCGCTCCTGGTGCCGGAGACGCTGCCGCTGCCGACCGTGCTGGACCGCCTGCGCTCCGGCCACCGGCAGCTCGCCTGCGTGGTCGACGAGTACGGCGGCTTCGCCGGCGTGATCACGCTGGAGGACATCGCCGAGGAACTCGTCGGCCCGATCCGGGACGAGGACGACCCGCCGGAGCGGGCCCCGGCCCGCCAGGCGGACGGCTCCTGGGTGGTGCCGGCCCGCTGGCGCATCGACGAGGTCGCCGACAGCACCGGCATCGAACTGCCCGAGGCCCCGGAGTACGACACGCTCTCCGGCCTGGTCATGCGGGAGCTGGGGCGCGTCCCCGAGGTCGGTGACCGGCTGGAGATCAGCCTGCCGGCCGACGGCGAGGACGGCGCGGAGGGACCGCGCGCCCTGGTCGAGGTGCTGGCCGTCGACCGGCACGTGGCCGACTCCGTCCGGCTGCGGATCGCCGAGCCCGGGGAGGTGTCCGCGTGAGCCCCGGCATCGCGCTCTTCACGTCGGTGATCCTGCTGGCGCTGAACGGCTTCTTCGTGGCCGCCGAGTTCGCCCTGGTGGCCAGCAAGCGTTACCGGCTGGAGCACGCCGCCGCCGGTGGCGGCCGGGCCGCCCGGGCCGCGCTGGACGGCGTACGTGAGCTGTCGCTCATGCTCGCCGGCGCGCAGCTCGGCATCACCCTGTGCACCCTGGGTCTCGGCGCGCTCGCCGAACCGGCGATCGAGCACCTGCTGAGCCCGCTGCTGCACGCGGTCGGGCTGCCGGACGCCGCGAGCCACGTGATCGCGCTGATCTTCGCGCTGAGCGTCGTCACCTTCCTGCACCTGGTGGTCGGGGAGATGGCGCCGAAGTCCTGGGCGATCACCCACCCGGAGCGCTCGGCGGTGCTGCTGGCGTTGCCGTTCCGCGCCTTCGCGCGGGTCGCCCGGCCGGTGCTGTCGGTGATGAACGCGCTGGCCAACGCGATGCTGCGGCTGGTCAAGGTCAACCCGCAGGACCAGCTCGCCCAGGTGCACGGCCCGGACGAGCTGCGGATGCTGCTGGAGCAGTCCCGCGAGCACGGCCTGTTGGGCGCCGAACAGCACGAGATGCTCACCAGCATGCTGGAACTCCAGGGCACCACGGTGGCGCAGGTGATGGAGCCGTTCGACCAGATGGTGACGGTGCGCCGCGACGAGGGAGCCGACCGCATCGAGCAGGTCAGCCGGGACAGCGGCCGGTCGCGGCTGGCCGTGCTGGACGCCAGCGGCGACGTCTGCGGCCTGGTCCACGTCCGGGAGGCGGTGCGGGCCACCACCACGGGCCGTACGGTCACCGCCGGGGACCTGATGACCAACGCCCTCACCCTGCCGGCCACGGCGTCGGTGACCGAGGCGGTGGCGGAGATGCGCGCCCGGCAGTCCCAGCTCGCGCTGGTGCGCAACGGCGGCGGGCCGGCCCGGCCGGTCGGCTTCGTCGCACTGGAGGACCTGCTGGAGGAGGTCATCGGCGAGTTCGACGACGAGACCGACCCGGTGCCGCGCGGGCGACGCATGAGATGAGACCGGAGGGGTGGCCGCTGTTCGCCGAAGTCGGGGCGGCCACCCGCCGGGTCCGCGACCATGGAGGGGCCCGGGCGAGGTCCGCGACCATGGGGGGTGACGGGCAGGCGCGGCCCGGTCGTGGACGGGGGAGTGCTGTGCGGTTGACGGGGGTGTCGCCCGAGTCCGGCGGGACCGGACTGTCGGTGCGCACGGCCCTGGCCAACCCGAGCACCCGCCCCGGGCTCCGGCTGCCGGGGCGGGTCACCGTCGTCGCCGGCTCCACCGACGTACCCGTCCTGCACGTCCGGCTCGGCCTGGTCACCACGGCCGAACCGGACGACCCGGAGGCGCCCCGTCGCCTGGTGCAGTTCCACCAGGCCACGGTGGCTGGCGCCTTCGTGCTGCGCGCCGGGCGGGGCCGCTCGATCCCGTTCGAGTTCCCGCTGCCGTGGGAGACCCCCGTGACCGTCTTCGGCGGGGTGCCCCTGCTCAGCCTGCGGATGGGGCTGCGTACGGAGGTGGCTGTCGGGCCGGGGCTCGACCAGGGCGCGATGGTGCCGGTCTTCGTGCACCCGCTGCCCACCCAGGCGCACGTCCTGGCGGCCCTCGACACGCTCGGCTTCAGCATGCGCCAGGCCGGCCTGGTCGACGTGCGGCTGCCGGGGGTGGCGCAGACCCTGCCCCTGCACCAGCGGCTGGGCTACTGGGTGGCGCCGCTCTACGCCGGACCGATCACCGAGCTGGAGCTGATCTTCATCGCCGAGCCGGCCGGCCTGGAGGTGATCCTCTGGCTGGACCGGCGGCTGGCCCTGGCCGGGATCACCCACCAGAGCATCAGCCGGTTCCGGGTCTGGCACACCGGCGCCGAGCAGCGGGACTGGGTCGCGACCGTGGACGCCTGGCTGCGCGCGGCGATCAACCGGCACGCGGCGGCCGCCGCGCACGCCGACTGGTCCGCGACCATCTCCGAGTCGGCGCACGTCAGCCGCCCGCCGGACGAGCCGATCCACCCCGGCTTCGGCCTGGGCGGCACGGCCGGCGGCGGCGGCTCCGGCGGCGGCGACGGCACCTGACCCGGAGCGGGGCGGCGAGGCACCGCCCCGGCAGCGTCAGGCGGCGACCGTCCCGGCAGGGCCAGGGCGTGCCGGCGGCCCCGCCGGGTCAGGCGCTGGCGGTGGCCAGCTTGAGGCTGAAGCCGAGGAAGAGCGCGGCGACACCCGTGGTGGCGCCGGCGGCCAGGCGGTGGCGCCGGCGGAACTGGGCAGCCAGGAACGTGCCCGTGAAGATCAGCGCGGTCAGGTAGAGCGCGCTGGTGACCTGGGCGATGAGCCCGAGCAGCAGGAACGACAGGGCCGGCCAGGCGTAGCCCGGGTCCACGAACTGGATGAAGAACGAGACGAAGAAGAGGATCGCCTTCGGGTTGAGCAGGCTGATCACCAGCGCCTTGCGGAACGGGCTGCGCAGCGCCGCCGGCTCCGCGGCGTCGATGAGCCGCGGGGTGGCCGGGTCGTTGCGCGTCCGCCAGCGCCGCCACGCGCCGCGCAGCATCGTCAACCCCACATAGCCGAGGTACGCGGCGCCGGCGTACTTGATCACGAGGAAGAGCGGCGGGTACGCCTGGACCAGCGACGCCACGCCGGCGGCGGAGAGGACCATGAGCACCCAGTCGCCGACGAAGACCCCGCCGGCGGCCCGGTAGCCGGCCCTCACGCCCCGTTGGGCGGCGGTGGAGAGCACGAAGAGGGAGTTGGGCCCGGGCAGCAGAACGATCGCCACGGTGCCCAGCACGTACGTCCAGATGTCGGTGATACCCAGCACGCCCGCCATCATGAGGCCACGGGTGCCGCCCGGCGAAGCCTTTCCCGCAGCGTGACCTGTGCGTTCGGCCACTCGTCGACGGTCATCGAATACTGCACGGTGTCCCGCCAGGAGCCGTCCGGGCGGAGCCGGTGCCGGCGCAGCACCCCCTCGCGGGACGCACCGAGGCGCTCGATCGCCCGCTGCGAGCGCTCGTTGCGGATGTCGGTGTGCCAGACCACCCGTACCGCGCCCAGCTCCTCGAAGGCGCGGGCGAGCAGCAGCAGCTTCGCCTCCGTGTTGATCCCGGTGCGCCACCAGGGCCGGCCCAGCCAGGTGTAGCCGATCGCCACCGCCCGGCGCTCCGGGTCCACCTCGTAGAAGGAGGTCGTGCCAACCACGGCGCCGGTCACGGCGCAGCGCTGCACCCACGGCACCCGCTCGCCCCGCCGGTGGGCGGCCAGGGCGACGGCGATCCCCTCGGCGGTGCCGGCGGGGTCGGCCGGCTGCGGGCTGCCGAGGTGCCGCCAGACCTCCGGGTCGGCGGTCGCGGCGTGCAGCTCGTCGGCGTGCGCGAGGTCGAGCGGTTCCAGCAGCACGTGCTCCCCGCGCAGCACCGCCGGATCGAGCCACGGCGAGGTCCGCTCCCGCAGGTACGCCGGCACCGGCACGCCCACCCCGGCGTCGGGCTCGGGCGCCCCGGCGGTCAGCCGCAGCGGCACCACGCCGGCCCAGTGCGGCAGGGCGAGGTCGGTCTCCTCGTCGCGTACGCCGCCGGCGCGGGCGCGCACCGACACCTCCCGAAGCGGCAGGGCCAGCACGGCCGTCTCGGCCAGCTCCCGGCGCGAGGGCGGACGGCTGTCGGCGCTGCGCCCCCGGGCGGCCTTCTCCACCAGGGCGGTCAGCATCCGCAGCTTCTCCCGCTCGTCGGCGACCAGCCGCGCGGTGCCGTGCGCCACGACCGAGCGGTAGTTGGCGCTGTGGTGGAACTGCGAGCGGCCGTAGACGAGGCCGTCGAGCAGGGTGACGGCGACGCAGACCGGCAGCCCCTCGCCCCGGGCGGCGAGCAGCGGCCGGCTGCCGGTGGAGCCGTGCAGGTAGAGGGTGTCGCCGATGCGCACGTGCAGGGTGGGCAGCACGCGGGGCTCGCCGTCGACGGTGAACCCGAGCGCGCAGTCGTACGCCTCGTCGAGGACGGCGTGCGCGGCGGCCTCGTCGTAGCTCATCCGCTCCCGGGAGCGGCTGGCGGTGGTCCGGTCGGTGGGTGTGTACATGACTCGACCTTTGTTCTAGTACAATCCCTGATTTGTGTCAGCACGCTATCAGTTCGTCGGTACGACGGCCGCCGAGATTTCGGCCAGCATCGAATCGGGCATCCGCTCCGCCGCCCTCGCCCCCGGCGACGCGCTGCCGCCGGTGCGCGAGCTCGCCGCCCGGCTCGCGGTGAGCCCCGCCACCGCCGCCCGCGCCTACCAGGAGCTGCGCCAGCGGGGCCTGGTGGTCACCGCCGGCCGGCACGGCACCCGGGTCCGGCCCCGGCCGCCCGTGGCGGCCCGCCGCTCCGCGCTGCGCCCGCCGCCCGCCGCCGGCCTGCGCGACCTCTCCCGGGGCGAGCCGGACGTGCGGTTGCTGCCACCCCTCGGGGCACACCTCGCCGGCCTGGCCGCCGCCGCGGGCGAGCCGGTCGGCTACCCGGCCGCCGGGGTACTGCCCGAGCTGGCCGAGGCGGCCCGCGAGCGGCTGGCCGCCGACGGCGTACCGGCAGCGGAGCTGACCGTCACCGGCGGGGCGCTGGACGGCATCGAGCGGCTGCTCGGCGCGCACCTGCGCCCCGGGGACGCGGTCGCGGTCGAGGACCCGGGCTGGGCCAACCTGCTCGACCTGGTCGCCGCGCTCGGACTGCGGCCGATCGGCGTGCCGGTCGACGACGACGGTCCGCTCGTTGCCGGGGTCGGCGCCGCCCTCGCCGCCGGCGCGCGGGCGCTGATCGTGACGAGCCGGGCCCAGAACCCCACCGGCGCGGCGGTCTCCGCCGAACGGGCCGGCGAGCTGCGCGCCCTGCTCGCCGGGCGGTCCGACCTGCTGCTGATCGAGGACGACCACGCCGCCGAACTGGCCCGCGTACCGCTGCACCCGCTCGCCGGGGCGACCCCGACGTGGGCCTTCGTCCGCTCGGTGAGCAAGCCGTTCGGCCCCGACCTGCGGCTGGCCGTGCTGGTGGGCGACGAGACCACCGTGGCCCGGGTGGCCGGGCGCGCCCGGGTCGGCGCCGGCTGGGTCTCCACGGTGCTGCAACGGCTGGTCCTGGCGCTCTGGCGCGACCCCGCCGTGGCCGCGCTGGTGGACCGGGCCGCCGGCAGCTACGAGCGGCGGCGCGCGGCGCTGATCGGGGCGCTCGCCGACCACGGCCTGACCGCCCACGGGCGCAGCGGCATCAACGTCTGGCTGCCGGTCGACGACGAGACGAGCGTGCTGACCGCGCTGCGCGACGCCGGCTGGGCGGTCGCGCCCGGCGCGCTGCACCGCATCGCCGGCCCGCCGGCGCTGCGGATCACCGTCAGTTCGCTGGCCGAGGCGGAGATCCCGGAGCTGGCCGAGGCGGTGGCCCGGGCGGTCCGGCCCGCCCCCGCCGCCGACTTCACGGCGTGAGGGGGGAGCGCGTGTTCCCTCCCGCACCGGGTAGAACAGTCGTCATGGCCGAGCAGACCGAGACCGCGCCGGGCGCGCAGAAGTTCATCCCGGCGCGCGCCGACACCCTCGACGACCTGCGCGCCGCCGCCGCCGGCTGCCGGGGCTGCGAGCTCTACCGGGACGCGTCGCAGACCGTCTTCGGTCGCGGCGAGGCCGGCGCGCGGGTGGTCTTCGTGGGCGAGCAGCCCGGCGACCTGGAGGACCAGAAGGGCCTGCCGTTCGTCGGCCCCGCCGGCCGGCTGCTGCGCAAGGCGGTCGACGACGCCCGGCTCGACCCCGGCCACATCTACCTCACCAACGCGGTGAAGCACTTCCGCTTCGAGCTGCGCGGCAGGCGACGCATCCACCAGACCCCGGACCGGGTGCACGTCACCGCCTGCCGGCCCTGGCTGGTGGCCGAGTTCGCCCAGCTCCGCCCTGAGATCGTGGTGGTGCTGGGCGCCACCGCCGCCAAGGCCCTGCTCGGCCCGACGTTCCGGGTCACCCGCCAGCGCGGCGAGCTGCTGCCCTGGCCGGAGTCGGCCCAGCACCCGGAGGACTTCCGGCGGGTGCCGGTGGATTCCACGGGCGCCGTCGCGGACGCCCCGCCGGCCCGGCTGCTGGCCACCATCCACCCGTCCGCCGTGCTGCGCGCGGACGACCAGGACAAGGCGTACGAGGGGCTGGTCGCCGACCTCACCGTGGCCGCCCGCGCCCTCGCCGGCCGGTAGCGAGGCGTCGACCGCGCAGCAGGCTCTCGGCGGCCCGGGCTTCGGTCGATGCGAGGGCGCAGGCCCGCGCTGGGATTGCCGCGCCGGCCCTTTCGAGCTGAGTCGTTTGCGACATCAGGGCGTCCGGAGCGCTGATGCGTTTGTGACATCAGCTCCAAAGGACGCGCCCGGCCCACCCCGGTCGCTTCTTCGCCCGCTGAAGCCCGCGTCCCTGGCTCAGCGGCACGACCGGCCAGCATCGGCGGGCGCGGGGGAGTGCCTGCGGAGGCGACCGGGTACCGCTCCGGGCATGTCCCCCCGCCGCACCCGCCGTCCGCCACTGATCCGGCTGGGCGCGCCCGGCCCGTACGTGCTGGCCGCCGCGCTCGCCACCGTCGCCTGGTTCGTGGCGCGGCTGCTCGATGGCTCCGGTCGTTCCCCGGCGGAGGCCCTGCTCGGCGCGGGGGTGGGCGGCGTGCCCTGGGGGCTGTTCCCGTTGGCCCTCGGCTGGGTCGTGCGGGCCGACCGTGATCCGGCGTGGGAGGCGGCCCGCCGCGCGCTGCATCGGGGCCAGCTCCCGGCCGACGAGCAGGCCCGGGCGGCTACGGTCGACCACCTGCCCGTGGCCCGGCGCGGGGCGGTGCTCGGCCTGGCAGGCGGCGTCGCGCTCTTCGGCGGGCTGGCCGCGCTCGCGGCGGCGCTCGACCGGCCGTTGACCGCCGGCCTGCTCGGCACCGTCCTCGCCGCCGTGCTCGGCGTCGCCGCCCTGACCCTGGCCAGGGTGCGCCGACTGGAACGCTCGCTCGGCGGCCCTGGGCAGGGCGGGTGAGCGGTGCCACACTTGCCGCCATGGAGCAGCATCTCTACGAGCGCGACCACGAGGAGTTCCGCGAGCTGTGCCGCGAGTTCCTGACCCGCGAGGCGGTGCCCCACCACGAGCGCTGGGAGGCCGACGGGATCGTCGACCGCGAGGTGTGGCGCCGCGCCGGGGCCGCCGGCCTGCTGGGCATGGACGTCGACACGGAGTACGGCGGCGGCGGGCAGCGCGACTTCCGGTTCAACGCCGTGCTGGACGAGGAGATCGTCGCCGCCGGCTGCACCGGGCTCGGCTTCGGCCTGCACAACGACGTGGTGGCGCCGTACCTGACCGAACTCACCACGGACGAGCAGCGCAAGCGCTGGCTGCCCGGGTTCTGCTCCGGCGACCTGGTCACCGCGATCGCGATGAGCGAGCCGGGCGCCGGCTCCGACCTGGCCGGCATCCGTACGAGCGCGGTCCGCGACGGCGACGGCTGGGTGCTCAACGGCCAGAAGACCTTCATCACCAACGGCGAGATGGCCGACCTGGTGGTCGTGGTCGTGCGTACCGCCCCGGACCAGGGCGCGCACGGGGTGAGCCTGATCGCCGTGGAGAGCGGTACGCCCGGCTTCTCCCGGGGCCGGCGGCTGGCCAAGGTCGGGCTCAAGGCCAACGACACCGCCGAGCTGTTCTTCGACGACTGCCGGGTGCCGGCGGAGAACCTGATCGGCACCGAGAACCACGGCTTCTACCACCTGATGGCCAACCTGCCCCGGGAGCGGCTCAGCATCGCCGTCGCCGCGGTGGCCGCCGCCGAGCGGCTGCTCGCCGTCACCCTCGACTACGCGCGTTCCCGGCAGGCGTTCGGCCGGCCGATCGGCGCGTTCCAGCACAACCGCTTCCTGCTCGCCGAGCTCGACACCGAGGTCACCATCGCCCGCACCTTCGTCAACCACTGCGTCGCGGAGTACGACGCCGGCCGGCTCTCGGTCACCGACGCGGCCAAGGCGAAGTGGTGGACCACCGAGTTGCAGAACCGGGTCGCCGACCGCTGCGTGCAGCTGCACGGCGGCTACGGCTACATGCTGGAGTACCCGGTGGCGAAGGCCTGGCTGGACGGGCGGGTGCAGACCATCTACGGCGGCACCACCGAGATCATGAAGGAGATCATCGGTCGGGGCCTCGGGCTGTAGCGTCAACCGGCTGCCGGGCGGCGGGGCTGGTGCGCAAGGATGAGATGGCATCTCGCCCCTTACCCCGAAGGAGCCGCCATGGCCACCGACCTCGCCGCGCCGCTCGCCGCGCCCGACGTCGCGGCCATCCAGCGGCGTACCCTGCGGCTGCTCTTCGTCACCCAGATCATCGGCGGGATCGGGGTGACCATCGGCGTCGCCGTCGGGGCGCTGCTCGCCTCCGACATCGCCGGCACCGCCGTGGCGGGCCTGGTCAGCAGCGCCGCCGTCGTGGGCGGGGCGTTGCTCGCCGTGCCGGTCACCCGGATCATGACCGTCCGTGGCCGGCGGCCCGGCCTGGTCGTGGCGTACCTGACCGGCGCGGCCGGCGGCGCTCTGGTGGTGCTCGCCGCGGTGACCCGCTGGGTCCCGCTGCTCTTCCTCGGCATGCTCCTGTTCGGCGGCGGCAGCGCGGCCAACCTCCAGGCCCGCTACACGGCGGTGGACCTGGCCGAGCCGGTGCGCCGGGGCCGCCAGCTCTCGTTGATCGTCTGGGCCACCACCCTCGGCGCGGTCGCCGCGCCGAACTTCGCCTCGCTCGCCGACCGCACCACCAGCGGCTGGGGGCTGCCGACGCTGGCCGGTCCGTTCGCGTTCAGCGCCGTCGCGCTCGTGCTGGCCGCCGGGGCGATCCTGGCGCTGCTGCGGCCGGACCCGCTGCTTACGGCGCGCCGGCTGGCGGCGACCGGCACCCCGGCGACCCCCGTCGTCGTGCCGGCGCCGACCGCCCGGGGCGGTGCGGGCATGCGGGCCGCCTGGGCGGTGGTACGCGCGCGGCCGGCCGCCCGGCTCGGCATCGTCGCGGTGGCGGTCGGCCACCTGGTCATGGTCGCGGTGATGGTGATGACCCCGGTGCGCCTGCACGAGTGGCACGACGACGCCGACGTGCTGCGGGTGGTCGGTCTCGTGCTGAGCCTGCACATCGCCGGCATGTACGCGCTGGCCCCGGTGGCGGGCTGGCTCACCGACCGGGTCGGTCGCCGGGCGGTGATCCTCGGCGGCGTCGGGCTGCTGCTCGCGGCGTGCGTGGTCGCCGGCACGGCCGGGCACCACACGGCCTGGCTCTCGGTCGGGTTGTTCCTGCTCGGCCTGGGCTGGTCGGGGACCATGGTCGCGGGCTCGACGCTGCTGTCGGAGTCGGTGCCGGTGGGGATCCGGCCGAGCGTGCAGGGGCTCTCCGACCTGACCATGGGCCTGGCCGGCGCCGCCGCCGGGGCGGTCAGCGGGTTTGTCGTGGAGGCGGCCGGTTACCCGGTGCTCACCGGACTCGCGGCGGTCGCGGTGGTGCCCCTGGTGACGCTAGCGTTGCGGCCGGTGCCGGTGGGGGCACCGGACGAGGAGGACTGATCACGTGCGGCTGACCGACTTCTGGTCCCGGCTGGAGGAGGCCTTCGGGCCCGGCTACGCGGGCAGCATCGCCCGCGACCAGGTCCTCTCGCAGCTCGGTGGGCGGACCATCGAGCAGGCCCTGGCGTCGGGTGAGCAGGCCCACGTGGTGTGGCGGGCGGTCTGCGCCGCCTATCCCGACCGGGTGCCCGCTCGACTACGCTGAGCAGCCGTTTCGCGGCTTCCGCGTGTCGCTTGCCGACTCGTACACCTGTTCGGCTATTGTCCACAGCGGGGTGCTCGTCCACAGCTCACGGCCGGTCGGCTGGTTTTCTGTCGGACCCAGCGCCTAGCGTGTCCGCGTGACGCGAAGCTCAGGAAAGACGCCGGCGAAGGCAGGGGTGGCAAACATGGCCGCAGGGCCCGATCGGGAGAAGGCACTCGACCTTGCTCTCGCTCAGATCGACAAGCAGTTCGGCAAGGGTTCGGTGATGCGGCTGGGAGAGCGGCCGGTCGTCCAGACCTCGGTGATTCCGACGGGTTCGATCGCGCTCGACGTGGCGCTCGGCGTGGGCGGTCTGCCCCGGGGCCGGGTCGTCGAGATCTACGGTCCGGAGTCCAGCGGTAAGACCACGGTGGCCCTGCACGCGGTGGCCAACGCCCAGCGGGCCGGCGGCATCGCCGCCTTCGTCGACGCCGAGCACGCGCTCGACCCGGAGTACGCCAAGGCCCTCGGTGTCGACACCGACGCCCTGCTGGTCTCCCAGCCGGACACCGGCGAGCAGGCGCTGGAGATCACGGACATGCTGGTCCGCTCCGGCGCGATCGACATCATCGTCATCGACTCGGTGGCCGCGCTGGTGCCGCGCGCCGAGATCGAGGGCGAGATGGGTGACAGCCACGTGGGTCTCCAGGCCCGGCTGATGAGCCAGGCGCTGCGGAAGATCACCGGTGTGCTCAACAACACCGGCACCACGGCGATCTTCATCAACCAGCTCCGCGAGAAGATCGGCGTGATGTTCGGCAGCCCCGAGACCACCACGGGTGGCCGGGCGCTGAAGTTCTACGCCTCGGTCCGGCTCGACGTGCGCCGCATCGAGAGCCTCAAGGACGGCACCGACGTGGTCGGCAACCGCACCCGGGTCAAGGTCGTGAAGAACAAGGTCGCCGCGCCGTTCAAGCAGGCCGAGTTCGACATCATGTACGGCAAGGGCATCTCCCGCGAGGGCTCGCTGATCGACGTCGGCGTCGAGCAGGCGATCATCCGCAAGTCCGGCGCCTGGTACACCTACGACGGCGACCAGCTGGGCCAGGGCAAGGAGAAGGCCCGCGAGTTCCTCCGGGAGAACCCGGACGTGGCCGCCGAGATCGAGAAGAAGATCCTGGAGAAGCTCGGCGTCGGGGTCGGTGCGGGTGACGCCGCCGGCGGCCCGGAGCTGCCGCCGGTCGACTTCTGACCGGTCCCTGACCTGTGGCAGGAAGACGCGCCCGCACCGGGCGGGGCTGGGATGCCAGTCCCGCCCGCGCGGGTGACGACGACACGCCCCGGCCCCGCCGGGCCCGGCGCGGCCGGACCGGCGACACCGACCCCGAGGCGCCCTCGACCCCGCCGCGCGACGAGGCCGAGCTGGCACGGGAGATCTGCCTGCGCCAGCTCGCCGTCCGACCCCGCACCCGGGCCGAGTTGGCCGGGGCGCTGGCGAAGCGGGGCGTCTCCGACGAGGTCTCGGCGGAGGTGCTCGACCGCTACGACGAGGTCGGCATCATCGACGACGCCGCGTTCGCCCGGGCCTGGGTGGCCAGCCGGCACTCCGGCCGGGGCCTGGCCCGCCGGGCGCTGGCCAACGAGCTGCGCCAGCGCGGGGTGGACGGCGAGGTCGCGAGCGAGGCCCTCGGCGAGCTGGACGAGGAGACCGAGGCCGAGACCGCCCGCGTCCTGGTCGAGCGGAAGCTGCGCACCGCCCGGGGCGAGCCGGACGCCGTCTTCCGGCGGCTGGTGGCCATGCTGGCCCGCAAGGGCTACCCGCCGGGCGTGGCGATCCGGGCGGTGAAGGACGCGCTCGCCGCACAGAGCGCCGAGGCGGCCGACTTCGCCGAGCAGATCGACGCCGACGCGCTCGCCGACGCCGAGGGCGAGCTGGACCGCGACAGCCGCCCCCTCGGTTGAGCGGGGCGGCGGGCGTGTGGTGCCGAGCCCGCTGAGCCCGGCGACGGCGGAGGGGAGACTTCGATGCTGAAGGCGTGTCTCAACGGGGCCCGCACCCGTGCCGAGCACCCGGCGGTGCCGGTCACCCCGGCGGAGCTGGCGGCCGACGCGGCCCGTTGCGCCGGCCTCGGCGCCGACGCGGTCCACGTGCACCCCCGGGACGCCGACGGCCGGGAGTCCCTGCACCCGTCGGTGATCGCCGCCGCGCTGGAGGCGATCCGGGCCGCCCGGCCGGGGCTGCCCGTCGGGGTGAGCACGGGGGCCTGGATCGAGCCGGAGCCGGCCGCCCGGGTGGCCGCCGTCCGGGCCTGGACGGCGCTGCCCGACTTCGCCTCGGTCAACGCGCACGAGCCGGGCGCGGAGGCGGTGGCGCAGGCGCTGCACGAGCGGGGCGTCATGGTCGAGGCGGGGCTTTGGACGCTGGACGCCGTCGCCGCGTACGCGCGGTGGCGGGTGCCGGCCGGGCGGATCCTGATCGAGTGCATGGCCGAGGACCCGGCCGTGGCGCTGGCGGACGCCGCCGCGATGCTGGCGGCGCTGCCTTCCGCGCCCGGGGGTCCGCGGGTCCTGCTGCACGCCGAGGGGCCGGCGACCTGGTCGGTGCTGACCGAGGCGGTACGCCGGGGCCTGCACAGCCGCGTCGGGCTCGAGGACACGCTGTCGCTGCCCGACGGCTCGACCGCCCCCGACAACGCCGCCCTGGTGACGGCGGCCCTGACGGCGGGTGCCCGCTGACCCCTTCCAGCCGGCTCGGCGCCGTGAGGTGAGGGGCGGGGACCGGTGGGTGTGTCGGCGCGGATACGTGCGTCACAGTCCGTCACAGGGGCCTCGGCGGGTGCGGACGCGGCCGCGCCCGGCTGAGCTGGGCCGACGTGCCGCGCGAGCTGACCGGCTGCCGTTTTGTCCGCCCGTGTCCGGGCGTGCATCAGCGTTGCGTGACGCGGCAACTTCTCTCCGTTCGGGGGGTTTGATCATGAGTTCTTGACCGGAGCACCCCGGGAGACCTAGCCTCGCCATACAGGCTCACATTGCCCGACCAAGCGCAGGCTAAGCGCACAACATAGATCGCGTAACGGAACAGCATCACTTTGACCGATCCGATCGGTCATCGGCGACAGCTCGGACTGGCCGGTCCGACGCTGGCGCGACAACTGCACCCGGCCGTCGGCGATGCTCCCGTGCGGGCACCGTCGACGGAAGCTACCCCACGGCCAGTCGCTCCGGTCGGGCGTCCACAGCCGCAGGGTGCGTGCCCATCGGCACGGTCGCTGCGGTCCCGACGTTCAGGGGAGGCGGCCATGGCGAGGCGGCGCAGTTGCATCGGGGTGCCGACATGAGCGGGCCGGTCGCCGGGCAGGAGCCCGCGCCCGTCGGGGCACCCCGCGCGCCTCGGCCTTCCGGGCCGCTTCGCGGCCCTTCCGCTTCAGCCGCGTCGCGGGACGGGGCGCCGGCATGAGCGGGTTCGACGTCGTGATCCTGGCCGTGGTGCTGGTCCTGACCGTGGTCGTGCTCGGGGCGGTGCTGCTCGGCGTACGGGCGCTGCGCCGCTTCGGTGCGGCGCCGGCACCGGAGGATCCCGCCTTCATCGCCGAGAAGGACCGGCAGGAGCAGTCCCTCGCGGCCCTGCGTACCGCCGCCGACGAGGCCAACAGCACGATCGACGTGGCGAAGTCCGCCGCCGCGGCGGCGCGCGCCGAGGCCGCCGCCGCGAAGGCCGAGGCCAAGGCGGCCCGGGCGGAGGCGCGCCGGGTGCTCGACGACGCCCGGGCGGAGGCCGACACCGTCCTGGAACGGGCCCACAAGCAGGCCGAGGCCGACGCGGAGCAGCTGCGGGCCACCGCCCGCCGCAGCGGCGAGCGGGAGGTCGCGGTGCTCGCCGCCACCACCCGGGAGCAGGCCGCCGAGGTGGAGCGGCGGGCCGCCCGGATGGACGAGCGCGAGCGGCTGCACACCGAGGAGGTGGAGCGCCTCGCCGAGCGGGAACGGCAGCTCACCGCCGCCAGCGCGGCCCTGTCGGCCCGGGAGGCCGCGCTCGCCGAGCGCGAGGCCGAGCTCGCCGAGGCGGAGGAGCAGCGGCGCCGCGAGCTGGAGCGGATCGCCGGCCTGACCGCCGACGCGGCCCGGGCCGAGCTGATCGAGGCGATCGAGGTCCAGGCCAAGCGGGAGGCCGCGCTGCTGGTCCGCGACATCGAGTCCGACGCGCGCGGCACCGCCGAGCAGCGCGCCCGGCACATCGTCGTCGACGCCATCCAGCGGGTCGCCAGCGAGCAGACCGCGGAGAGCGTGGTCAGCGTCCTGCACCTGCCCGGCGACGAGATGAAGGGGCGGATCATCGGTCGCGAGGGCCGCAACATCCGCGCCTTCGAGTCGGTCACCGGCGTCAACCTGATCATCGACGACACCCCCGAGGCGGTGCTGCTCTCCTGCTTCGACCCGGTGCGCCGGGAGGTCGGCCGGCTGACGCTGGAGAAGCTGGTCCTGGACGGGCGGATCCACCCGCACCGCATCGAGGAGGTCTACGACCAGGCCCGCCACGAGGTGGACCAGCTGTGCCAGCGGGCCGCCGAGGACGCCCTGGTCGAGGTCGGGATCACCGAGATCCACCCGGAGCTGGTCACCCTGCTGGGGCGGTTGCGCTACCGGACGTCGTACGGGCAGAACGTGCTCAAGCACCTGGTGGAGACCGCGCACATCGCCGGCATCATGGCCGCCGAGCTGCGGCTCGACGTGCCGATCATCAAGCGTTCGGCGTTCCTGCACGACATCGGCAAGGCGCTCACGCACGAGGTGGAGGGCAGCCACGCCATCATCGGCGCCGACCTGGCCCGCAAGTACGGCGAGAGCGAGGACGTCGTCCACGCCATCGAGGCGCACCACAACGAGGTGCCGCCGCAGACCATCGAGGCCGTCCTGACCCAGGCGTCCGACGCCTGCTCCGGCGGCCGGCCGGGGGCTCGGCGGGAGAGCCTGGAGGCGTACGTCAAGCGGCTGGAGCGGATCGAGGAGATCGCGGCCGGCAAGCTCGGCGTGGAGAAGGTCTTCGCCATGCAGGCCGGCCGGGAGATCCGGGTGATGGTCAAGCCGGACGACGTCGACGACATCGGCGCCGCCGTGCTGGCCCGGGACGTGGCCAAGCAGATCGAGGAGGAGCTGACCTATCCGGGTCAGATCCGGGTCACCGTGGTCCGCGAGTCCCGGGTGACCGAGATCGCCCGCTGACGGCGTCGACACGAAGGGCCGGCCCGATCATCGGGCCGGCCCTTCGTCGTCAGGTGTGGATCAGGCGCCGCCGGTGCCCTCCGCCTGCGCGCTGAGCGCGGCTGGGGGCGGGTTCTGGGCCGGGGTGCCGGCGGTCTTGCGGCCCCGGGAGAGCCGGCGCTGCACGTACTGGGCCAGCTTCGACAGCGCGTAGTTCACCACGATGAACATGACCGCGATCACGACGTAGACCTGGATCGGGTTGTCCAGTACGCCGATGATCTGCTTGCCGATGTTCAGGGTCTCCTCGTAGCTGATGATGAAGCCGAGCGAGGTGTCCTTGAGCACCACGACGAGCTGGCTGATCAGCGCCGGCAGCATGATCCGGAACGCCTGCGGCAGCAGGATCATCCGGGTGGTCTGCGCCGGGGAGAGCCCGATCGCGGCTGCGGCCTCGGCCTGCCCGCCGGGCAGGCCCTCCATGCCGGAGCGGAGGATCTCGGCGATCACCACGGAGTTGTAGATGGTCAGGCCGATGACCAGGTACCACAGCGTGTCGAACGAGACGCCGAACTCGGGGAAGCCCCGGGCCACGAAGAAGATCGTGATGACCACGGGCAGGCCCCGGAAGACCTCGACGCAGACCCGGGTGACCGCCGACAGCAGCGTGCTCAGCCCGCGCAGCAGGTACGACAGCGGCGTGGCGAGCCCGGTGAACCGGCGCCGGGTCAGGCTCTTGAGCTGGATCCGCAGCACCGCGAGCAGGGTGCCGACCACCAGCGAGGAGACGATCGCCAGCGCGGCGGCGGTCAGGGTGTTCTTGAAGCCGAGGCCGATGCGGTCCCACACCAGCGAGAAGTTCTCGTTGGAGGGGTCGATCAGCGGCCCCCACAGCTCCATCGAGAACTGGCCCTTGTCGTCCAGCGGACGGTAGATCAGGAAGTACGCGGCGACGAGCAGCAGCACCGTCGCCACCACGCTGCCGATCAGCGTGAGCCGGCGCTGCCGGGGGCCGGGGACGTCGTAGAGGACGCTCTGCTGGCTCATCGGGCCACCGCCTGCCGCTTCTCGACCCGGTCGAGGAGCGCACCGAGGGGGACGGTCATGATCAGGTATCCGATCGAGATGCCGATGGCGACGGGGACGAAGGCGTAGCCCTCGGCCGAGGTGAGCTGGTCGGCGGTCTGCGAGAGGTCGCCGACGACGCCGAAGAAGCCGACCAGGGCCGAGTTCTTGATCATCGCGATGATCACCGAGCCGAGCGGCACCACCGAGGCCTTCCAGGACTGCGGCAGGACCACGTACCGCAGGTTCTGCCCGAAGGTCAGCCCCAGCGACCGGGCGGCCTCCGCCTGACCGGCGGGCACGGCGTTCACCCCGGAGCGCAGCGCCTCGCAGACGAACGCGGCGGTGTAGAGCACCAGCGCGACCAGCGCGAAGCGGAAGTACGGCAGATCCGTGCCGAGCCGGCTGAACAACGAGTCGAGCACCGGGATCCGCAGGAAGTCGGCGTTGGAGCCGAGCGCCGGCAGGCCGAACGCGGCGAAGAACATCACCACGGTCAGCGGCATGTTGCGGAAGACGTTGACGTAGCCGGTACCGACCGCGCGCAGCGGCGGCACCGGGGAGATCCGCAGCACCGCCAGGACGGCGCCCAGGATCAGGGCGCCGACCGCGGCGAGTACGCAGATCTGGAGGGTGAGCCAGAAACCACCCGCGAAGACGTCGAACTTGTCGATGAGCACACTCACGGGCCGGTCTTCCTCCCCACCCTCCAGATCAACGGATCAGATCAGTAGCGGTTGACGGTCGGCGCGGAACCCAGCTCGGCACCGAACTTGCCGGCGGTGTCGTCCCAGGCCTTCTTCCAGCTGCCGTCGGCGAACGCCTTCTCCAGCGTGTCGTTGACGAAGTTGCGGAAGTCGGTGTCCTCCTTCTTCACCCCGAGGCCGTACGGCTCCTTGGTGAAGTTCTCGCCGGCCAGCTTGAACGACGCCTCGTCCTTGGCGATGTAGCCGAGCAGGATCACGTTGTCCGTGGTGACGGCGTCGACCTGGCCGCCCTTGAGGGCGTCGCGGCACTTGTCGTAGGTGTCGAAGAGCACCAGCTGGGTGGCGACGTCCTTGACGTACTTCTTGATCTCCTCGGCCGGCGTGGAGCCGGTGACCGAGCAGACCTTCTTGGCGCCGTCCTTGAACGAGTCCGGCCCGGTGATGGTGGTGTCGTCCTTCTTCACCATGATGTTCTGGCCGGCCTCGTAGTAGGGCCCGGCGAACGCGATGCGCTCCTTGCGCTTGTCGTTGATCGTGTAGGTGGCGGCGACCAGGTCGACGGTGCCGTTCACGATCACGTCCTCGCGGACCTTCGAGGGGGCCTCGACCCACTCGATCTTGTCCTCGGGGATGCCCAGCTCCTTGACGATGATCTTCGCGACCTCGACGTCGAAGCCCTCCGGCTTGCCCGACAGGCCCTTCTGGCCGAAGCCGGGCTGGTCGAACTTGGTGCCGATCTTGATGGCCTGGGCCTTGTTCAGGCGCTCCATCGTGCTGCCGGCGGCGAAGGACTTGCTGCCGGCGCCGGTGCCCTCGTCGGCGTCGTCGCCACCGCAGGCGGTCATGCCGAGCGCCAGGGTGGCGGCCGCCGCGAGCGCCGCTACGCGCGTGATACGCATGTTGATCTCCTTTGTGGACGGAACCGCCGGGGGACGGCGCGCTCCAGGTATGGACGCCTAGTGCGTGAGGATCTTGGAGAGGAAGTCCTTGGCCCGCTCGCTGCGCGGGTTGGCGAAGAACTCGGCCGGCGGCGCGTCCTCGACCAGCTGGCCGTCGGCCATGAAGATGACGCGGTTCGCCGCGTGCCGGGCGAAGCCCATCTCGTGGGTGACCACGACCATGGTCATGCCCTCGCTGGCCAGGGACGTCATCACGTCCAGCACCTCGCCGACCATCTCCGGGTCCAGCGCGCTGGTCGGCTCGTCGAAGAGCATCGCCTTGGGCTGCATGGCCAGGGCCCGGGCGATCGCCACCCGCTGCTGCTGGCCACCGGAGAGCTGGGCCGGGAACTTGTCGGCCTGGTTGGCGATGCCCACCCGGTCGAGCAGGGCCAGGCCGCGCTCACGAGCCGCCGCCGGCTTCTCCTTGCGGACCTTGACCGGCCCGAGGGTGACGTTCTCGAGGATCGTCTTGTGCGCGAAGAGGTTGAACGACTGGAACACCATGCCGACCTCGCTGCGCAGCTTCGCCAGCGCCTTGCCCTCGGCCGGCAGCGGCTGCCCGTCGAAGGTGATCGTGCCGGAGTTGATCGGTTCGAGGCGGTTGATCGTGCGGCACAGCGTCGACTTGCCGGAGCCCGACGGGCCGATCACGACGACCACCTCGCCGCGCCCGACCGACAGCGAGACGTCGTCCAGCACGTGCAGCGGCCCGAACCACTTGTTGACCGAGTCCAGCACGATGAGCGGTTCGCCCGTCGTCACGTCGTTCACCGTCCCTGTCGTCGCGCGGGGTCGGACGACCCCCGGTTGGGCAACTGTAGGCGGGGGGATGTGGCGGTACGCAACTCAGTTGGTCACGGAGCGATAACACCAGTTCGGATGGGGGTCAAGAGTCCGATTTTGACCGCGCCGCGGCCCGCCTGCGATGGCGGGGGAGGGGCGGTGCGGAGATCATGTGGGGATGACGGAACCGGTACGGCTGACCCGGTACGCCCGGGGTGGCGGCTGCGCGTGCAAGATCCCCCCGGGTGAGCTGGAGGCCATGGTCGCCGGGCTCGGCCCGGCCACCGGCACCGCCGAGCTGCTCGTCGGGCTCGACCACGGCGACGACGCCGCGGTGGTCCGGCTCGACGAGCGCACGGGCCTGGTCACCACCGCCGACTTCTTCACCCCGGTCGTCGACGACGCGTACGACTGGGGGCGCATCGCCGCGACCAACGCCCTCTCGGACGTGTACGCCATGGGCGGGACCCCCCTCGTCGCGCTGAACCTGCTCTGCTGGCCGCGCGACGTGCTGCCGCTGGAGCTGGCCCGGGAGGTGCTGCGCGGCGGGCAGGACGTGGCCCGCGACGCCGGCTGCCACCTCGCCGGCGGGCACAGCGTCGACGATGAGGGCCCCAAGTACGGCCTGGCCGTCACCGGGGTGGTCCGGCCGGAGGAGCTGATCACCCTGGACGCGGGCCGTGCGGGTCTGCCGCTGTCGCTGACCAAGCCGCTCGGCGTCGGGGTGCTCAACACCCGGCACAAGGCCACCGGCGAGAGCTTCCCCGAGGCGGTCGCGGCGATGACGACGCTCAACCGGGACGCGGCACGCGCGGCGGTGGCGGCCGGCGTGCGCTGCGGCACCGACGTGACGGGCTTCGGCCTGCTCGGGCACGCGTCCAAGCTGGCCCGGGCGAGCCGGCTGACGGTGGCGATCGACGCGGCCCGGGTGCCCTACCTGGCCGGCGCCCGGGAGGCGGTGCGCGACGGGCACGTCAGCGGCGGCAGCCGGCGCAACCTGGAGTGGGTCACGCCGTGGACCGACTTCGGCCGGGTGGCCGAGGAGGACCGGCTGCTGCTGGCCGACGCGCAGACCTCGGGCGGCCTGCTGGTCGCCGGCGAGCTGCCGGG
The DNA here is from genome assembly GCF_052068495.1 of Micromonospora sp. SD12. Lineage (NCBI taxonomy): Bacteria > Bacillati > Actinomycetota > Actinomycetes > Micromonosporales > Micromonosporaceae > Micromonospora > Micromonospora sp. SD12. Next base: position 169,302 of record NZ_JBQHDF010000004.1, on the reverse strand, counting down.
CGCCACCGTGGTCGGCGAGCTGCTGCCGCCTGGGGAGCACCGCGTGGTCGTGCGCTGAGGACGGCCCCGCCCGGCTCCTGGCGGCGGCTTCGGCAACCGGATGACGCCCGCCCGTGTCGTCGGCTGCGGGGCGGTCTTCGGGGCCGGGGCGGAAGGATCTCTTCCGCCGGCGTGTGGCGTACGGAGCGGGCCACCGTACCCGATAAACTGTCACCTTCCCGCTACTCCGAGCAATGGCGCTCGAGGAAATTTTGCCCGGAATGGTCACAGACCGGTAACTTGCCCCCGGCTGAGGTCATATGCCCCCCACCATCGTCAGTAAGGCCCGATCCGGAGGCCGGTGGGACGAGCACAGCGAGGAGGCGGCATGACCGAGCTGTGGAACTGGAGAATCGAGCAGGTGCGGCCGGTGGAGGTCTACCCGGCACTGGCCGAGGCGCTCGGCCGGGTGGTGATGCCCCTGGCGGCGGCGGACCCCACCCGCCTGCCGACGTACGCGGTGATCTGCGACGTCTGGCAGGCGCCGGGCGAGTTCGCCACGATCGTGGACTGCTACGGGGTGCCCGAACGGCTCTCCGAGCATGGCAGCGTCGCCGCGCTGGCGCGGCTGCTGGACCGCAACTGCCTGCTGCGCGACGACACGCTCGACGCCGGGCGGCACCTGCTCGTCGCGCCCGACGGCACGATCCGGCCGGTGCACTTCGACGTCCGGGAGACCGACGACGGCGAACTGCTCACCAACCAGCGCCTGTGCACCGAGGCGGATCCCCGCTGTCGCGGCTGGTCGCAGTGCCACCGCTCGCGCTGGGCGCCGGACTCGGTGCTCCCGGCGCTCGCCGCCGCCTGACCCGCCGGTTGCCGTGGTGCCAGCAAGGCCCGGGGCCCGGCGGCGGGTCAGCTCGCCGGGCCGGCGGAGCGGCCGCCGCGTACCTCCAACTGGGCGAGCAGGGTCGCGGTGGCCGACGCGACCGCGGCGACCGCCGCGTCGAAGGCGGCGGCGTTGTGGGCGGCTGGCTTGCGGAAACCCGAGATCTTGCGGACGTACTGCAACGCCGCGGCGTCCACGTCGGCCAGGGTCACCTCCTCGGTGTACGGCTCACGCAGGGTCTTGATGCTCCGGCACACGGCTCCTCCTCGTTCGGGTTGGTCGGCGGGCGGCGGATACGCTGTCGGGGTCATGACTACCGCAGCGGCGAGCAGCCCGCGCACCTATCAGGTGCGCACCTACGGCTGCCAGATGAACGTGCACGACTCCGAGCGCATTTCCGGCCTGCTGGAGGGCGCGGGCTACGTGCGCGCCGCCGAGGCCGACGACAACCCGGACGTGGTGGTGTTCAACACCTGCGCCGTCCGGGAGAACGCCGACAACCGGCTCTACGGCAACCTCGGTCACCTGCGCCCCGTCAAGGCCAAGCACCCGCAGATGCAGATCGCCGTGGGCGGCTGTCTCGCCCAGAAGGACCGGGGCGAGATCGTCCGCAAGGCGCCCTGGGTCGACGTGGTGTTCGGCACGCACAACATCGGGTCGCTGCCGGTGCTGCTGGAACGGGCCCGGCACAACGCGGCGGCCGAGGTGGAGATCCTCGAGTCCCTCGACGTCTTCCCCTCGACGCTGCCCACCCGGCGCGAGTCCACGTACGCGGGCTGGGTGTCGATCTCCGTCGGCTGCAACAACACCTGCACGTTCTGCATCGTGCCCTCTCTGCGGGGCAAGGAGAAGGACCGCCGCCCCGGCGACATCCTCTCCGAGGTCCGCGCGCTCGTCGACGAGGGCGTGCTGGAGGTGACCCTGCTCGGGCAGAACGTCAACTCCTACGGCGTCGAGTTCGGCGACCGGCTGGCCTTCGGCAAGCTGCTGCGCGCCTGCGGCGACGTCGAGGGGCTGGAGCGGGTGCGGTTCACCAGCCCGCACCCGAAGGACTTCACCGACGACGTGATCGCCGCGATGGCCGAGACCCCCAACGTCTGCCACTCGCTGCACATGCCGCTGCAGTCCGGCTCCGACGACGTGCTGCGGGCCATGCGCCGCTCCTACCGGGCCGAGCGCTACCTGGGCATCATCTCGAAGGTCCGGGCGGCGATGCCGGACGCGGCGATCACCACCGACATCATCGTCGGCTTCCCCGGCGAGACCGAGGCCGACTTCGAGCGCACCCTCGACGTGGTCCGCGAGGCCCGCTTCTCGTCGGCGTTCACCTTCCAGTACTCCAAGCGCCCCGGCACGCCGGCCGCCACGATGGACGGCCAACTGCCCAAGCAGGTCGTGCAGGAGCGCTACGAGCGGCTGATCGCCTGCGTCGAGGAGATCACCTGGGCGGAGAACAGGAAGCTCGTGGGGGAGACCGTCGAGGTGCTGGTCGCTGTCGGCGAGGGGCGCAAGGACGAGCGCACGGGCCGGATGTCCGGCCGCGCCCGCGACGGCCGCCTGGTCCACTTCGCCACCGGCGCGAACGGCCAGCGTGGCGACGCCGGGCTGATCCGTCCCGGCGACGTCGTGCACACCACCGTCACCTACGCCGCCCCGCACCACCTCAACGCCGACGGCGAGCCGCTGTCGCACCGGCGCACCCGGGCCGGCGACGCGGCCGAGGCGGGACGCGCCCCGCGTACGCCCGGGGTGCTGCTCGGGTTGCCAACGATCGGCGCGCCGGCCGCGTCGCCCGCGCCGACGACCGGCTGTGCCGCGCACTGACCCGCGACCGGCCGGGACCCGCCCGCGCGGGCCCCGGCCGGAGCGTCAGCGGCCGCCGTCCGGGCGACCGGAGGTGGAATCAGCAGGCGGCGCCGTTGAGCTTGACCGTGCCGGGCGCGGCGGACGAGCCGTTGGCGGTGAAGCCGACGGTCACCGAGGCGCCCGGTGCCAGCGCCCCCGCCCAGGTCGGGGCCGCCGCCGTCACCGTGGTGCCGGACTGGGTCACCGTGGCGTTCCAGCCGCTGGCCAGGCTCACTCCGGTCGGCCAACTCCAGGTGACCTGCCACGGGTTGACCGTCGCGGTGCCGGTGTTCGTCACCGTCAGCTCGCCCTGGAAGCCGCCCTGCCAGGCGTTGACCTGCCGGTACGCGGCCGTGCAGCCCCCGGTCGGCGACGGCGTCGAGGTCGGCGTCGCCGTCGGCGTCGGGCCGCCCCCGCCGCCGACCGGCGGGATCAGGTACGGCTGGAGGATGGCCTGCTTGGTGGTGTTGATGCTGGTCCAGTCGTCGAGCGCGATGCCGCCGGTGTCACCCGAGTTCGGGTTCCACGACCAGTACGTGAACGACATCCCGTCGAGCCCGGTGCCGGTGTAGGCCATCAGCTTCTCCAGCCACACCCGGTCCCGGGGATCGGCCAGGGTGCTGCCGAACTCGCCCATCATGATCGGCGCGATGTTCTGCTTGTGCAGGTAACCCCAGTACTTGTCCCAGATGCCCGGCAGGTTGTCCGGGAAGTCGGGGGACTTGAACCAGTTCTGCTCGAAGACCGAGGTGGCGTACTCGTGCGGCGAGTAGACCAGCCGGTTCGGCACGTCGAGCCGGACGGGGAAGTCCTTGGCCTTCGTCAGGTTGCCGCCCCACCAGCCGCAGTCCTCGTCGTTGCTCGGGTCGTTGTCCCAGACGTTGGAGAGGCCGCCGCTGGGGCAGCTCACCCCCTCCACGAAGATCAGCCAGTTCGGCTGCACCGACAGGATCGCGTTGCCGGCCCGCTCGGCGGCCAGCCGCCAGTCCCGGGCCGGATCGCCGCAGCCCCAGCACGCGCCGGTGGCCGCCGGGTTGGTGCCCTCGGCGTGCGGCTCGTTGTGCAGGTCCGCCCCGATCACGGTGGTGTTGCCCGCGTACCGCTGGGCGAGCATCTTCCAGTCGTTGATCCAGGTCGCCTCGGAGACCGTCGGGGTGTACCACAGCGGGGACTGGCCGGCCGACGTCGGCCGGTGCCGGTCCAGGATGACCCGCATCCCCTTGCCGCCGGCGTACCCGATGACCTTGTCGAGGATCTGCAACGGGGAGAGCCCGACCAGGTCCGGGTTGACGAAGTCGTTGATGCCGCTGGCCGTGGCGCCCGGCTTCAACGCGTCGTTCGAGTACGGCACGCGCAGCGTGTTGTAGCCGAGACTGGCCATCTTGTCGATCTGGCCCCGCCACGGGTTGGTGGACCACAGCCCGTGAAAGGTCTTGTTGTCGGTCTCCATGCCGAACCAGTTGATGCCGGTGATGCGTACCGTCGCGCCGGTGCTGTCGACGATCCTGTTGCCGTTGGTGTGCAGGTAGCCGGTGCCGGTGCCGGCGGGGGCGGCGACGGCCGGGGCGGTGCTGACGGCGGCGGCGACGAGGACGCCGGCCGCGGCGGTGGCGAGCGCGGTGATCGCGCCGCCGAGGGCGCTGCGTCGGTGCATACGAGCTCCACTTCGAACTGCCCGCCGCCGCCTGGGCGGCGCGGGCGGGAACCGGGCGACGTCCGTCGGGCTGCCCTCAGCGGTACGCGGACAGGGCGCGACGGGACGTGCCACGTGGGATGCGGCCGCTCGCGGGACCACCGGCGTCCCCCGACGACGCGGCGTGCGCCGTCGGCGCCCTCGCGCCGGTGCCGGACCTGGCTCCGCCGCTCATTCTGATCAGCCCGCCTCGATGCGTCAACCGCCCCGTCCCCGGGTGGACGGGCGACCACCGTGGCCGCACCCGCTGCCCGGGCAGTGGGCCGGACAGGCGGAAGCCCCGGTCCGTGGTGGACCGGGGCTTCCGTGGCGACTCGGTGCGTGGCGCTCGCCGGGCGCCCGGGCGCGAGGGCGGCGATCGCCAGCCGGGGCGTACGGCTCAGCCGGCCTGCTCGGCGAGCTGGAGGAACTGCCGCTTCGATGCCAGCGCCTGCTCGGCTTCCTTGACCCGCCGGGCGTCCCCGGCCGCCTGGGCCCGGGCCAGCCGCTCCTCGGCCTCGGCGACCTGCGCCCGCATCTGGGCGAGCAGGGGGTTGTCCTCCTTGGTGGTGCGCCGCCACGCGGAGTCCATCACCTCGCGGACCTTCTCGTCGACCGCGCGCAGCCGGCGCTCCAGCCCGGCCGCCGCCTCGCGGGGCACCCGACCGGCCTCGTGCCACTGGGCCTGGATCTCGCGCAGCTTGGCCTGTGCGCCCTTCGGGTCGCCGTCGACGTCCAGCGCCTCGGCCTCGGCGAGCAGCGCCTGCTTGCGCTCCAGGTTGCCGCGCTGCTCGTTGTCGCGGGCGGAGAAGACCTCGCTGCGCCGGGTGAAGAACTCGTCCTGCGCGCCCCGGAACCGTTCCCAGAGCTTCTGCTCCGCCTCCTTGGAGGCCCGTGGCGCGGCCTTCCACTGGTTCATCAGTTCCTTGAGCTGGTTGGCGGTGGCCGCCCAGTCGGTGGAGTCCTTGAGCTTCTCGGCCTCGGCGACCAGCTCCTCCTTGACCGTCTGCGCCTGCTTGCGCTGCGCGTCGAGGGAGGCGAAGTGGGCGCCCCGGCGGCGGGTGAAGCCGTCCCGCGCGGCGGCGAAGCGCTTCCACAGCTCGCCGTCGGTCTTCTTGTCGACCCCGCGGATGGTCTTCCACTCGTCGAGGATCTCCTTGAGCCGGTCCCCGGCGGTCTTCCAGCCGGTCGACTCGGCGGCGAGCTTCTCCGCCTCCTCCACGAGGGCCTGCTTGCGCGCGAGCGCCTCGCCACGGGCGGCCTCCCGGGCGGCCTTGGCCTCGCCGGCCTTCTCCTCGGCGACCGTGGCGAGCCGGTCCAGCCGGGCCGCCAGCGCGTCGATGTCGCCGACGACGTGCGCCTCGGCCAGCGACGCGCGGATCCGCCGGATGGTGGTCAGTGAATGGCCGGCGTCCGCGGCACCCGAGTTGAGCCGGGCCTCCGTCAGGTTGACCTCGGTCACCAGGTCGTCGAAGCGGCGGGCGAAGTGGGCCAGCCCCTCCTCGGGCGCTCCCGCCTGCCAGGATCCGACCACCCGCTCGCCGTCGGCGGTCTTGACGTACACGGTGCCGTCCGCGTCCACCCGTCCGAAGGCAGTCCAGTCGCTCATGTGCCCATCCTCGTTCTCCCGGCGTCGGGGAGCAGTCCCGCGATCGCCGCCACGGCGCAGCAAAGTTTCCCTCGGCATTGTCACAGGTGCGACCCCGTTCCCGTCGAGCGCCTATCGCCGACCGTGACCATACGGTGTCCTACCGCCCGCGGACGGGCTCCCTGGGGGGAGTGTCGCAATCCGCCGTGCGGCCTTTGCGACGTGCCGGGCGTTCCCGGGGCGGGTGCGGGGTGGTGGGCGCCGTCGTGCCGATACCGTTGCCTGGTGCCCCTGGTCGCCGCCGCCGTCTGCCCCCATCCGCCGCTGATCGTCCCCGAGTTGGCGGGCGCCGCCGCGCCCGAGCTGGACGAGCTCCGTGCCGCCTGCGACGCCGCGGTCGCCGGGCTGCTCGCCGCCGACCCCGAGGTGGTCGTCCTCGTCGGCGGCGGGCCGGAGACCATCCGCTTCAACGCGGCCGACCACGGCTCGCTGCGGTCGTACGGCCTCGACCGGCAGGTGCGGCTGTGGAAGGTGAACTGCGCCGGCGGCGAGCGGCTGCCGCTGAGCCTGACCATCGGCGCGTGGCTGCTCGGGCGCTCCCGCACCGAGCTGCCCCGGCTGGCCCGGTCCGTCGCGGCCGACGCCTCCCCGGCGCAGTGCGCCGAGCTGGGTGCGGCGCTCGGCGCGGCGACGGAGCCGCGCACCGCGCTGCTGGTGACGGGGGACGGGTCGGCCTGCCGGGGCCCGAAGTCGCCCGGCTACGACGATCCGCGCGCCGAGGCGTACGACGACGCGGTCGCCCGCGCCCTGGCCGACGCGGACGCCGAGGCCCTGCTCGACCTGGACCCGGTCCTGTCGGGGCAGCTGAAGGTCGCCGGGCGCGCGCCCTGGCAGGTGCTGGCCGGCGCGGTCCGCGCGACCGGCGGCGACTGGCGCGGCGAGCTGCGCCACTACTCGGCGCCCTACGGCGTCGCCTACCTCGTCTCCTCCTGGGCGCCGGCGTGACCGCCCGCCCGCCCGCCGGGACGGTCGTCGCCGTGGTCGGGCCGACGGCGGCCGGCAAGTCGGCGCTGAGCATCGCGCTCGCGCACGCCCTCGACGGCGAGGTCGTCAACGCCGACTCGATGCAGCTCTACCGGGGCATGGACATCGGCACCGCCAAACTCACCCCGGCCGAGCGCGAGGGGGTGCCGCACCACCTGCTGGACATCTGGGACGTCACCGAGCCGGCGAGCGTCGCGGAGTACCAGCGGCTGGCCCGCGCCGCCGTCGACGACGTCCTGGCCCGGGGCCGGGTGCCGCTGCTGGTCGGCGGCTCCGGGCTCTACGTGCGGGCGGTGCTGGAGCGCTTCGAGTTCCCCGGCACCGACCCGGCGGTGCGCGAGCGGCTGGAACGGGAACTCGCCGAGGTCGGCCCCGCGCCCCTGTACGCCCGGCTGCGCGAGGCCGACCCGGCCGCCGCGACGGGGATCCTGCCCGGCAACGGCCGGCGGATCGTGCGGGCCCTGGAGGTCATCGAGCTGACCGGGGCGCCGTTCACGGCCGCGCTGCCCGAACCCACCCCGTACTACCCGTCCGTGCAGCTCGGGGTGGACCTGGACACCGCGCTGCTGGACGAGCGGATCGCCCTGCGGGTGGACCGGATGTGGGCCGACGGGCTGGTCGCCGAGACCCGGGACCTCGTCGGGCGGGGCCTGCCCGAGGGGCGTACGGCCAGCCGCGCGCTCGGCTACCAGCAGGTGCTGCGTCTCCTGGCCGGGGAGCTGACGGAGGCCGGGGCGCACGACGAGACCGTGCGGGCCACCCGGCGCTTCGTGCGGCGGCAGCGCTCCTGGTTCCGGCGCGACCCGCGGATCCACTGGCTGGACTCGGCCGCGCCGGACCTGGTCCCCGCCGCCCTGCGCCTGCTGCCCGCCGGTGCGGGATGATGGGGGCGTGCAGTTCACCAAGGGCCACGGCACCGGCAACGACTTCGTCATCCTCCCCGATCCGGAGAACCGGCTCGACCTGACACCCGGGCTGGTCGCGGCCCTCTGCGACCGCCGGCGCGGGCTGGGCGGCGACGGCGTGCTGCGGGTGGTCCGGGCGGCCGCGCACCCGGAGGGCGCCGCGACAGCGGGCGAGGCCGAGTGGTTCATGGACTACTGGAACGCCGACGGGTCGTTCGCGGAGATGTGCGGCAACGGCGCCCGGGTCTTCGTCCGCTACCTGGTCGCCTCCGGGCTGGCCGAGCCGGCGGAGGGGGCGCTGCCCGTGGCGACCCGGGCCGGCGTCGTGCGCGCGCTGGTCACGGCCGACGCCATCGCCGTCGAGATGCGCCGCCCCCGGCTGTACGACACGGCGACGGCCACCCTCGGCGGGCTGACGCTGCCCGGTACGGCGGTGGACGTGGGCAACCCGCACCTGGTCTGCGCGCTGCCGGCCGGGCTGGAGCTGAGCGCGCTCGACCTCACCCGGGCCCCCGAGGTCGACGCGACGGTCTTCCCCGCCGGGGTGAACGTGGAGTTCACGGCGCCCGGCGAGCCCGTCGACGACACCGACGGCCACGTGCTCATGCGCGTGTACGAGCGCGGCTCCGCCGAGACCCTCTCCTGCGGTACGGGCGCCTGCGCGGTGGCCGCGGTGGCCCTGCGCGACGCCGGGCGGGACACCGGTGTACTGGCGGTGGACGTCCCGGGCGGACGCCTCTCGGTCACGGTGACGGAGGAGAGCTGCTGGCTGGCCGGCCCGGCCACCCTGGTAGCCACCGGCACCCTGGACCCCACCGCCCTGACGACCCCCTGACCCGTCCGGCCCTGACCCGCCCGGGCCTGACCCGGTCGTTCGTCAGGGGGTGGCGCTGGCTTCGGCGGCGATCTCGGGGAGGTCGGCGGGGCCCGGGTCGGCGGCGGGGGCCGGGGTCGGGTTCTGGGCGGCGGCGCGCACCGCGGCGGCGACCGCCGGGGAGACCCGGGAGTCGAAGACGCTGGGCACGATCACCGTCGGGTTGATCTTGTCCTCGCCGACCACGTCCGCGATGGCCCGGGCCGCCGCGATCGCCATCTCCTCGGTGAACTCCTCGGCGTGCGCGTCCAGCATGCCGCGGAAGACGCCCGGGAAGGCGAGCACGTTGTTGATCTGGTTCGGCTGGTCGGAGCGGCCGGTGGCGACCACGGCGGCGTACTTGCGCGCCTCCCGCGGGTCGACCTCCGGGTCCGGGTTGGCCAGCGCGAAGACGATCGAGTCCTTGGCCATCGTGGCGATGTCGTCGCCGGTGAGCAGGTTCGGCGCGCTGACCCCGATGAAGACGTCCGCGCCGCGTACCGCCCCGGCCAGGTCGCCGGAGTAGTTCTCCCGGTTGGTGTTCTCGGCCAGCCACTGCCACGCCGGGTTGAGCCCGCTCTGGCCGCGGTGCAGGGCGCCCTGGCGGTCGTACGCGATGATGTCGCCGACGCCCTGGCGCAGCAGCAGCTTCATGATCGCGGTGCCGGCCGCGCCCGCGCCCGAGACCACGACCCGGACGTCCGCGAGCTGCTTGCCCACGACGCGCAGCGCGTTGGTCAGCGCGGCCAGCACGCAGATCGCGGTGCCGTGCTGGTCGTCGTGGAAGACCGGGATGTCCAGCGCCTCGCGCAGCCGCGCCTCGATCTCGAAGCAGCGCGGCGCCGCGATGTCCTCGAGGTTGATCCCGCCGTACGCCGGGGCGATGGCCTTGACGATCTGCACGATCTCGTCGGTGTCCTGGGTGTCGAGCACCACCGGCCAGGCGTCCACCCCACCGAAGCGCTTGAACAGCGCCGCCTTGCCCTCCATCACCGGCAGCGACGCCGCCGGCCCGAGGTTGCCCAGGCCCAGCACGGCGGAGCCGTCGCTGACCACGGCGACGGTGTTGCGCTTTATGGTCAGCCGGCGGGCGTCGGCGGGGTTCTCGGCGATGGCCTGGCAGACCCGCGCCACCCCCGGGGTGTACGCCCGGGACAGCTCGTCACGGTTGCGCAGCGCCACCTTCGAGCTGACCTCGATCTTGCCGCCGAGGTGCAGCAGGAAGGTCCGGTCGGACACCTTGCGCACGTCCACGCCGTCCAGCGCGGTCAACGCGTCGACCACCTGGTCGGCGTGGCTGGCGTCGGCGGTGTCGCAGGTCAGGTCGACGAGCACGTGGGTCGGGTCGGAGTCCACCACGTCGAGGGCGGTGACGATCGCCCCGGCCTCACCCACGGAGGTGGTCAGCCGGCCGATCGAGGACGCGTCCGCCGGCACGGCGATCCGAATCGTGATCGAGAATCCGGCACTGGGAAGTCGGGTGATGGCCACGGGGTCCCTCCGTCGACGCTGAACGGCTCGCCCCGCATTTCTACTCGCCCCGGCCGGCCCCTTCGGCAGCCGCCCCCACTTTTGTGGCCCGTTCGAGCGGGCATATAGCGGGTGCGTTCCGCGTTGGCACATGTCAGGATTGCTCGGTACGTGACAGAACGGACAGGAGACCGGCTTGCACAACCAGGAGACCCTACTTCCCTACGAGGACGACGAGCTCGACGCCACCACCGGTGAGTTCGAGCTGTCGGAGCGGCAGGCGCTGCGGCGGGTCCCCGGCCTCTCCACCGAACTCGCGGACATCACCGAGGTCGAATACCGCCAGCTGCGCCTGGAGCGCGTCGTCCTCGTCGGCGTCTGGACCGAGGGCACGCAGAGCGACGCCGAGAACTCCCTCACCGAGCTGGCCGCGCTGGCGGAGACCGCCGGCTCGCAGGTGCTCGAAGGGCTGATCCAGCGGCGCAACCGCCCGGACCCCGCCACCTACGTCGGCCGGGGCAAGGTCGACGACCTCGGCTCGGTCGTGCTCTCCACCGGCGCCGACACGGTGATCTGCGACGGTGAGCTGTCGCCGTCGCAGCTGCGCAACCTAGAGCAGCGCACCAAGGTCAAGGTGGTCGACCGCACCGCGCTGATCCTCGACATCTTCGCCCAGCACGCCAAGAGCAAGGAGGGCAAGGCGCAGGTCGAGCTCGCCCAGCTCGAATACCTGCTGCCGCGCCTGCGCGGTTGGGGTGAGACCCTCTCGCGGCAGACCGGTGGTAGCGGTCGCGGCGGTGGCGCCGGCGGCGGCGTGGGTCTGCGCGGCCCCGGTGAGACGAAGCTGGAGACCGACCGGCGCCGGATCCGCCACCGCATCGCCCGGCTGCGCCGGGAGATCAAGGGCATGAAGACGGTACGCCAGACCAAGCGCGCCCGGCGTTCCCGCAACGCCGTGCCGGCCGTGGCCATCGCCGGCTACACCAACGCCGGCAAGTCGAGCCTGCTCAACCGGCTGACCGGGGCGGGCGTGCTGGTGGAGAACGCGCTTTTCGCCACCCTCGACCCGACCACCCGCAAGGCCACCACGGCCGACGGGCGGCTCTACACCCTCTCCGACACGGTCGGGTTCGTCCGGCACCTGCCGCACCAGATCGTCGAGGCGTTCCGCTCGACCCTGGAGGAGGTCGCCGAGGCCGACCTGGTGGTGCACGTCGTCGACGGCACCCACCCGGACCCGGAGGAGCAGGTCCGGGCGGTCCACGAGGTGCTCGCCGAGGTGGGCGCCGACCGGCTGCCCGAGCTGCTGGTGGTCAACAAGACCGACGCGGCCGACGAGGAGACGCTGCTGCGGCTCAAGCGGCTCTGGCCGGAGGCGGTCTTCGTCTCCGCGCACACGGGTCGCGGCATTGACGGGCTGCGCGAGGCCGTCGAGGCGCGGCTGCCCCGCCCCGCGGTGGAGGTCCGCGCGGTGCTGCCGTACGACCGGGGCGACCTGGTGGCCCGGGTGCACCGCCAGGGCGAGGTGCTGAGCACCTCCCACCTGCCGGAGGGCACCCTGGTGCACGTACGGGTCGGCGAGGCGCTCGCCGCCGAGCTGGCGCCGTTCCGGGCGGAGGAGGACCCGGCGGTCGCGGGCGCGCGGTGACGGCCTCCCGGCGTCACGCGTCGGAAACTCCCGGCGTGCGACACTGATTCAATGCGCCGCGCTGTTTCTTCGGTCACGGTCGTCCTCGGCTTGCTGGGGGCGACCGTGGCGTGTACCGGAGTCGCCCTGACTGCGGCACCGGCCTCGGCCGCGTCCTCGCTCGCGGCCGCCCCGGGCAAGAAGCGGTGCACGGTCACCGACGAGCGGCTGCGGGAGCTGTCGGGCCTGGTGGCCACCAAGAGCGGCTACATCGTGATCAACGACGGCACCGAGGTGGAGAGCCGCAAGCGGGTCTTCTTCCTCGACACCAAGTGCGGCATCTCGAAGGAGCCGGTCCGCTACTCGGGGCAGGGTCCGTTCGACACCGAGGACCTGGCGCTCTCCCCGGACGGCACCACGCTCTGGATCGCCGACACCGGCGACAACGTCACCAGCCGTGAGCGTCGTGAGCGGGTGGCGCTGTGGAGCATGCCGGTCGACGGGTCGAAGCGGCCGGTGCTGCACCGCCTCTCCTACCCGGAGGGCAAGCCGCACGACGCCGAGGCGCTGCTGATCGGCGACGACGGCACCCCGTTGATCATCACCAAGGTGATGTCCGGCAAGGCCCAGATCTTCTCCCCCGCCGAGAAGATGAAGAGCGGGGACACGCCGCCCGTGCCGATGAAGAAGGTCGGCGAGATCAGCCTGCCGGAGACCGACACGGACAACCGCCTCGGCGCTCCCGGCCGCGTGGCGATCACGGGTGCGGCCCGCTCACCGGACGGCGCCCGGGTCGTGGTGCGCACCTACGCCGACGCCTTCGAGTACGACGTCACCGACGGCAACGTCCTGGCCGCCCTCACCGGCGGCAAGCCCCGGGTGACGGCGCTCGCCGACCCGTTCGGTGAGGCGATCACCTACAGCCCCGACGGCAAGACCTTCCTCACCGTCTCCGACGGCGGCCAGCTCGACGAGGACGCCCCGATCGACATCCTCGGCTACACCCCCTCCACGGAGGGCGCGAAGCCGGTGGCCGGCGGGGGCGAGACGCCGAAGAAGGCCGGCCAGTCGTGGGTCGACGGCCTGAGCCTGAGCGACATCACGTACCTGATCGCGGCAGTGGGGGTGATCGGCGCGCTCATGGTGGCGGCCGGTGTCTTCGGCATCCTCCGGGCCCGGCGCAGGCCGACGCCCGTCCGCCGCGACGACGGTCCGGAGCGCGACGACGCCCTCGGCGACGACCGGCGTGCTCCGGCGGACGACGACTTCGTCGCGCCGGGCGACCGGGGGCGCGGCGTCTACGGCGGTGCGCCGGCGGGGCCGGTCTACGGCGGCCCTGCCGGTGGGCGCGGCGGCCGTCCGCCGGCCGGCGGCGGGGTGCACGGCGGTGCCCGTCCGGCTGGTGGTGGCGTCTACGGCGGAGCCCGTCCGGCTGCCGGCGGCGGTGTCTACGGCGGCGGCCGTCCGCCCGTCGACGGGCCGCCGCCCGGCCTGGGCGGGCCGCCACCCGGTGGTCGCCGCCAGGGTGGCGGCGCGGGTGACCGGCAGGGTGGCGGTGGCCGGCAGGGTGGCGGTCGCCCCGGTGGCGGTGTCTACGGTGGCGGGGGCCAGCCGGGCGGTGGCGTCTACGGTGGTGGCCGGGCGGAGCCGCCGCGTCGGGGCGGCGAGCCGGATCCCCGTGGCCAGCGGCCGGTCCGCCGGCGCGACGACGGCCCCGAGGACGGTCGCGGCTACGGGCACGTGCCCGGAGGCGGCCGGGGCTACCGGGGCGACCGCTACTGAACTCCGCCGGACCGACGGCCGTGACGGACCGACGGCCGTGACGGACCGTCGGCGGTGAGGGACCGACGGGTGACCGCCGGCGGCGGCCACCCGGTGTGGTGGTGGCGGATCAGATGCGGCGCAGCACCGCGACGACCCGGCCCATGATGGTGGCGTCGTCACCGGGGATCGGGTCGAAGGCCGGGTTCTGCGGCATGAGCCAGACGTGCCCGTCGCGGCGGCGGTAGGTCTTCACGGTCGCCTCGCCGTCGAGCATGGCGGCGACGATGTCACCGGCCTCGGCCGTCGGCTGCTGCCGGACCACGACCCAGTCGCCGTCGCAGATGGCCGCGTCGAGCATCGAGTCGCCCTTGACCTGGAGCATGAAGACCTCGCCCTCGCCCACCAGCTCGCGGGGGAGGGGGAAGATGTCCTCGACGGCCTGCTCGGCCAGGATCGGGCCACCGGCCGCGATCCGGCCCAGCATCGGCACGTAGGCCGGGGCGGGGCGCTGCGAGCGGGCCAGCTCGTCGTCGACGTCGGCGGGCGCCCGGACGTCCACGGCACGCGGCCGGTTGGGGTCGCGGCGCAGGAAGCCCTTCTTCTCCAGCTCCTTGAGCTGGTAGGCGACGCTGGACGGGGAGACCAGGCCGACGGCCTCGCCGATCTCGCGCACGCTCGGCGGGTAGCCGTGCCGCTCGACCCAGGTGCGGATGAACTCCAGGATCCGGCGCTGCCGGGCGGTGAGATCCACCGTCGCGGGGTCGGGGAAGGCGCTGACCACCGGGGTGACCGGGCGCACGGCCGGCTGCCCGGTCCGGCTGCGCGCGGCGCCCCGGCGTCGGGTGGCTGGCGGGCCCGCCTCGGTGATCTGCTGCGGGCTCTTCGGCCGGCTGGCCCGATCCTCGGTCACGTCCGTCCTCCCTGGTCGGCGCTGGGTGCCTTGGCGGCTCGTGGTGCGTGCGGTGCTGCGGTGTGCGAGCTGACCGGTGGACGGAGGGATTCCGCGCCCGGTTCTTCAAGACCGTATAGGTGAGTTCGGTCATTTTCAAACATCTGTACGACCTTGCTCGGCGTGTCGGGATGAAAAACGGGTCCGCTCGTACTCGTGTTCTGATAAATGGTACGTCGGATCGAACGGGTGTTCGACTTTCGTCCGATCGTCGGCCGGTTCGCGACGGTCGGACCGGTAACTCCCGGGGCCGTCGCACGGTTGGTCCTGCGGCGGGCGGCGCGCTGGTCGGCCCCGGAGTTCGGGTGACGCGCCGGACACGCCGGCCAACTTGACCTCCGATCCGCAGCGGCCTACGGTCGACCCCTAGATGTAGTAGTCACACGGGCGTAAGTCGCCTACAGGTTGGGTTCGACTACCGACCGCACTCCGGCACCGTCGACACGGCGAAGACCATCGACAGATGGCTCCGCCGCGCTCACGCGTGTCCGGGAAGCGGTCGGCGGGCCCGCGATCGACGAAGGAGGTCGGGTGCGATGCGGTGTCCGTACTGCCGGCACGCAGACTCCCGGGTCGTCGACTCGCGGGAGGCCGACGACGGCCAGTTGATCCGCCGGCGGCGGTCCTGCCCGGAGTGCGGCAAGCGGTTCACCACGGTGGAGGAGGCGGTCCTCGCGGTCGTCAAGCGCAGCGGGGTCACCGAACCGTTCAGCCGCACGAAGATCGTCGGCGGGGTGCGCAAGGCGTGCCAGGGTCGGCCCGTGGACGACGACTCGATCGCGCTGCTCGCGCAGAAGGTCGAGGAGACCGTCCGGGCCAAGGGGGCCGCCGAGATCCCGAGCCACGAGGTGGGGCTGGCCATCCTGGGCCCGCTGCGGGACCTGGACGAGGTGGCCTACATGCGGTTCGCCAGCGTCTACCGGTCGTTCGACTCGCTCGCCGACTTCGAGCGGGAGATCGAGACGCTGCGGGCCGCCGCGCGCGCCCGGGAGGGCGCCGGGGCCGAGGCGGCCGAGGTCGCCGGCCGTACCAGTTGATTTTTTTCTTTGCAGATGACGACAAGTCGGATCGGGCGGCGGGTGGCCGTGCGGACGAGGGGGCGGATGAGATGTCGGGGGACGGTGTGACAACCAGCAGGGCACGGAACAAGGCCGGCGCGGGACTCAAGATCGAGCGGGTCTGGACCACCGAGGGGGTGCACCCCTACGACGAGGTCGCCTGGGAGCGTCGCGACATCGTCATGACGAACTGGCGGGACGGCTCGGTCAACTTCGAGCAGCGTGGCGTCGAGTTCCCGGAGTCGTGGAGCGTCAACGCGGCGAACATCGTGACCACCAAGTACTTCCGGGGCGCCGTCGGCACCCCCGAACGGGAGTGGTCGCTGCGGCAGCTCATCGACCGGGTGGTCACCACCTACCGCACCGCCGGTGAGGAGTACGGCTACTTCGCCGGCCCGGCCGACGCCGAGGTCTTCGCCCACGAGCTGACCTGGATGCTGCTGCACCAGGTGTTCAGCTTCAACTCACCGGTCTGGTTCAACGTCGGCACGCCCTCGCCGCAGCAGGTCAGCGCCTGCTTCATCCTGGCCGTCGACGACTCGATGGACTCCATCCTCGACTGGTACAAGGAGGAGGGGCTGATCTTCAAGGGCGGCTCCGGCTCCGGCGTCAACCTGTCCCGGATCCGCTCCTCCCGCGAGCTGCTCTCCTCCGGCGGCAACGCCTCCGGCCCGGTCAGCTTCATGCGCGGCGCCGACGCCTCCGCCGGCACCATCAAGTCCGGCGGCGCCACCCGGCGCGCGGCGAAGATGGTCATCCTCGACGTGGACCACCCGGACATCCAGGAGTTCGTGGTCACCAAGGCGCGCGAGGAGGACAAGATCCGCGCGCTGCGCGACGCCGGGTTCGACATGGACCTCGGCGGCGCCGACATCGTCAGCGTGCAGTACCAGAACGCCAACAACTCCGTGCGGGTCTCCGACGAGTTCATGACCGCCGTGGAGAACGGCGGGGGCTTCGACCTGCGCGGCCGGCTCGACGGCGCGGTGATCGAGACCATCGACGCCAAGAACCTGTTCCGCACCATCTCCCACGCCGCCTGGGAGTGCGCCGACCCCGGCCTGCAGTACGACGACACGATCAACGACTGGCACACCTGCCCGGAGACCGGGCGGATCACCGCGTCGAACCCGTGCTCGGAGTACCTGCACCTGGACAACTCCTCGTGCAACCTGGCCTCGCTCAACCTGATGAAGTTCCTCCGCGCCGACGGCGGCTTCGAGGTGGAGAAGTTCGTCCGCTCCGTCGAGTTCGTCATCACCGCGATGGACATCTCGATCTGCTTCGCCGACTTCCCGACCGAGAAGATCGGCGAGACCACCCGCGCCTACCGGCAGCTCGGCATCGGCTACGCCAACCTGGGCGCCCTGCTGATGGCCTCCGGCCTGCCGTACGACTCGGAGCAGGGCCGCTCGGTGGCCGCGGCGATCACCTCGCTGATGACCGGCACCGCGTACCGCCGCTCCGCCGAGCTGGCCGGCGTCGTCGGCGCGTACGACGGCTACGCCCGCAACGCCGAGCCGCACAAGCGGGTCATGCGCAAGCACGCCGCCGCCAACGACGAGATCAAGCCGTCGGGCACCGTGGCCACCGCGATCGTCCGCGAGGCCACGAAGCAGTGGACCCAGGGCAACAAGATCGGTGACAAGTTCGGCTGGCGCAACTCGCAGGCCAGCGTGCTCGCGCCGACCGGCACCATCGGCCTGATGATGGACTGCGACACCACCGGCGTCGAGCCGGACCTGGCGCTGGTCAAGTTCAAGAAGCTGGTCGGCGGCGGCTCGATGCAGATCGTCAACCAGACCGTGCCGCGCGCCCTGCGCAGCCTCGGCTACCCCGAGGAGCAGGTCGAGGCGATCGTGGAGCACATCGCCGACCACGGCCACGTGGTCGACGCCCCCGGCCTGAAGCCGGAGCACTATCCGGTCTTCGACTGCGCGATGGGCGAGCGCTCGATCGCGCCCATGGGCCACGTACGGATGATGGCGGCCGTCCAGCCGTTCATCTCCGGCGCCATCTCCAAGACGGTCAACATGCCGGAGCAGGCGACCGTCGAGGACGTCGAGAAGATCTACTTCGAGGGCTGGAAGCTCGGCCTCAAGGCGCTGGCGATCTACCGCGACAACTGCAAGGTCGGCCAGCCGCTGTCGGTCGCCAAGCCCAACAAGACCGTCGCGACCACGGAGGCCCCGGCCGAGGTGGAGAAGGTCGTCGAGAAGGTCGTCGAGTACCGCCCGGTGCGCAAGCGGCTGCCGAAGAAGCGCCCGTCCCAGACGGTCAGCTTCTCCGTCGGCGGCGCCGAGGGCTACCTCACCGCCTCGTCCTACCCGGACGACGGCCTGGGCGAGGTCTTCCTCAAGATGTCGAAGCAGGGCTCGACCCTGGCCGGCGTGATGGACGCCTTCTCGGTGGCCATCTCCATCGGTCTCCAGTACGGCGTCCCGCTGGAGACGTACGTCAGCAAGTTCACCAACATGCGCTTCGAGCCGGCCGGCATGACCGACGACCCGGACGTGCGGATGGCCGCCTCGGTGATGGACTACATCTTCCGTCGCCTGGCGCTGGACTTCCTGCCGTACGAGCGCCGCGCGGAACTGGGCATCTTCACCGCCAGCGAGCGGGCCGCCCAGCTCCGGGCCGAGGCGGAGGCGGAGGCGAGCGGTGCGGACCTCACCGCGATGGCCGCCTCCGCCCCGGTCGAAGCGCCGGCCGAGCCGAAGACCGGCCCGATCGCCCAGCCGGCACAGGAGACCGCCGACGTCGCCGCCGCCAAGCCGGCGCCGCCCGTGGGCTCCAGCACCGAACTGCTGGAGGCCGTGATCGGCAAGGCCGCCGACGCGCCGCTCTGCTTCACCTGCGGTACGAAGATGCGCCCGGCCGGTAGCTGCTACGTCTGCGAGGGCTGCGGCTCCACCAGCGGTTGCAGCTGACGTACGAGTAGACCATGGTGGGCCGGCAGGTATCTGCCGGCCCACCATGGTCGTTGCTGGACGCCTGTCTTCCTGGGTCCGAGGGGTTAGCGCGCCGATCTGGATTCACTGCGCCTCGACGGGGACGTGACAGATGCGGTCGGCACCAAGCAGGACATCGGCAACGACGGCGGAGGACTCGTTCGCAGCATCACGGCCGGAACCCAGGATCGCGGTTGTCGCGACGTCGGCGCCAGCTACCTTCGCGATGTGCCTGGACGTCGCCGTGTCCGCGCGCGGCGTCTCGTCAGCGGTCCTCGTCGCCGTCGGTCGGGCGGGGCGGGCGATTGTGCCGGGCCCACTCGTCCACCTCGTCCGCGTCCCAGACGGTCGTCCCGATCAAGCGGGCGATGGGTTCCGGGAATCCAGGCCTACGGGTGATTTGTAGAACCCGCTGACGCGACACGCCGAACAGGGCGGCCAACTCGCCAGGCCCGTACAAGCGCGGTCGCTTCACGGCCTGAAGGTAAGTGCGACATTCTCTTGGCGATTGTCACTTACAGATTGACAACCCCAAAGGAGGTGGTGTGTGGTGTAGCGGAGCCCGCTGGTGACAGCGGGACGACGGATCGCCGGGAGGTCACATGCCGAAGCGCGTGTCGTACGACGGCTATCTGCTGGCGGTGGCGCTCACTCTGGCCCGTCGGCACCGCCCGGTCTGGTCCTGGCAACAGTGGCGTCGCCTCTGTCGATGCGGTTCGGAGTTGCCCTGTCGGGCCCGGCATCGCGCCCCGATAGGCCGAGGTCACTGGCCTGGGGAGGAGGCGTCATGACCACCCACGGCCCCGTCCTGCCCTGTGGACCTGCGGCGGCTGCTCCAGCACCTGGAGGAGATCTCGGCGGGCCGAAAGCCGCGTCACGGGAGGCGAACACCGTGAGGCGTCGGCTGCGATCATCGGAACATGACGATCGCCGAGAGCTACGTCGAGTTCGGCACCCGTGAGGCGCGCGGCGTTTCCCCGACGTACGAGCGACTGTCCCTCGCCGTCTCCCGCGACGACGAACTCCTGGCCCGGCTCGCCGCGCTCCCGCCAGGAAAGCGGCAGCCGAACCTGCTGTTCGGCGTCGTACGACTGCTCGGCGGACCCGTCGACGGCCCGGCGGCCTTCCGCGACTTCGCGCTGGCCAACTGGCCGGCGATCGAGGCGGAACTGCGCACCCGCGCGACCCAGACGAACGAGCCCGGGCGGTGTGCCGTACTGCTGCCCGTGCTCGCCGCGTTGCCGCAGCCGCTGGCGTTGCTGGAGGTCGGCGCGTCCGCCGGGCTCTGCCTCTACCCCGACCGGTACGCCTACCGCTACGGCGACCACGTGCTCGGCGCGGGCGACCCGGCCTTCGGATGCGCCGCCACCGGTATGGCCCCGCCGGACCGGCTGCCGGAGGTGGTGTGGCGGGCCGGCCTGGACCTGAATCCGCTGCGGGTGAGCGATCCGGCGGACGTCGCGTGGCTCGACGCTCTTGTCTGGCCGGAGCACACACATCGCCGCGCCCGGCTGCGGGCCGCAGCGGCCGTCGCCGTGGCCGAGCCGCCGCTGCTCGTGCGCGGCGACCTGGTGGACGACCTGCCCGCGCTGGCCGCGCGGGCGCCGGCGGGCGCGACGCTGGTGGTGTTCCACACCTCCGTGCTCTACCAGGTGCCGGCACCGCGCCGGGCGGCGTTCACGGACGCGGTACGCCGCCTGCCCGGCCACTGGATCTCCAACGAGTCTCCGGACGTGCTGCCCCACGGCGCGTTGCCGGAACCGCCGGACGGGGCGCTGTACAACGTGCTCGCGTTGGACGGCCGGCCACTCGCCTGGACGCGCTCGCACGGGCAGGCGATGACCTGGTTCGGCTGACCCGGCCGGGCTGCCGTGCCGTCTTCCGGCACGGCAGCCCCGCGTACGTCAGTGCTGCTTCTGCTGGCAGGGCACGCAGAAGCGGGCGTGCGGCAGCACCTCCAGGCGCTCCCGGGGGATCGCGGCGGAACACCGCTCGCAGATGCCGTAGCGGCCCTCGGCGAGGCGACGAAGCGCCCCGCTGATCTGCTCGATGCTCTGCCGGGTGGCGGCGATCAGCGCGCTCTGGGTGTGCGCCTCGCCCGGGTCGCCGGTGTCGGCGGTGAGCTGCGTCAGCCGGACGGTCTGCGCCTCGAAGTCGTTGGTCAGTGTCGTACGCAGGTCGTCGAGCCACTTCTGCTCGCTGGACTGGGTGGGCGTGGTCATGGCGTAGCTCCTTCGGGAAAAAGAAAAAGGGCCGAAGCTGGATAGCTTCGCCCTGGTGGCCGTTCGCAAGAGTTGCAACCGGTTCACGGAGGGCCACGTCCGGCGGGGCTCGGCAGTCGGGAGGCGACCGAGCCGGCGCACGACGGCGCGACTGCGGATCGCACCACCCGGGTCGCCACGTTCACCCGCAGGGCACACCGGCAGGCAGCAGCGGGCGCCGCCGTCACCACGACGGCGGTGCTGCTCTGCTGACCGGTCGAACACATGCAGCCACCATAGGCCGGGCGGAGCGGAAAGCCAACGTGCTTCCGTGCGCACGGGCCGGCCCGGTGCCCGGGGTCACCCGGCCGGGAGGTGCGGCCTGGTCGGCCGCCGACGGGCCCCGCCCGGAGCCAGTGCTGACATCGACCGGTCACGCCGCCGGCATGTCCCGCATCCGCCGCAGCGGCGAGAAGACGACGAAGAGCGCGGCGCTCCACGTGCCGAGCACGCAGATCCACAGCGCCGGCCGCAACCCGAACTGGCTGGCGAGGGTGCCGCCGGTGAGCGCGCCCACCGGGATCACGCCGAAGCAGACCCAGAGGAACGCCGCGTTCACCCGGCCGAGCAGGGCGGGCGGGGTGATCCGCTGCCGGTACGTCATGGCGGCCACGTTGTAGAGCACCGCGTTGGCGGAGAACGCGGCCATGCCGATGCCGTAGAGCAGCACGCCCCAGCCGGGCTGCGCCAGGGGCATCAGCAGGTACAGCGGGCCCGGGGCGGCCATCGCCACCCAGATCACCCGGGCCGAGCCGAGCCACGCGGTCAACCGGTCGGCGAACGCGCCGACGACCAGGCCGCCCACGGCGCTGACCGAGAAGACCAGCCCGACCAGCGCCGGCGTGGCGTGCAGCTCCTTGAGCAGGAAGACCACCTCGATCGAGCCGGACGCCATGACGAAGAAGTTCGAGGTGGTGGTGCAGGCGAGGATGCTGCGCAGGATGGGCTGGCGGCGGATGAAGCCCAGCCCCTCGGTCATCTCCACCCGCAGCGGCACCCGCTCGCGGCGTGGCGCGGGCCCGGCCGGCGCCTCCCGGATCAGCAGCAGGGTCAACCCGCTCACGGCGAAGGCGACGGCGGTGACGACGAGCGTCCTCGCGGCGCCGACCAGCCCGACCAGCACGCCGCCGATCGTCGGGCCGACGAGTTCGGCGGAGTCCTGGCCGACGGTGAGCTTCGCGTTGGCGTCCACGAGGCGTTCCGACGGCACCAGTCTCGGCAGCATGCTCTTGTGGGCCACCGTGAACAGGACGGTGAGCACGCCGGAGAGCCCGACCACCGCGTACAGGAAGCCGAGGGTGAGCTGACCGACCAGGGCGACCACCGGCACCGACAGCAGCAGCGCGGCCCGGCCAAGGTCGCAGGCGACCATCAGCCGCCGCTGGTCGACGCGGTCGGCGAGGATGCCCGCGGGCAGGGAGAAGATGAGGTACGGCAGCCAGGCGAGCGCCGTCAGCAGCGCCACCTGGAAGACGCTGGCGTCGAGTGTGCCGACGGCGAGCAGCGGCACCGCGACGTTGGAGACCCGGGTGCCCAGTTCGCTGAGCGTCTGCCCGGCCAGGAGCAGCCCGAAGTTGCGGCTGCGCAGCAGCGAGGGTCGTTTCGGGGCGGTGCCTGCGGCGGGCCTGGCCGCCTGCTGCGTCACGCCGGGCTTCCGGTGCGGGCCGGTGACCGGTGTGGGGAGGCCGCCGACCTCGCGGGATTCGACGCGGCTCGCGGGCGCCCGGCCCGTCCGTGGTCCATCCGGTCAGCCTGCCGGCCCCGTCCGGATCGACGCCACTGGTTATCCGATCCCCGTACGGGCGGCCGCGCGCCCCCTGGCCGACCATCCGCAGTGCCGCGACCTGCGGATCCGGCGGTGGCCCGGCGCCCCGCCCGGGGCAGGCGCCGCCGAGCACGTCTCTAGACTGCGCCGGTGACCGGAGAGCGACGACCGCTGGCGGACCGGCCGCTGACCGAGCCGCACCCGTCCCGGCTGCCGCCGCAGCACCCGGACCGGGAGCGGATCCTCGCCGCGCACTCCGCCGCCCTGACCGCCGGCGAGGCGGGCTACCTCGACCCGGCCACCGGTCTCTTCGTGCTCAGCGCGGGTTTCCTGGCCCGGCGCGGCACCTGCTGCGGGCGCGGCTGCCGACACTGCCCGTACGTCGACGACTGAGGGAGTCCGGCCGAGGGCTACCGCCCGGCCGGGCCACATCGTACGGTTTCCGGCGGACGCGTCGGAGTGGACAGCGGAGGAGTGAGCGTGCGCGGGCGGATGCTGGGCGCCGGGGTGGCGGTGCTGTTGGTGGCCGGCTGCGGCGCGGAGGCCGAGCCGGTGGCCCTACCACCTCCCGCACCGGTCGCCGTCGACGTGGCCGCCGCCTCCTCCGGCGGGGCGTGCCGGCTGTTGGACTTCGGCGTGATCGAGCAGCACGCCGGCGTCCGCTTCGACGTCGCGGCGGCCAGCGCGACCGGCGACAGCCACACCTGCGTGGTGCGCGCGGGTCAGGACGACCTGCCGGAGCTGACGCTGACCGTCACGCGGACGTCGATCGACGCGGCGACCTTCACCGCCGACGTGGTGCCGGCGAAGGCGGCCAAGGTGCCCGGGCTCGGCCAGCGGGCATACCGGCGGACCGTCTCGGCCAAGGGTGGCGCCGGACCGGTCGCGGAGGTGGGTTGGCTGGCCGCCGAGGCCCGCCTCGTCACCCTGCGCTATGCCACTGCCCGCGACACGGTCAGGGCCGACGCCGAGCGGCTCACGGAGGCGCTCGTCACGCTGGCCGGGCAACTCGACATCCGGGCGCTCTGACTCCGGCCCGGGCCGCCGCCCGCGCGTCGGCCGGTGCGGGTGCGCCCTGCGTCCGGTGCGAGCCGGCCGAGCAGGCGACGTGCCCGGAACGGATCAGTGCGCGGCGACGAAGACGCGGGAGGCGATCTCGCGCGGCAACCTGATGCGGTCACCGGAGCGGTCGATCGACACCCCGTCGCGCTCCTGCGCCACCGTGACGGTCGCGCCCGGGTCGACGCCGGCGGCGTGCAGCTGCCGGAGCACGTCCGCGTCGGTCTGCACGCTCTCGCAGATGCGTCGCACCACGACGGGCCCCGACAGCCCCGGGAACGCCAGGTTGCGCTCGCCCTCGACCGGGGCGGCGGTCGTCTGCTCCGGCGTGCCCAGCTGGTCCAGCCCCGGGATCGGGTTGCCGTAGGGGGAGCGGGTCGGCCGGTTGAGCAGGTCGTAGACCCGCTTCTCGACGGCGTCGCTCATCACGTGCTCCCACCGGCAGGCCTCCTCGTGGGCCTCCTCGTAGGGCATCCCGATCACGTTGACCAGCAGCAGCTCGGCGAGGCGGTGCTTGCGCATCACGGAGACCGCGTTGCTGCGGCCGTGCGGGGTCAGCGCCAGGTGGCGGTCGCCCTCGACGGTCAGCAGGCCGTCGCGCTCCATCCGGGCGACGGTCTGGCTGACGGTCGGCCCGCTCTGCCCCAGCCGCTCGGCGATGCGGGCACGCAGCGGCGGAACCCCCTCCTCCTCCAGCTCGAGGATGGTCTTGAGGTACATCTCGGTCGTGTCGACCAGATCATGCTTCACGTCAGCGGACCTCCGGCCAACGATGCTACCTCGGCGTTCACCGAACGACCCACGGCGAACCGCCAGGTCCGCGCCGGGATGGTGTTGACTGGACGCCATGCCCGCCTCCGATGATCTCATTGTCGAGGCCGGTCGGCTCGCGGTCGAACTCGGCCAGGCAGACCCGCCCACGCTGCTCGACGTCCGCTGGCGGCTCGTCGGCCCGCCGGGTCGGGAGGACTATGCCGCCGGTCACCTGCCCGGCGCGGTCTTCGTCGACCTGGACACCGCGCTCTGCGGCCCGCCCGGCCCCGCCGGCCGCCACCCGCTGCCCGACCCCGCCGCCCTCCAGGCGGCGCTGCGGGCCGCCGGCGTCCGCGCCGGTCACCCCGTGGTGGTGTACGACGGCGGCGACGGCATGGCCGCCGCCCGCGCCTGGTGGACCCTGCGCTGGGCGGGCCACCGGCCGGTACGGCTGCTGCACGGCGGCTTCCCGGCGTGGCAGGCCGCCGGGCTGCCCGTCAGCACGACGGTGCCGACGCCGCGGCGGGGCGACGTCGAGGTGCGTCCCGGCGCGCTGCCGGTGCTCGACGCGGCGGAGGCCGCCCGGCTGGCCGCGGCCGACGACGGTGTCCTGCTCGACGTGCGCGCCGCGCCCCGCTACCGGGGCGAGACCGAGCCGATCGACCCGGTCGCCGGGCACGTGCCCGGCGCGGTGAACCTGCCCGCCGGCGAGTACGTCGCCGAGGGCCGGTTCCCCGCCGTGGAGGCGCTGCGTGAGCGGTTCGCCGCCGCCGGGGTGGGCGAGGACCGGCCGGTGGGGGCGTACTGCGGGTCGGGGGTGACGGCGGCGCAGGCGGTGTTCGCGCTGCACCTGGCCGGCCGGCCGGACGCGGCACTGTATGTCGGGTCGTGGAGCAACTGGGTCGCCGACCCGGACCGCCCGGTGGCGACGGGGCCGACCCCGACCGGGTGAGCGAGGAGCGGGGGCACCGACGGCACCCGGCGGCTGAGCGGGCAACCGCGTCGGGCGACACCCTGCGGCTGGGCAGCGCGTGCGCGGGCACGCCCGGGTGCGCGTGCGACGATGGGGCCATGTCCGACGACACGGTGGTGGTGTGGGACGAGTCCCTGCTCGCCTACGACATGGGGGATCATCCCCTCGACCCGGTACGGGTGGAGCTGACGTTCGCCCTGGCCCGGGAGTTGGGCGTCCTCGCCCGTCCCGGCGTGCGGCTGGTCAAGCCGGAGCCGGCCGACGACGCGCTGCTGAGCCGGGTGCACGACCCGCGCTACCTCGCCGCGGTGAAGGCCGCCCCCCGCGACCCGCTCTTCGCCGGCTTCGGGCTGGGCACCTCCGACAACCCGGTCTTCGAGGGGATGCACGAGTCCAGCGCGCTCGTGGCGGGTGCCACGGTGGCGGCGGCCGAGGCGGTCTGGCGGGGCGAGGCCCGGCGGGCGGTCAACGTGGCCGGCGGCCTGCACCACGCCATGCCGGCCCGCGCGGCCGGGTTCTGCGTCTACAACGACCCGGCGGTGGCGATCGCCCGCCTGCTCGACCTGGGCGCCGAGCGGGTCGCGTACGTGGACGTGGACGTGCACCACGGCGACGGGGTGCAGCAGGTCTTCTGGAACGACCCGCGGGTGCTCACGGTCAGCGTGCACGAGACACCGCTGGCGCTCTTCCCGGGCACCGGCTTCCCCGACGAGACGGGCGGGCCGGGCGCCGAGGGCAGCGCCGTCAACCTCCCGCTGCCGCCGGGTGTGGACGACGCCGGCTGGCAGCGCGCCTTCCACGCGGTGGTGCCGTCGGTGCTGCGCGCGTTCCGGCCGCAGGTGCTGGTGACCCAGTGCGGCGCGGACGGGCACCGCCTCGACCCGCTGGCCGACCTGAACCTCTCCGTGGACGGGCAGCGCGCCACCTACCTGGCCCTGCGGGCGCTCGCCGACGAGTTGTGCGAGGGCCGCTGGGTGGCCACCGGCGGCGGCGGGTACGCGCTGGTGGAGGTGGTGCCCCGGGCCTGGACGCACCTGCTCGCGGTGGCCGCCGGCGACCCGGTCGACCCGGCGACGCTGACCCCGCCGGCGTGGCGGGAGTTGGCCGCCGCGCGCCGGCCGGGCCGGCAGATCCCGTTGCGGATGACCGACGACGTCGACCCGGCGTACGAGCCGTGGCAGCCGACGGGGGAGCCGAGCGCGGTGGACCGGGCGATCGCGGCGGCCCGCAAGACCGCCTTCCCGCTGTTCGGGCTCGACCCGCACGACCCACGCGACTGAACCGGTGCCGGAAGGGACCGCACAGGTGACCACGGTGGAACAACCGGTGGATGTGCTGCTCAGCGACGGCACCACCGTGCAGCTGCGCCCGATCCGCCCGTCGGACGGGCCGGGCGTCGTAGCGATGCACTCCCGCTTCTCGGAGCGCACCCGCTACCTGCGCTACTTCTCGCCGTACCCGCGCATCCCGGAGCGGGACCTGCAACGCTTCGTCAACGTCGACCACCGTGACCGGGAGGCGTTCGTGGTGCTGGTCGGCGAGCGGATCGTCGCCGT
Source organism: Micromonospora sp. SD12 (assembly GCF_052068495.1). Taxonomy (NCBI): domain Bacteria; kingdom Bacillati; phylum Actinomycetota; class Actinomycetes; order Micromonosporales; family Micromonosporaceae; genus Micromonospora; species Micromonospora sp. SD12. Next base: position 142,341 of record NZ_JBQHDF010000004.1, on the reverse strand, counting down.
CGGCCGCTACGAGCGGCTGGGTCCGCAAGCGCCGGAGGCCGAGGTGGCGTTCGTGGTCGAGGACGCCTACCAGGGCCGGGGCATCGGGTCGGTGCTGCTGGAGCACCTGGCCGACGCGGCCCGCCGCAACGACATCGCCAGCTTCGTGGCCGAGGTGCTCCCGGCCAACGGCGCGATGCTGCGGGTCTTCTCCGACTTCGGCTACCAGGTCCAGCGGCAGTTCGCCGACGGCGTGGTCCATCTGACCTTCCCGATCGCCCCCACCGACGCGACGCTGGAGGTGCAGCGCGGCCGGGAGCACCGCACCGAGGCCCGCTCCGTCGCCCGCCTGCTCGCCCCGCGTGGCGTCGCCGTCTACGGCGCCAGCGCCACCGGGCAGGGCGTCGGCGCGGCGGTGCTCGGGCACCTGCGCGACGGCGGCTACACCGGCGCGGTGGTTCCGGTGCATCCGAGCGCGGCGTCGGTCGCCGGGCTGCCCGCGTACCCCTCGGCGGCCGATGCCGGCGTGCCGGTCGACCTGGCGGTGGTGGCGGTTCCGCCGGAGGCGGCGACGAGGGTGGTCGCCGACGCGGCCGCCGCGGGCGCGCACGGCCTGGTGGTCATCTCGGCGGGCTTCGCCGAGGCCGGCGGGGAGGGCGCGGCCGCGCAGCGCGCGCTGGTCCGCGCGGCGCACGCGGCGGGCATGCGCGTGGTCGGCCCGAACTGCCTGGGGGTGGCCAACACCGACCCGGCCGTACGCCTCAACGCCACCCTCGCCCCCCGGCTGCCGGTGCCCGGTCGGGTGGGCATCTTCAGCCAGTCCGGCGCGTTCGGGGTGGCGCTGCTGGCCGAGGCGGACCGGCGCGGGCTGGGGCTGTCGAGTTTCGTCTCGGCCGGCAACCGGGCCGACGTGTCGGGCAACGACCTGCTCCAGTACTGGCAGGACGACCCCGGCACCGACGTGATCATGTTGTACCTGGAGACCTTCGGCAACCCGCGCAAGTTCGCCCGGCTGGCCCGCCGCATCGGCCGGGACAAGCCCGTCGTGGCGCTGGCGTCGCCGGCCCGGCCGCCGGGGGTGGGCGACTCGGCAGGCCCGGACGAGGTGGCGGTCGCCGCGCTGTTCGCCCACTCGGGCGTGATCCGGGTGGACACCGTCGCCGAGCTGCTCGACGTCGGGGTGCTGCTGGCCCACCAGCCGCTGCCCGCCGGGCCGCGCGTCGGCGTGGTCGGCAACTCCTCGGCGCTGACGGGGTTGGCGGCCACCGCCTGCGCCGCGCAGGGGCTCACCGTCGCCACCGGCTATCCGCGCGACGTCGGCCCGCGCGCCGGCGCCGCCGAGTTCGCCGCCGCGCTCGCCGAGGCGGGCGCCGACGACGAGGTGGACGCCCTGGTGGTGGTGTTCGCCCCGCCGCTGCCCGGCCAGCTCACCGACACCGACGCCGACTTCACGGCCGCGCTGCCGAGCGCGTTCGCCGCTGGCAAGCCGGCGGTGGCGACGTTCCTGGTCGGCCGGGCGCCCGCCGGGGTGCCCGCGTACCCGAGCGTGGAGGAGGCCGTGCGCGCCCTCGCCCGGGTCGCCGCGTACGCCGACTGGCTGCGCCGGCCCGCCGGGGTGCCGCCGGAGCTGACCCGGGTGGACCGCTCGGCGGCGCACGCCGCCCTGCGCCCGGAGGCCCTCGATCCGGCGGGGCTGCTCGCGGCGTACGGGATCGACGTGGTCGAGTCGGTGCCGGCGCGCTCGGCCGGGGAGGCCGCCGAGGCGGCGGCGCGGCTGGGTTTCCCGGTGGCCCTCAAGGCCGCCGCACCCGGCCTGCGGCACCGCCTCGACCTCGGCGCGGTCCGGCTCGACCTGCCCGACGCGGCCACGGTCCACCGCGCGTACGCGGAGATGTCGGCGCTGTTCGGCGCGGACGTCCTGGTGCAGCCGATGGTCCCGCCCGGCGTGGCCTGCGTGGTCGAGCTGGTGGAGGATCCGGCGTTCGGCCCGGTGGTCGGCTTCGGGCTGGGTGGCGTCGCCACCGAGCTGCTCGGCGACCGGGCCTGGCGGGCGGTGCCGCTGACCGACCTGGACGCCGCCGAGCTGGTCGACGAGCCCCGGGCGGCGCCGCTGCTGCGCGGGCACCGGGGCGCGGCGCCGGTGGACCGGGCGGCGCTGGCGGAGCTGCTGCTGCGGGTCGGCCGCCTCGCCGACGAGCAGCCCCGGGTGCGTGCGCTGACGCTCAATCCGGTGCTCGCCCGCCCCGACGGCTTCTCGGTGCTGCACGCCACCGTCCGGGTCGGCTCCGCCGTGGCCCGCCCCGACACCGGCCCCCGCCGCCTGTGAGGAGGGGCGCCCCCGCGCCGCGTGCGCAGGGCGCCCTCCCGGCGGCGGCCCTCAGGCCCGCTCGGAGATCTGCTGCACCGCCCAGGCGTTGCCGTCGGGGTCGGCGAAGAAGAGGAACCCGACGTTGTCCAGCGGGTCGGGCACCGGGCGGGGGTTCTCGCCGACGACCTGGATCTCGCTGACCTCGACGCCGCTCTCGACCAGCTCGGCCCGCGCCCTTCGCAGGTCGGGCACGACGAGTTGGAGGCCCTTGAGCGAGCCGGGGGGCATCTCCGGCACCACCCCCTTGCCGATCACGATGGAGCAGCCGGAGCCGGGCGGGGTCAGCTGCACGATCCGCGCGTCGTCGTTGATCACCGTGTCGTGGTCGACGGCGAAGCCGAGCCGGTCGGCGTAGAACGACTTGGCGCGGTCCACGTCGGAGACCGGCACGATCACCACTTCCAGGGTCCAGTTCATGCTGTCGCTCCTCCTGTCGTCGTTGGCCGGCCCAGCAGCTCGGCGAGGCGGGTGAAGCTCTCGCCGACGCCCCGGGCCATCGGGTAGCGCAGCACCCTGTCGCGGCCCGAGGGGGTGGCGTAGCGCAGCGTGCTGGTGACGGTGGTGCGCCCGACGAGTTCGGCGAACTCGTGGGTGATCAGGGTCTCGCCCGGATAGGACTGGTCGTCGAAGAGTTCGGTGAGGACCAGTCGCCGGGGCGGGTCGATCCCCCGGTACACCCCGCTCTGACCCATCCGCTCCCCGCCCGGGCCCTGCGAGACGAAGCGCCACCGTCCGCCCACGCGCAGGTCCACCTCGCACTCGACCAGCCGCCAGCCGCGCGCGCCGTACCAGTGCACGAGCAGCTCCGGGCGGGTGAAGGCGGCGAAGACCAGGGGCGCGGGCGCGTCGAACAGCCGGCTCAACACGATCTCCCGGTCGCCCGGCGCGTGGACCACCAGTGGGTCGCCGTCGCCGGTCACCGGGTGGCGTCCGGGGTGTCGTCGCGCCCGGTGCCGGCGGGGGCACCGGCCCTCTGGGCGGTGGGCTGGAGGTCGTCGAGCAGGGCGTCGAGGCGCTGGTAGCTCTCCGCCCAGTAGTCCCGGTAGCCGGCCAGCCAGGCGGTGGCCTCCCGCAACGGGCCGGCCTCCAGGCGGCACGGGCGACGCTGGCCGTCGCGACCCCGGCTGACCAGCCCGGCGCGCTCCAGCACCCTGAGGTGCTTGGAGACGGCCGGTTGGCTCATCGCGAAGGGCGCCGCCAGCTCGGTCACGGTGGCCTCGCCGGACGCCAGGCGGGCCAGGATGGCCCGCCGGGTCGGGTCGGCCAGCGCCGCGAAGGTCGCATCCAGCAGGTCGGCGCGCACGATTCGATAACCTCCCGGTTCAATAACCAGATGGTTTTATATCCCGGCGGCGCCGTCGGGGCAAGCACAGTCCCGGAGCGCCGGACGAACGCGAGGCCCCGGCGAACCGCCGGGGCCTCGCGTGGCGCAGGGACGTCAGCAGGCGTACGCCTCCAGGCGCTGCGCCCGCTCCGGGGCGCGCAGCTTCAGCAGGGTCACCTTCTCGATCTGCCGGATCCGCTCCCGCGACAGGCCGAACTCCCGGCCCACTTCGTCGAGGGTGCGCTGCCGGCCGTCGTCGAGGCCGAAGCGGAGCCGGATCACGGCCTGCTCCCGCTGGGAGAGGGTGGACAGCACGATGCTCACCTCGTTGCGCAGCTCGCCCTGCGCGGCGGCGTCGCCCGGCTCGGCGCTCGGGTCGACGGCGGCCACGAAGTCGCCGAGCGCGCTCTCGCCGTCCTCGCCGACCGCCTGGTCGAGGCTCACCGGCTCCCGGTCGTACGAGATCAGCTCGATCACCTGGAACTCCGGGATGTCCATGGCCCGGGCGACCTCGGCGACGGTGGGCTCCCGGCCCAGCGAGACGGAGAGCTCGCGACGGGCCCGGACCATGCGGTTGACCTGCTCGACCATGTGCACCGGGATGCGGATGGTGCGGGCCTGGTCGGCCATCGCGCGGGTGATCGCCTGCCGGATCCACCAGGTGGCGTACGTGGAGAACTTGTAGCCCTTGGCGTAGTCGAACTTCTCGACCGCGCGGATCAGGCCGAGGTTGCCCTCCTGGATCAGGTCGAGGAAGGCCATGCCGCGGCCGGTGTAGCGCTTGGCGATGCTGACCACCAGGCGCAGGTTGGCCTCCAGCAGGTGGTCCTTCGCGGCCCGACCCTGCGCGACGATCAGCTCCAGGTCGGCCCGCAGCTCCGTCGAGACGGGGGTGCAGGTCGCCAGTTTCTCCTCGGCGAACAGGCCGGCCTCGATCCGCTTGGCCAGGTCGACCTCCTGGGCGGCGGTCAGCAGCTTCGTGCGACCGATCCCGTTCAGGTATGCCCGGACCAGATCCGTGGAGACGCCGCGCTCGTCGGTGGCGTCGAGGTCGGTCAGGCTGTCGGTGGCGCTCGCGGCCTCGGTGGTGCCCGCCGGGCGCGTCCGGTGCTCCGTCATCTGTTGGGCCATCTCAGTTCTCCCCGTGTCCACGTCTGTGCCGTTGGTTCCGGCCCAGTGGTGCCGGTGTGACACACAGCTTGGCGGGCGGGGCGTGAAACGGGAGTGAGGCGATCGGGGACCCGACATTAAACGCGTCGATGGCCTGCTCAGCGTACGCGGCTCGTCGCCGAGCGGTTGTTGCCGCAGGCGGTTACCGTGCCAGCGGTCGGCCGGCACGGCCGGCGTCGCCGGCGACACGGCGCAGCGAACTGGTCAAGGAGGTTGGCGTGGTCTTCAAGCGGCTCATGCAGGCGATGGGTGTGGGTGGCCCGTCGGTGGAAACCGTGCTGGCGAACCCGAACTGCCGCCCCGGCGGGCAGTTGGAGGGCGTCGTCCACGTGGCCGGCGGCGACCACCCCGTCGACGTGGAGTACGTCGCCCTGGGCCTGGTCACCCGGGTCGAGGTGGAGAGCGGCGACAACGACTACGAGACCACGCAGGAGTTCCACCGGCAGGCCGTGACCGGCGCGTTCCGGCTCGACGCGGGGCAGCGCCACGACATCCCGTTCCGCTTCCCCGTGCCGTGGGAGACGCCGCTCACCGAGCTGTACGGGCAGCACCTGCACGGCATGACGATGGGGCTGCGTACGGAGCTGGAGGTGGCCCGCGCGGTCGACAAGGGCGACCTGGACGCGGTGGCGGTGCACCCGCTGCCGTCGCAGCAGAAGATCCTGGAGGCGTTCCTGCGGCTGGGCTTCCGGTTCGCCCGCGCCGACGTGGAGCGGGGCCACATCTACGGCGTACGGCAGAGCCTGCCCTTCTACCAGGAGATCGAGTTCTACCCGGCGCCGCAGTACGCCGGGGCGATCAACCAGCTGGAGGTCACCTTCGTCACCGACCCGCAGCAGATCCAGGTGGTGCTGGAGCTCGACAAGCGCGGCGGGCTGTTCACCGAGGGACGCGACGCCTTCGGCCGCTTCACCATCGACCACGCCACCGCCGAGCGCACCGACTGGGCCGCCCAGCTCGACGCCTGGATCCGCCAGTCGCTCCAGCGCCGCGGTCTCTTCTCCTGACGCCTGCCCCGACCTCTCCGGCCGCGCACGAGGGCGACGGGACGGGGCCTTGTGGCCGTCGTCCCCGTGACCGGCGAGGAGAGGCGGGAGTGCGGGCGCTCAGAGGTCGAGCAGCACCGTACGGGGGCCGACGTTGACGCTCTCGACCAGCATGTGGGCGCGGAAGCGGCCGGTCTGCACCTTCGCGCCCCGGGCGCGCAGCGCCTCCACGACCGCCGTCACCAGGGGCTCGGCGACCTCCGCCGGGGCGGCCGCCGTCCAGCTCGGACGGCGACCCTTGCGGGCGTCGCCGTAGAGGGTGAACTGGCTGACCACCAGGATCGGCGCGCCGGTGTCCGCCGCGGACCGCTCCTCGTCGAGGATCCGCAGCTCGTGCACCTTGCGGGCCATCGTGCGGGCGGTCTCGACGGTGTCGGTGTGGGTCACCCCGAGCAGCACCAGCAGCCCGTCGTCGATCGCGCCGACCACCTCGCCGTCGACCGTCACGCCGGCGCGGCCGACGGTCTGCACCACGGCCCGCATCAGTCGGCCACCGGCTCGATGAAACCGCGCTCGACGAGGTGCGCGACGATCGGCCCGGCCGCCTCGGCCAGCTCCCCGGGGGCCACGTCGTGCGCGGCGGCGAGCAGGGCGAGCTGGTCGCGCAGCGGCAGCCGCCCGTCGGCCCCGCCGACCAGGGCCAGGACCAGTGGGTCGATCTCCTCGGTCCAGCGCAGGCCGTGCGGCATGGCCAGCACCTGCCGGTCCACCGCCCAGCCCTCGTCGCCCATCGTGGCCTCCTGCCGAAGCTGGAGCCCGTCGGCGGCCCGGAAGCGGGCGGCGAGCAGCCCGTCGGTGTCGCGGTCGCGCAGCCAGTCCTGGCGGTCGAACCACGCGCCGACCCGGTCGCCGAGCGGCGCCTGCACCCGCTGGCGCAGGTCCTCCACCCGCAGGACCGGGTCGTCGTGGCCGGAGCGGCGCAGCGAGACGATGCCGAAGCCGACCGCCTCCACCTTGTGCGCGTCGAACCAGTCCAGCCAGTCCGCCATCCGGCGCGGGTCGGCCGCCTCGCCCACGTCGGTGAGCCACAGGTTGACGTACGCCATCGGGTCGGCCACCTCACGCTGGATGACCCAGGCGTCCAGCCCCGTGCCGGCGAACCAGCCGGTCACCCGCTCGGCCCAGTCCTCCCCGGCGACGTGCACCCAGTTGGCCAGGTACTGCATGGTGCCGCCCTCGGTCAGCAGGCCGGGCGCGGCGGCGGCCAGTTCGGCGCCGATCGCGTCGCCGACCCGCCCCGAGTCGCGGTAGACGTGCGTGGTGGTGCCGGGGCCCACCACGAACGGCGGGTTGCTCACCACCAGGTCGAAGCGTCGCCCGGCGACGGGGGCCACCAGGTCGCCGCGGAGCAGCTCCCAGTCCTGGCCGTTGAGCGCGGCCGTGGTGGCGGCGAAGCGCAGCGCCCGCGCCGAGAGGTCCGTGGCGGTGACCCGTCCCGCGTGGGTGGCCAGGTGCAGGGCCTGCACGCCGGACCCGGTGCCCAGGTCCAGCGCGGTCTCGACGGGCCGGCGTACGGTCGCGCCGATGAGCGTCTGCGTCGCCCCGCCGATGCCGAGGACGTGCTCGGCGTGCAGCGGGCGACCGGGCCGGGCGCTGGCGGGCACGTCGGCGAGGACCCACCAGTCGTCCCCGTACGGCTCCAGGTCCACGCCCATGCGCAGCCCGTCGCCGTGCCGCTCGACCAGGCCCCCGGCGAGCGCCTCGTCCAGCGACAGCGGCGCCAGCGCGGCGGCCACGGCGGCCTCCGGCTCGGTCTGCTCGCAGATGAACACGCGGATCAGGGTGCCGAGCGGGTCGCGGTCCTCGGTGGCGCGCAGCGCCGCCCGGAAGTCGTTGCGGGCGACCCCGCCGGTGGCCTGCGCGCCGAGCCGGGTGGCGATGCCGTTCGAGGTGAATCCCGCCCGGGTCAGCGCGGTCCGCAGCGCCTCGACGCCGGCGGGGGAGAGCAACATGTCGTGTCCGTCCACGTCGCCATCCTGCCTGGTGCGCGGCGCGGGCACGCGGCCACCCGGCGATCCTCCGGCCCACTCCCACGACCCGTGGGCGGTACGCGAACGCGCGTGTCCGGGCACCGGCCGGTCGGCGTGGTGACAGCATTGACGCCATGACGCTCGCACTGCCCATCGACCCGGAGGCCAACCGGCTGCTGGAGCGCAGCCCGCTGGCGCTGCTGCTCGGCATGGTCCTCGACCAGCAGGTGCCGATGGAGAAGGCGTTCTCCTCGCCGTACGTGCTGGCGCAGCGCCTCGGGCGCGACCTGGACGCCCGGGAGCTGGCCGGGTACGACCCGGAGGCGCTGGTCGCCCTGTTCGCCCAGCCGCCGGCGCTGCACCGGTTCCCGAAGGCCATGGCGGCCCGGGTGCAGGAGGTGTGCCGGGTCCTCGTCGACCGCTACGGCGGCGACGCCGCCCGGCTCTGGTCCGACGCCGCCGACGGCCGGGAGCTGCTGCGCCGCATCGCCGACCTGCCCGGCTTCGGCGCGCAGAAGGCGCAGATCTTCCTCGCGCTGCTCGGCAAGCGGTTCGGGGTCACGCCGGCGGGCTGGCGGGAGGCGGCCGGCGGCTACGGCGACGCGGACGCCCACCGGTCGGTGGCCGACGTGACCGACGCCGACTCGCTGCGCCGGGTGCGCGAGTACAAGCAGCAGATGAAGGCGGCGGCGAAGGCGAAGACCGTCGGCGGCTGACGCAACCGCGGGGTCGGGCCGGTCGTTGTAGCCAGGATGGTGACGACGGGCAGCCGATGACGGACGAGCGCGCCGGGCGGCTGCTGCGGCCGGAGGAGAGCTCGCCCCGGGCCACCTTCCTGGAACTCTTCTTCGACCTGGTCTTCGTCTTCGCGTTGACCCGGGTCTCCGTGCGCCTGGTCGCCGCCGCCGGTGCCCCCTTCGGCGAACTGGTCCTCGAGATCGTGCGCACCGGCGCGCTCTTCCTCGCCCTCTGGCTGCTCTGGTCGATCACCGCCTGGGTGACCAGCCGGTACGAGCCGGAACGGGTGGTGATCCAGTTCGTCGTGGTGGGGTCGATGTTCGGCGCCATGGTGATGGCCGTGGCGCTGCCCCGGGCGTTCGAGGAACGGGCCCTGTCGTTCGTGCTCGCGTACCTGGCGGTGATGATCGGCCGGCCGCTGGTCATGGCCTGGGCGCTGCGCCACCACCCGCGCCGCACGGTCCCGCTGCGACTCGGCGCCTGGGCGGTCGCGGGCGCCGTGCCGTGGCTGGCCGGGGCGCTCGCGCCGGAACACCTGCGCCTGCCGCTGTGGGTGCTCGCGCTGGCGGTCGACGGCATCGGCCTCGGGCTCGGCTGGCCGCTGCCCCGGCTGGGCCCGGCGCGCGCGTCCGGCTGGCTGATCGCCGGTGAGCACCTGGCCGACCGGTACCAGCAGATCTTCCTCATCTCGCTGGGGGAGACCATCCTGGTGATCGGGCTGACCTACAGCGGGGCGGAGTTCACCGCCGACCGGGCCGGCGCCTTCACGGTCGCCTTCGTCACCACGGCCCTGCTCTGGCGGATCTACTTCCACCGGGCGGGTCACCTGCTCGGTGAGGCGCTGCGGGTGGCCCGGTCACCCGGGCGGCTCGGCGCCTCCGTTGGCGGCACCCACCTGCCCATCGTCGTCGGCGTGCTGAGCGCCGCCGTCGGTTACGAGCTGGTGATCCACCACCCGTACGGCCCGGCCGACCCGGCCTGGCTGGTCTTCATCGTCGGCGGTCCGGCGCTCTTCCTGGCGGCCCGGGCCCGCTTCGAGTACGAGATCTTCGGCCGGGTGTCCTGGTCCCGGATGGGCGGCCTGCTGGCGTTGCTCCTGCTGACGCCGGTGCTCGCCCTGGCCCCGCCCATGGGGGCGCTCACGCTGGTCGCCGCTGTACTGGCCGGGGTGGCGGTCGCCGACGCGCGACGCAGCCGGGGCCGTGCCCCGGAGAGGTCCGCCTCGCCGCTCGGGCACGGCGAAGCGGGGGAGACGGGCTTCCACCGGGCCCCGTGAGCGGGGTGCGGGGTCAGGCGGCGGTCGGCCGGGAGAGGGCGGCCAGGGCCCGCCGGACGTCGGCGAGGGAGACCGTGGCGGAGTCGTCCAGGTCGGCCAGGCCGGCCTCGATCCACTGCCGCATGAGGGTGGTGACCCCGATGCCCCGCGCGTCGGCAGCGGCGCGGACCCGCTCGTACGTCTCCAGCGGCAGGCGCACCGAGCGGCTGACCATGGGGGTGTCGGTGTCGGGGGCGGGCAGCTCCACCTGCGGGCTCCCGTCGATCAGCTCCGCGAGCCGGTCACCGCCGCTGTGGAACTGCTTGGTCGCGTCGTTACGGTTCATCGTCACCGCCTCCTCATCGAGATCTCCGCACGGCCTCGTCGTAGCGCTTCGCCTCGACGTCGCTCAGCTCGCGGGCGGAGAGGATGTCCCAGTCGTTGTCGGTGCCGTCGGCCTCGGCGAGCAGCACGGCCAGTCGGCGCCCCCGGCGGGCGGCGGCGTAGACGACCATCACGTCGTCGCCGAGGTGCCGGATCACCCGGCGGGTGCTGTGCAGCGCCTCCCAGACTTCCCCGGGCGTGACGTCGTAGACCCTCAGGTTGGCCAACGCCTCGTCGGTGAAGCTGAACCTGCTGCCCACGGCGCGAGCGTACCACGCGGGTAACACGAGGCCGGGTCGAGCGATTCTCGCTGATCACGCGCCGGAGGTGTCAGGATGGGGCGTAACCCCCTCGAGGAGGTCCATGGTGAAGCGTCAGGCGTACCAGCCGATCCTGATCACCGACGCCTCGCGCAGCCAGGACGACCAGCTCACCAGCCGTCAGAAGCGCTACGTGCTGATGATGGGCATCCGGGTGGCCTGCGTGATCGTCGGTGCCGTCCTGGTCGGCGTGCAGGCCCCACTGCTCTGGCTCTGGCTGCCGATGGTGGCCCTGGGCATGGTGCTCATCCCGTGGCTGGCGGTCCTGCTGGCCAACGACCGCCCGCCCAAGGAGCAGCACCGGCTGGCCAACCGGTTCCAACCGCGCCACCGCGACGAGACCCCGCCGATGAGTCTCACCGCCGAGGAGCGCCCCCACAAGATCATCGACGCCGAGCCCTGACCCACCCGTTCCGTCGGGGGAGGCCCGGCGCCCGCACCTGCCCGGCAGGTCACGGAGCGGGGCGGGCGCCGATCTGCGAGACGGCGAGCGCGCCGAGGTCGCCGGCGCGGCCCAGCGCCACCGTCGGCTCCGCGCCGTCGAGCCAGGCGGCCAGCAGCCCGGCCGCGAACGCGTCCCCGGCGCCGGTGACGTCGACCACCGCCACCCGGCGGGCCGGCGCGACGGCGACCGACGCGGCCCGGTCCACCCAGACCGCCCCGGCGGCGCCCTGCTTCACGACGATCCGCCGGGCGGAGGCCGACAGGACCCGCCCCTGCGCCGCCGGGTCCAGCCCGCCGGCCAGCACCGTCGCCTCGTCGGCGTTGACCAGGAGCAGGTCGACCCCGCGTACCCAGGACAGGAAGGCCGCCGCGCCGACCCGCCGCAGCGGGGCCGCGGAGGCCGCGTCGACGCTGGTGCTGAGACCGCGCTCGCGGGCGGCGGCCAGCGCCCGCAGCCCCGCCGGTCGGGACTCGTCGTCCAGCAGGGTGTACCCGGACAGGTGCAGGTGCCGCGCGTCCGGCGCCGCGGCCAGCGCCGCGTCGACGTCGCGGGGGGCCAGCCGCAGGTTCGCGCCCCGCTCGGTGACCATCGACCGCTCCCCGGCCGTGGCCAGCACGATGACCGTCCCGGTGGCGCGGTCGGGGCACACGGTCGTCGCGCAGTCGACCCCGGCGCGCTCCAGCTCGGCCACCCGGTCCCGGCCGGCGTCGTCGTCGCCGACGGCACCGACCAGCGTGACCGGTACGCCCTGGGCGGCGAGCCAGGCCGCGGTGTTGGCGGCCTGCCCGCCGCCGCTGAACCGGATCGCCGCCGGGGTGTCCGACCCGGTGGCCATCGGCCCGGCCAGCACCGCCACCACGTCGGTGATCAGGTCACCGACGACGAGGACGCGGCCTGCGCTCATGCCCCGGCGCGGCGGGCGGCCGCGGCGACGGCGATCCGGGCGGCGAGGTCGGCGTTGCGCAGGATGATCCGGACGTTCACCGCCAGGCTCGCCCCCTCGGTCGCCGAGTGGAAGTGCGCGAGCAGGTAGGGCGTCACGGCCTTGCCGGTGACCCCGTCGCGCTCCAGCAGGGCCAGCCCGTCGGCGAGGGTCCGGTCGTGCAGCTGCGGGTCGAGCTGCTCGTCGGTCGGCAGCGGGTTGGCCACGATCAGGCCGCCGTGGTGCACGCGCTGCTGCTCCCGGGCCACCAGCACGTCCGCCACCTGCTCGGCCGACTCCAGCGACCAGTCCAGGTCGAAGCCGCCGTCGGTGATGAAGAAGCCGGGGAAGCGCCGGGTCCGGAAGCCGACGACGCCGACGCCGAGGGTCTCCAGCCGCTCCAGGGTGGCGCCCACGTCGAGGATCGACTTGACCCCGGCGCAGACCACCGCGATCGGCGTACGGGCCAGGGTGACCAGGTCGGCCGACTCGTCGAAGGTCTGCGCCGCCTCCCGGTGCACCCCGCCGAGGCCGCCGGTGGCGAACACGGCGATCCCGGCGGCGGCGGCCACCGCGCTGGTCGCGGCCACGGTCGTGGCGCCGTCCGCGCCGGTCGCGGCGGCGAGGGCGAGGTCGCGTACGGAGAGCTTGGCGACCCCGTCGACGGTGGCGAGCCGGGTCAGCTCCGCGTCGTCGAGGCCCACCACGAGCCGCCCGCCGACCATGCCGATGGTCGCCGGTACCGCGCCCGCGTCCCGGACGGCCTGCTCGATCTCGCGGGCCACCCGCAGGTTGTCCGGCCGGGGCAGGCCGTGCGAGACGATGGTGCTCTCCAGGGCGACGACGGGACGCCCGTCGCGCAGGGCGTCGGCAACCTCGCTGCCGTAGCGGATGTGAAAGTCGGTCACGTCACCACCGTACGGCCCCCGACCGGGCGACCTGAAGTGGACCGGAGCGGGGGTGACCTGCCAGACTTGACGGTCGGAGGTGCAGAAGTGAGCACAGAGGTTCTCGAGCGTCCGGAGCTGAAGGACGCCGACACCGGTCCCGAGATGTTCCACTACGTGCGCAAGGAGAAGATCGCCGAGAGTGCCGTCATGGGCACGTTCGTCGTCGCGCTGTGCGGGGAGACCTTCCCGGTCACCAAGGCCGCTAAGCCCGGCTCGCCGGTCTGCCCGAAGTGCAAGGAGATCTACGACTCCTGGGGCGAGTGAACGTGGGCGACCCTCCGGGGCGCGCACGTAACCTTCGCCGGTGACCACCTCCACCGCCCTGCTCCTCGCCGACCTCACCGGGGTGGCGGTCTTCGCCGCCTCCGGGGCCTCCGCGGCGGTGGCCAAACGGCTCGACCTCTTCGGCGTCGTCTTCGTCGGCTTCGTGGCCGCGCTCGGCGGCGGGATCTTCCGTGACCTGGCGATCGACGAGGCGCCACCGCTGGCCTTCGGCGACTGGCGGTACGCCGCGACGGCCGCCGTCACCGCCGCCGCCGTCTTCTGGCTGCATCCCCAGTTCGCCCGGCTGCGCACCACCGTGCTGGTGCTCGACGCGGCCGGGCTGGCCCTGTTCACCGTCACCGGCACGGTCAAGGCCCTCGACGCCCAGGTGCCGGCGGTGGGGGCCTGCGTGATCGGCATGCTCACCGCGATCGGCGGCGGCCTCGGCCGCGACCTGCTCACCGCCGAGATCCCGGTGGTGCTGCGGCGGGAGATCTACGCCGTCGCCGCGCTCGTCGGCTCGATCCTCGTGGCCCTGCTGGACGCGCTCGGGCGCGCCAACGCCGTCTGGCTGACCGCGGCGGCGGTCGTGGTCTTCCTGCTGCGCCTGGTGGCGCTGCGGCGGCGCTGGTCGGCGCCGGTGGCCACCCTGCGTCCCCCGCGTACGGGAACCTCCGGCAACCGCCCCTGACGGGGTGACGGATGTGACCAGCGTGGCGTCGGCTGGGTCGGGCGGGCCGCGCTGGTTATGCTGAGTCGGCCTTCGCGGCACCACCTGCGCGGAGGCGTTTTCATGGGCGGCGGTACCCGTGGCCCTCGCCCGGGGTCCGCCGTCAGGCGGTCGGAGAGGAGCTTCCCGTGGCGGCCCGGATGCCGGCGATCGAGACGTTTCCGGCACTGCGCGCGTGGCAGCGCAAGGCACTCGTGGAGTACCTGCGCCGACGGGACCCCGACTTCACGGCGGTCGCCACCCCGGGCGCCGGAAAGACCACCTTCGCCCTGCGGATCGCCGCCGAGCTGCTCGCCGACGGCACCGTCGAGGCGGTGACCGTGGTGGCGCCGACCGAGCACCTGAAGACCCAGTGGGCACAGGCGGCGGCCCGGGTCGGCATCCAGCTCGACGCCGCGTTCCGCAACGCCGACCTGCACTCCTCCGCCGACTTCCACGGCGCCGTCGTCACGTACGCGCAGGTCGGCATGGCACCCCAGGTGCACAAGCGGCGCACCCTCACCAGGCGCACCCTGGTCGTCCTCGACGAGATCCACCACGCAGGGGACAGCCGCTCCTGGGGCGACGGGGTGAAGGCGGCCTTCGAGGGCGCCGAGCGCCGGTTGATGCTGACCGGGACGCCGTTCCGCTCCGACGACAACCCGATCCCGTTCGTCAGCTACGAGCGGGGCGGCGACGGCCTGCTGCGCTCGCGCGCCGACTCGGTCTACGGCTACGCCGACGCGCTGCGCGACGGCGTCGTACGGCCCGTGCTCTTCCTGGCGTACTCGGGGGAGACCCGGTGGCGCACCAATGCCGGGGACGAGCTGGCGGCGCGCCTCGGCGAGCCGATGACCCAGGACCTCGTGGCGCAGGCGTGGCGTACGGCCCTGGACCCGGCGGGCGACTGGATGCCGCAGGTGCTGCGGGCCGCCGACGCCCGGCTGACCGTCCTGCGCAACGCGGGGATGCCCGACGCCGGCGGGCTGATCATCGCCAGCGACCAGCAGACCGCCCGCTCGTACGCGAAACTCATCGAGCAGATCACGGGCGAGCGCGCGGCGGTGGTGCTCTCCGACGACGTGGGCGCATCGGCGCGGATCGCGACGTTCGCGGCGTCCGAGCAGCGCTGGCTGGTGGCGGTCCGGATGGTCTCCGAGGGCGTCGACATCCCCCGGCTGGCGGTCGGCGTCTACGCGACCAGCGCCAGCACCCCGCTCTACTTCGCGCAGGCGATCGGCCGGTTCGTCCGCGCCCGCCGCCCCGGCGAGACCGCCTCGGTCTTCCTGCCCAGCGTGCCGCACCTGCTCGGGCTGGCCAGCGAGATGGAGGCCGAGCGGGACCACGTCCTCGGCAAGCCCAAGGACCGCGAGGGCTTCGACGACGACCTGCTGGAGCGCGCCCAGCGCGACGACCAGGCCAGCGGCGAGCTGGAGAAGCGGTTCGCCGCGCTCTCCGCCACGGCCGAGCTGGACCAGGTGATCTTCGACGGCGCCTCGTTCGGCACCGCCGCCCAGGCCGGCACCCCCGAGGAGGAGGAATACCTCGGCCTGCCCGGGCTGCTCACCGCCGACCAGGTGGCCCTGCTGCTCACCAAGCGCCAGCAGGAGCAGCTCGCCGCCCAGCGGCGCCGGGCCACCCGGCCCGCTGAGGCGGCCGCTGAGGCCCCCACGGCGCCGCCGGCACCGATGAGTGCCGCCCAGCGTCGGGTCGCCCTACGCCGCCAGCTGAACGCCCTCGTGGCCGCCCGGCACCACCGCACGGGGCAGCCGCACGGGAAGATCCACGCGGAGCTGCGCCGCCTCTGCGGCGGCCCGCCGAGCGCCCAGGCCACCATCGAGCAGCTCGAGGAACGCATCGCCACCGTCCAGACCCTCTGACGGCGGCCGGATCACCGCCGCCGGCACGGAGGACGCCTCCGGTGAGAGGGACGCCTCCGGTGAGAGGGACGCCTCCGGTGAGAGGGACGCCGCCGGGCCTGAGCGAGGCCAGCGACGAGGAACGCGTTCGGGCCGAGGGACGCCTCCGGTCGGAGGGACGCCGCCCGGTCCGATGGACGCTGCCAGCGCGTAGGGATGCCGTCGGCCCGAAGGACGCGAAAAGCCGGCCGGAGGCCCCGCAAGGGGCCTCCGGCCGGCTATGTCGTGGATCTACGGAATCTCTCAGTTCGCCATCAGATCGGCGCCACGCCAGCTGAACTCCGGGTCCGTCGCGAATCGCACGGTGATCTTCACGAGATCCTCCGCGTACTTGTTCGCGTGGTGCCCACAGAACACCAGCTCGCTCCCACCCGCCAGAGTGATCCGGAGCTTGCCGGCAGCATTGCAGCGGTCGCACCGTTCATCGGCGGCTGGGGGAGCCACCGTTTCGGGCGGCGGCGTGAGGGTCGGGGTCATCGCCTTCCTCCTCTGGTCGTCACCGATGAACAATCTCTTCGGTCGTTGCTCACCTATCGTGCAACACCCTGTCCCGGCGCTGCCTTCCCTGTGTGCCCGCGGGGGACCGAGGTCACACATGGCACGGACAGTGTGCCGTGCACCAAGGGTGCCACGTCAACGATCACAATCGTGCAACCGGACGGTCACCTTCCGACGTTGCACGCCAGGTGATCAAAACGACACGTTCGGTTGACGATCGCGATCAGTCCAGGTAGTCGCGCAGCACCTGCGAACGCGACGGGTGGCGCAGCTTGGACATCGTCTTGGACTCGATCTGCCGGATGCGCTCCCGGGTCACCCCGTAGACCTGGCCGATCTCGTCCAGCGTGCGCGGCTGGCCGTCGGTCAGGCCGAAGCGCAGGCGTACCACGCCCGCCTCACGCTCGGACAACGTCTGGAGCACCTGCTGGAGCTGGTCCTGCAGGAGCGAGAACGAGACCGCGTCGACCGCGACCACGGCCTCCGAGTCCTCGATGAAGTCGCCGAGCTGGCTGTCGCCCTCGTCGCCGATGGTCTGGTCCAGCGAGATGGGCTCCCGGGCGTACTGCTGGATCTCCAGCACCTTCTCCGGTGTGATGTCCATCTCCTTGGCGAGCTCCTCCGGGGTGGGCTCGCGGCCCAGGTCCTGGAGCAGCTCGCGCTGGATGCGGCCGAGCTTGTTGATGACCTCGACCATGTGCACCGGGATGCGGATGGTGCGGGCCTGGTCGGCCATCGCGCGGGTGATCGCCTGCCGGATCCACCAGGTGGCGTACGTGGAGAACTTGTAGCCCTTGGCGTAGTCGAACTTCTCGACCGCGCGGATCAGGCCGAGGTTGCCCTCCTGGATCAGGTCGAGGAAGGCCATGCCGCGGCCGGTGTAGCGCTTGGCCAGCGAGACGACCAGCCGGAGGTTGGCCTCCAGCAGGTGGTTCTTGGCGCGCTCGCCGTCGCGCGAGATCCAGCCCAGGTCCCGCTGCATCTCGCGGGTGAGCTTCTCCTCGCCCTCCTCGGCCGCGCGCAGCCGCTCGGCGGCGTAGAGCCCGGCCTCGATCCGCTTGGCCAGCTCCACCTCCTGCTCGGCGTTGAGCAGCGGGACCTTGCCGATCTGCTTGAGGTACGCCCGGACGGAGTCGGCGGAGGCGGTCAGCTCTGCGTCGCGGCGGGCCTGCTTGAGTGCCTCCGACTCCTCGTCGTCCCACTCGAAGTCGTTGTCGCTGGCCGAGTTGGCGGCGTCGGTCTCGGCGGCCCGGGTCAGCTCCGCGGGCTCCTCGACGACGACGTCCTCGATCTCGGCGGCCAGCTCCTCCGGGTCGATGTCGCCTTCGCCCTCGCCCTTGGCCTTGCCGCCGGCCTTGGTCGGCTTGGCGCCGGCCGCCGCGACCGTCGCCTTGGTGGCCCGGGTCGACTTGGTCGCCTTCGCCGGCGCGGCGGCCTTGGCGGCCACCTCGGCGGTGGTGCCGGCGGCCTTGCGGGGGGCGGCCTTGCGCGGGGCGGGCGCTGGGGCCTCGTCGGCCGCGGGCGCCTGCTTCGGGGCGGGCGCGACGGCCTTCTTGGTGGTCTTGGCGGTGGTGGCCCGGGACGCCGGGGTGGCCGATCGAGCGGCGGCGACGCGGCGGCGGGTGCTCGCCGAGCCGTCCACCACCACGGTCACTCCCGCCTCGGAGAGCGCCCGCAGGATCTTCTTGGCCTGGGCCGGAGTCACCTCGGCGGACTCGACGGTGCGCGCGAGCTGAGCCGACGTGAGCTGACCACCGGCGCTCTGCGCGTGGGCGATCAGAGTGTCGGTGAGCGAGCGAACGTCGGCGCCGGTCTGGCGGGGTTCTGTCACGAATGACCTTCCGGAGGCGAAGAGCGAGCACGGCCGGGTCGTCCGACGCAGAGCGGGGCACCTTGCCGGGCGATGTGGTTGAGGGACCCCCGTGTCCCGGGCCGGCCGGTCGTTGGCGGTCCGTCGCAGCGTGGGCAGGGGTGAATTGTAACGCCGTCTGCGGCGATCATCCGTCGCCGCACGGCGGACCGGCGGCGGGGGCCGCCGATTCGACGCAGATGTGGACTTTGTAAGGATGGTACCGCGCGTGGCCCGGAACACCCCGGCCGTGTGGGAAGGGGACGAACGATGGATCGCTCGACGCCGTCGGAACTGCTGGAGATCGCGGTCGACGTGGCCCGGGACGCGGCCGCGACCGCGTACCGGATGCGGGTCGAGGGCGTCTCGGTGGCCGCCACCAAGAGCACGGTCACCGACGTGGTCACCGCCGCCGACCGGGCGGTCGAGCGGCAGGTGGTCGACGCGCTGCGCCGGCTGCGGCCGGGCGACGCCGTCCTCGGCGAGGAGTACGGGGTGGGCGAGACCGGCCCGGTAGGCCCCGGCGGGGTCCGCTGGATCGTGGACCCGATCGACGGCACCGTGAACTACCTCTACGGGATCCCGCACTGCGCGGTGTCGCTCGCCGCCGAGGTCGACGGCCAGGTGGTCGCCGGGGTGGTGCGCAACGTCAGCACCGGCGAGGAGTGGACGGCCACCGTCGGCGGGGGCGCCTGGCGTGCCGGCGAGCGGCTGCGCTGCTCCACGGAGACCGACCTCGGCCAGGCGCTGGTCGGCACGGGGTTCGGCTACGACGCCGGGCGCCGGGCCCACCAGGCCCGGGTGCTCGCCGAGCTGATCCCGCACATCCGCGACATCCGCCGCTTCGGCGCCGCCGCGTTGGACCTCTGCTTCGCGGCGGAGGGGCGGGTGGACGCCTACTACGAGAAGGGGCTCGCCGCCTGGGACCAGGCCGCCGGCGCCCTGGTCGCGACCGAGGCCGGGCTGCTGGTCGCCGGGCTGGGCGGACTGCCGGCCGGCCCGGACCTGGTGATCGCCGCGCCGTCGGCGCTGTTCAAGCCGCTGCACGACCGCCTCGCCGACCTGGACGCCTCGGGCGGTCCCTGACCGGCCGGTGCCGCGCCCCCGGCGGAACCGGGGGCGCGACGCGCGGTCAGTCGTCCTGCGGCATCGGGCAGGAGCCGGCCGGCGCGACCGGCGCGCCGAGGTCGCCCAGGGACTGGTTGACCTCGGTGGTGGTGGCGAGCTGCTGGAAGCCGCTGCCGAGCACCACGTCGACGACGTCGTCGGTGCGCTTGGCGTCGTAGTCGTACTCGGCGTTGTCGAGGAAGTAGGCCCGCAGCAGGTGCGCCGAGCCCACCCCCTTGGGGCCGTAGCGCAGGACCGCGATGTCGTCGATCTGCTTCTTCTCGTCGCCGAACTTCTTCACCTGGAACTTCCGGTTGCGGAAGTCGTCGGCGATGGACGTGGCCAGGCCGATCCGGTCCGTGCCGTTCAGCACGTTGATCTTGACGTCCTTGGGTTCCCGCAGTGTCACGTCGGCCAGCGGCCAGCCCTCGGGGCAACCTCCGGCGAGGCCGGCGCTGCTCTGGGTGTCGCGGACCAGCGCGACGACCACGAAGACGAGGGCCAGCACCGCCAGCAGGCCGACGACAACGAGTGCTCGCACTCGCGCAAAGCTCATCAGGGTGCTCCCCGGACAGTGGTGGGTGGTGGCGGCCGCCGGGTGGACGGGCCGCCCCGCCGGCCGTCGAGTACGCCGCTGAGGTTAACGGTTGTCCGGCCGTCGCGTGGAAACAGCCGGACATGCCGGCGCGCCATCCGGGAACCGGGTAGTACTACCCCTATCTTCGTGTCGCCTGAGTCACATTGGGAACAACTTCGCGTGCGGGGGCGTACATCTCAGCCACGAGGGCGGTATACATGCCTCGCCCAAAGGGGGGGTATGTTCCGCGCTCGCCGGGTGTTCCTTGAGGATGCCTCCGTCCGTGCTGTCTTCGGGTCGGGTGACCGACACAAGTGGTGGCCGGCCAGCGGAACCGAAACAGCGTCGTCCGGCGTTACAACCGGAAGCGACAACATCGATATGGGAGAGTGAAACCGATGGCCACCGACTACGACGCCCCGCGTCGCGACGAGGTCGACCTCGGCGAGGACAGCCTGGAAGAGCTCAAGGCCCGACGCGTCGACTCACAGTCGGGCGCCGTTGACGTCGACGAGGCCGAGGTGGCCGAGAGCTTCGAGCTGCCCGGCGCCGACCTGGCGGACGAGGAACTCACGGTCAAGGTGCTGCCGATGCAGCAGGACGAGTTCCGGTGCGCCCGCTGCTTCCTCGTGCACCACCGCAGCCAGTTGGCGGTGGAACGCAACGGCGAGCTCATCTGCCGCGAGTGCGTCTGACATCGTGCGTCCGCACCAGCGGCGGCTCCCTCGCCGGGGCCGCCGCTGATCGAGTCGCCGTGCGGTACTCCCGGGGACCTGCTTGACTCGTTGACGGGTGACCGTCAGGTCGACGTCGGTCCATTCGGGAGGTCGGGCATGAGCGAGCGGAGCGAGTCCGGCGGCACGCGGGGCACCGACCCGCCCCGCGCCGGCGTGGTGGGCGACCCCGGCGCGCGGGGCGACCACGCCGACGTCGTTCCCGCCGGTGGTGGCCACGGCGACGGCGCGTCCGCGCCCGGCGCGGACGAGTTGGGCGCCACCGTCGCGGCGCTGACCGCCGACGACGTCGCGCCGGCCCGCCGGCGGCAGTTGCTCGGCCGACTCGTCGGGCAGGCGCGCGCGCGTGGGCTGACCGACCTGTTCAAGCCGAAGAGCGCGGTGCGCTGGATGGTCGACACGGTCGCCGAGATCGCCCCCCACGTGCCCGTACGCGACCTGGCCACCCTGCGCCAGCACTTCGACGGCCTGGACGGCGAGGAGCTGGCCGAGCGGCTGGTGCGCAACGCCGCGCGGACGACCGCCGGGATCGGCGCCGCCGGCGGAGGAGTGGCGGCGGTCGAGTGGGCGGTTGCCCCGACCCTGCTCTCCGCGCCGGTCCTGCTGGCCGCCGAGACGGTCGCCGTGGTGGCCGTGGAGCTGAAGCTGATCGGCGAGCTGCACGAGGTCTACGGGGCGCCGGTGCCGACCGGCGGCACCCAGCGGGCGGTCGCGCTGGTGCAGTCCTGGGCCGGGCAGCGGGGGATCAATCCGATGATGCCCGGCGTCGGGGTGGGCGCCGTGCTGGGCACCGCCGCGCGCAAGGAACTGCGCGACACCCTGCTCAAGCGCTTCGGCCGCAACCTGACCACCCTCGGCCCCTTCCTCACCGGGGCGGCGGTGGCCAGCTACCTCAACCGCCGGGCCACCCGGACGATGGCGGACCAGCTCCGCAGCGACCTGCGTCGCCGGTCCAAGGCCCTGCCGGGCAGCCCGCCGGCCCTCCCCGGCGCCCGCTGACCGCCGGGAGCAGGGCCGGCAGCGGCCGGGACGACTCAGGGACGGGCGGCGCCGGCACCACCGAGGCATCACGGGGTGTGCCAGGTCCGGCAGCGGCCGGGACGACTCAGGGACGGGCGGCGCCGGGACCACCGAGGCGTCGCGGCGGGTTCAGGGCCGGGCGGCGTCGCGGGCGGCGAGGAGCGCCTCGGCCAGCTCGACCGGGCGGCGGGTGCTGACCACCCAGAACGGGGTGGGGTCGGCCGGGTCGTCGAGGACCACCTGGACCGCGCCGGGGACCCACGGCCGCTGCACCACGAACGCCAGCGGGTCGGCGCCGACCCCGAGCACCTCACGCCGGCCGGCGGCGTCCAACGGGACGACGTCGGCGACGAACCGGACCGGCAGCCGGGCGTCGTCCACCCGCAGTTCGCCGTCGCGTACGGCGATCCTGATCCGGCCGAGCCAGACCAGGCCGGCGACGGTCGCCGGCAGCAGCACCACGAACGGCAGCCAGGCGCGCACGCCGGGCGCGCCCATCCAGACCTCCACGGCGAGCAGCGCCGCCGCGCCCAGCCCGCCCACCCACAGCCACCAGGGCATAGTGAGCCGCTCGGCGTACTGCGGGGGGCTCGCGGCGGCCGGCGCCGGGGAGGGCGAGGATGGTGACAGGCTCACTCCTGCCAGGGTACGGCGCACGAAGCGCGACGGAACCGGCAGGATGGCAGGGACACCCCAGTAGGACGGACGGAAGAGGGGAACCGTGACCGACGTCGTACCCGTGCCCGTACGGCAGCTCGACCCCGAGCTGCCGCTGCCGGCGTACGCCCATCCCGGTGACGCCGGGGCAGACCTGGTGGCGGCGGCGGACGTCGAGCTGCCACCCGGCGGCCGGGCCCTGGTTCCGACCGGCGTGGCGATCGCGTTGCCGGAGGGGTACGTGGGCCTCGTCCACCCCCGTTCGGGGCTCGCGGCCAGACTCGGCGTGACGGTGCTCAACGCGCCCGGTACGGTCGACGCCGGCTACCGGGGTGAGATCCTGGTCAACCTGATCAATCATGATCGGGACACACCGGCGAAGATCTCCCGTGGCGACCGCATCGCGCAGCTCGTCGTGCAGCGGGTGGCGCGGGCGGACTTCCGGCCGGCGTCCGAGCTGCCCGAGTCCCGGCGCGGCAGCGGCGGGCACGGCTCCACGGGCGGCCACGCCGGCCTGGCGCCGTCCCCCACGGTTGGCGGGCAGGGCACGACCCCGGACGCACGGCGGGCGCCGGACGTGCCGGACGCGCGACGGGAAGAGCGGGACCGGGCAGGCGGCCGGACGGAAGAGGTGGCAGGGTGAGCACGAACAGCGGAGGGTTGGCGCAGTGATCTTCTCCCGGAAGCGGGACAGTGCCGCACGGCACGCCCGCGACGAGCGGACGACCGAGGTCCTCGACTCCCACGAGGAGGCGGCCCCGGCCCGCGGCCCGTACGACCTCTCGGAGGCGCCCGAGGGGGTGCAGCGGCTCGACCTGGGCAGCCTGCACATCCCGGCGGTGCGTGACGTCGAGGTGCGGGTGCAGGCCGACCCGGAGGGCGTGATCCAGCAGGTCGTGCTCGTGCACGGCTCGAACGCGCTCCAGCTCGGCGTCTTCGCCGCGCCGCGCTCCGAGGGCATCTGGGACGAGGTGCGCGAGGAGATCCGCCAGTCGCTGTTCAACGACGGCGCCGCCGCCCAGGAGGTCCAGGGCGAGTACGGCACCGAGCTGCGCGCCCGGGTGCGTACCCCGGACGGGCTGACCGACCTGCGGTTCGTCGGCATCGACGGGCCGCGCTGGATGGTCCGCGGCGTCTACCAGGGCGACGCGGCCACCGATCCGAACGCCGCCGGCCCGCTCGCGGAGTGCCTCGACGGCCTGGTGGTCGACCGGGGCCAGGAGGCCAAGCCGGTGCGCGAGCCGCTGCCGCTGCGGCTGCCCCGCGACGTCACCGACCAGGCGGGTGAGCAGGCGGCGGCCGACGGCAACCCCGCGCCCGCGCCCCGCGAGGCCTGACCGTCCGGCACGACGCGCCGGGACCGGCCCTGTCGGCGTACGCTGGCGGGACGGTTCCGGCGTCGCCGGGGCCCGCCCGGGTGCCGGCGACGTGTCGGCCAGCGTGGAGAGGGTGACGCGGAGGTCATGTCGACCGACGAGGGCCGGGGTTCGCTGCGCCGCATGCTGCGACGGCTCACCGCGAGCGAGGCGGAGATCGAGGCGCAGGAGCTGCGCCGGGAGAGCGCCGAGCACGGCGGTGTCCCGGCCGGGCAGTGCACGCGGGGCCAGGTGGTCTCCGTGGCCGGCCGGCTGCGCACGGTGGTCTACACCCCGCGGACCAACCTGCCCACGCTGGAGGCGGACCTCTACGACGGCAGCGACGTGGTCACCCTGGTCTGGCTGGGCCGGCGGCACATCGCCGGGATCGAGCCCGGCCGGCACCTGACCGCGCGCGGTCGGGTGGCCGTGCGCGACGACCGTAAGGTGATCTACAACCCGTACTACGAGCTGGAACCGCCGAAGTGACCCGGTGGCCGCGGCGGACGGAAGGCGTGCGATGACGACGGGACAGCACCGGGCGGCACAGCCGGAGAGCGACCCGCAGGGCGAGGAGCCGCTGCCCACCCTCGCCGAGCAGATGGCCGACCAGCTCGGCGGCTGGCGGGGGCTGGTCGAGTCCAGCATCCCGGTGGTCGTCTTCGTACTGGCCAACATCATCGGCGAGCTGCGGCCCGCCGTGATCGCCTCGGTGGTGGTGGCGCTCGTGATCGCCGGTCTGCGGCTGGCGCAGCGCCGGCCGGTGCGGCACGCGGTCAACGGGCTCTTCGGCGTCGCCGTCGGCGCCGCGATCGCCTGGCGTACCGGCGACGAGCGGGACTTCTACCTCCCCGGCATCCTCTACGGCATCGGCTACGGGCTGGCCCTGCTCGTCTCGGCGGCGGTCCGTCAGCCGCTGGTGGGGTGGATCTGGTCGGTGCTGGTGGCCAAGGGCCGCTCGGAGTGGCGCGACGACCCGCGCCTCGTCCGGACCTTCACGGGGCTCACCGTGCTCTGGGGCGTGGTGTGGCTGGCGAAGGTGGGCGTGCAGGCCGGGCTCTACCTCGCCCACCAGGACACGGCCCTCGGCGTGGCGCGGCTGGTGCTGGGCTACCCGCCGTACGTGCTGCTGCTGCTGATCACGGTCTGGACGGTCCGGCGGGTGACCCGGGAGTCGGAGCCCGAGGCGCTGCCCGGCGGCTGAGCCGCCCCAGCACCACCCGGCGGCTGAGCCGCCGCCTCAGCGCTGCCCACGGGTGCGCTCGACGCTGTCCGCCCCGAGCATCACCGTGCGCACGGCGTCCTCGACCTCCGCCGTGCACACGAAGATCAGCTCGTCGCCGGCCTCCAGCGGGTCGTCCGGCGTGGGCACCAGCACCCGCTTGCCGCGCAGGATCGCCACCAGCGCCGAGTCGCGGGGCAGCGGGACCGCGCGCAGCGGCTCCCCGACGTACGGGGCGGTCGGCGGCAGGGTGATCTCCACCAGGTTCGCCTCGCCCTGCCGGAACGTCATCAGCCGGACCAGGTCGCCGACGGTGACCGCCTCCTCGACCAGGGCCGCCATCACCCGCGGCTTGCTCACCGCGACGTCGACGCCCCACTGCTCGGTGAAGAGCCACTCGTTCTCGGCCCGGTTGACCCGGGCCACCACCCGGGGCACCGCGAACTCGGTCTTGGCCAGCAGCGAGACCACCAGGTTGACCTTGTCGTCCCCGGTGGCCGCGACCACCACGTCGCAGCCGGCGATGTCGGCCTCCTCCAGGCTGGCCAGCTCGCACGCGTCGGCCAGCACCCAGTCGGCGGCCGGCACCCGGTCGGGCCGCAGCATCCGGGGCTGGCGCTCGATGAGCATCACCTGGTGGCCGTTGTCGATCAGTTCCTGGGCGATCGAGCGGCCCACGTTGCCCGCACCAGCGATGGCGATGCGCATGCTCACAGCCCTCCTTCCGGCGGCGCCGCCGCCACCGACGTGACCGTCGCCGCGATGTCGTCGGTGACCAGCATGAAGATCTGGTCGCCCTCCTGGACGACGCTGGAGCGGGTCGGCAGCGTGCCGATGCCGAAGCGGATGAGATATGCCACCCGCGCCCCGGTCGCCTCCTCCAGGGCGCGCAGCGGCCGGCCCACCCAGTCCTTGTGCACGGGCACCTCGACGATCGACACCGTGCTCGTCGGGTCCCGGAAGATCTCCACGTTCCCCTCGGGCACCAGGTGCCGCAGCATCCGGTCGGCGGTCCACCGGACGGTGGCGACGGTGGGGATGCCGAGCCGCTCGTAGACCTGCGCGCGGCGCTGGTCGTAGATCCGCGCCGCCACCCGGGACACGCCGAACGTCTCCCGGGCGAGCCGGGCCGAGATGATGTTGGAGTTGTCGCCGCTGGAGACGGCCGCGAAGGCGTCCGCCCGCTCGATGCCGGCCTGCCGGAGCACCTCCCCGTCGAAGCCGGCACCGGTGACGGTGATCCCCGCGAAGTCGGGGCCGAGGCGGCGGAAGGCGTCGGCGTCCTGGTCGATGACCGCGACCGAGTGCCCCCGGGACTCCAGGCTGTAGGCGAGGGTCGAGCCGACGCGGCCACAACCCATGATCACGACATGCACCGCGTCCCTCCTCAAGGTGCGCAACGCCCGGCCGGTGAGCGTGCCGTCTGCGAGCCTGCCACGTTCCCGGCGCGGGCGCGGACCGACGGTACTCCGCCCGCCCGCGCGGTCGCGATCGACCACCCCGCGACGCCCACCAGCGTGGTCGTACGCTTGGCGGTTGTGGCCAGACCCACCTCGCTGCTGAAGCGGCTGCTGCTCGGTCGACCGTTCCGGTCCGACCGGCTCAAGCACACGCTTCTGCCCAAGCGCATCGCGCTTCCCGTGTTCGCCTCCGACGCGCTCTCCAGCGTCGCGTACGCGCCCGACGAGATCCTGCTGACGCTCTCCATCGCCGGTGCCTCGGCGTACTTCTTCTCGCCGTGGATCGCCCTGGCCGTCGTGGTGGTGATGCTCACCGTCGTCGCCAGCTACCGGCAGAACGTGCACGCCTACCCCTCCGGCGGCGGCGACTACGAGGTGGCCACGGTCAACCTCGGCCCCCGGGCGGGCGTCGCGGTGGCCAGCGCGCTGCTGGTCGACTACGTGCTCACGGTCGCCGTCTCGGTCTCCTCCGGGGTGGCGAACCTGGGCTCGGTGGTGCCGTTCGTGGCCACCCACAAGGTGCTGATCGCCGTCACCGCGGTGGTGCTGCTCACCGCGGTCAACCTGCGCGGCCTGCGGGAGTCCGGCACGGCCTTCGCCATCCCCACCTACGGCTTCATCATCGTGATCGTCGGGATGCTGCTCACTGGCCTGGTGCGGGTCTTCGTGCTCGGCCACGACCTGCGCGCGCCCAGCGCCGGCCTGGAGATCCAGGCCGAGCACAGCGTCACCGGCTTCGCCCTGGTCTTCCTGCTGCTGCGCACCTTCTCCTCCGGCTGCGCGGCGCTGACGGGCGTGGAGGCGATCTCCAACGGGGTGCCGGCGTTCAAGGCCCCGAAGAGCCGCAACGCGGCCACCACGCTGCTGCTGCTCGGCACCATCTCGGTGGCCATGCTGGTCGGCATCATCTGGCTGTCCCGGCTCACCGGCCTGCAGTTCGTGGAGGACCCGAAGCTCCAGATCATCTCCGGCCCCGACGGGTACGTGCAGAAGACCGTCACCACCCAGCTCGGCGAGACGGTCTTCGGCTCCGGCTCGGTGCTGCTCTTCGTGGTCGCCGGCGTCACCGCGCTGATCCTCTTCCTGGCCGCGAACACCGCGTTCAACGGCTTCCCGGTGCTCGGCTCGATCCTCGCCCAGGACCGCTACCTGCCCCGGCAGCTGCACACCCGCGGCGACCGGCTGGCCTTCTCCAACGGCATCGTCTTCCTGGCCGTCGCCGCGATCGTGCTGATCGTCGGCTTCCAGGCCGAGGTGACCCGGCTCATCCAGCTCTACATCGTCGGCGTGTTCGTCTCGTTCACGCTCTCCCAGGCCGGCATGATCCGGCACTGGAACCGGCATCTGAAGACCGCGCGGGACCCGCAGGCGCGACGGCGGATGCTCCGCTCCCGGGCGATCAACACCTTCGGCATGGCGATGACCGGCACGGTGCTGGTCATCGTGCTCGTCACCAAGTTCCTGCTCGGCGCGTGGATCGCCATCGCCGCGATGGCGATGATCTACGCGCTGATGCTGGCCATCCGCCGGCACTACGACCGGGTCGCCGCGGAGCTGACCCCGCCGGACGAGGGCCGCGCCGTGCTGCCGGCCCGCAACCACGCCGTCGTGCTGGTCAGCAAGCTGCACAAGCCGACCCTGCGGGCCGTCGCGTACGCCCGGGCCACCCGGCCCGACACGCTGACCGCGGTGACCGTGAACGTCGACGACAAGGACACCCGGGACCTTCAGGCGGACTGGGAGCGGCGGGACCTGCCCGTGCCGCTGACCGTCGTCGACTCCCCGTACCGGGAGATCACCCGTCCCATCCTGAACTACGTGGCCGGGCTGCGCCGGGAGTCGCCGCGCGACGTGGTCACGGTCTTCATCCCGGAGTACGTGGTGGGGCGCTGGTGGGAGAACCTGCTGCACAACCAGAGCGCGCTGCGCCTGAAGGGCCGGCTGCTCTTCGAACCGGGGGTGATGGTGACCAGCGTGCCGTGGCAGCTCGCCTCGACCGCAGGCAAGGATCTGGACCGGCTGGACGCCACCCTGACCCGGGGCCCGGCGCGCGGTCCCCGGGTCGCGCCGCGCGGCACCCTGCCGCCGAGCGTCCCGCCCGTCGTGTCCGCGCCGCCCGGCGAGGGTGGCCCGAGTGGTGGGGGTGAGCGGTGAGCCCGCAGGAGGACGGCCGGGGGCTGGAGGAGGCCGAGCGGGTCGAGGTGACCGTCGGGGCGGTCGCGCCGGGCGGGCACTGCGTCGCGCGGGTGCACGGGCAGGTCGTCTTCGTCCGGCACGCGCTGCCCGGCGAGCGGGTGGTCGCCGAGGTGACCGAGGTGCACAAGGGGTTCGTCCGGGCCGACGCGGTGAGCGTGCTCGAGGCCGCCCCGGACCGGGTCGAGCAGCCCTGCCCGTACGCGAAGCCGGGTCGCTGCGGCGGGTGCGACCTTCAGCACGTCGCCCCGGCCGCGCAGCTCGACTGGAAGGTCGCGGTGGTGCGCGAGCAGCTCACCCGCCTCGGTGGGCTCACCGACGCCGAGCTGGACGCCCTCGGCGTGCGGGTCGAGGCGCTGCCCGGTGGGCCGCTCGGCTGGCGCTCCCGGGTCCGCTACGCCGTCGACGGGGCGGGCCGGGCCGGCCTGCTCAAGCACCGCTCGCACGAGGTGGTCCCGATCGACCGCTGCCTGATCGCCCACCCGGCGATCCGGGAGCTGCCCGTGCTGGCCCCGACCGGGGCGCGCTGGCCGGACGCGGACGCGGTCGAGACGGTCGCCTCCACCGGCGGGGACGTGGCGGTGACCGCCGTCGCCGACGGGGTGCCCCACCCGGTGAGCGGCCCGGAACGCGTGCGCGAGGTGGCGGCCGGCCGGGAGTGGACGCTGCCGGTGTCGTCATTCTGGCAGGTCCACCCGGCCGCCGCCGACACCCTGGTCGACGCCGTGCTGGAGCTGGTGGACCCGCGCCCGGGGGAGCGGGCCTGGGACCTCTACGGCGGGGCGGGGCTCTTCGCCGCCGCGCTCGCCGGCCGGGTGGGCGAGACGGGCCGCGTCACCCTGGTCGAGTCGGCGGCGCAGGGCGTCGCCGCCGCCCGCGATAACCTGCGCGACCTGCCCGGGGTGGAGGTCGTACCGGCCCGGGTGGAGACCGCGCTGGCCCGCCGCCGGATCACCGGGCCGGTCGACGTGGTGGTGCTCGACCCGCCGCGCTCCGGCGCGGGCGCCCGGGTGGTGCGCGACGTGGTGGCCGCCGGGCCGCGCGCGGTCGCGTACGTGGCCTGCGACCCGGCCGCCTTCGCCCGCGACGTGCGCACCTTCGCGCAGCAGGGCTGGCGGCTGGCCGCGCTGCGCGGCTTCGACCTGTTCCCGATGACCCAGCACGTCGAGCTGGTGGGTCTGCTCCTGCCGCCCGACGGAGCCGCCCGCTAGCCTGACGCGATGAAGATCGTCGGGCTGATGTCGGGGACCTCCTACGACGGGGTGGACGTGGCCGCCGCCGAGTTCGCCCTCGACGGCGACACGCTGCTGCTGCGCCCGCTGGGGCACCGCGGCCTGGACTACGACGACGGGCTGCGCGAAGCGATCGGCGCGCTGCTGCCGCCCGGGAGCACCACGATCGAGGCGGTCTGCCGGCTGGACAACCGCCTCGGCGAGGTCTTCGCCGAGGCGGCGGCCCTCGGCGTCGAGCTGGCCGGCGGCGCGGTCGACGCGGTGGTCTCGCCCGGGCAGACGGTCTTCCACTGGGTCGCCGACGGGCGTGCCCGGGGCACCCTGCAACTGGGCACGGTGGCCCGGGTGGCCGCCCGGGTCGGCGTACCCGTGCTGAGCGACCTGCGCTCGGCGGACGTCGCGGCCGGCGGGCAGGGCGCGCCCCTGGTCCCGGCGTTCGACGCGCTGCTGCTCGACCCGGCCGACAGCGCGGCCCCGCGCGCCGCGCTCAACCTGGGCGGCATCGCCAACCTCACGGTCCTCGCGCCGGGCGCGCCGGTGCTCGGGTACGACGTCGGGCCCGCCAACGCGCTGCTCGACGCGGCGGCCCGCCGCCTCCTGGGCCGGCCCTGCGACCTCGACGGCGCCCGCGCGGCGGCCGGTCGGGTGCACCCCGGCCTGCTGGAGCTGCTGCTCGCCGAGCCGTACTACGCGGCGCCGCCGCCCAAGTCGACCGGCAAGGAGCTGTTCCACGCCGACTACCTGGACGCCCGGCTGGCCGCCCTCGGCGAGGCGGTGCCGGCCGACGACGTGCTGGCCACCCTGACCGAGCTGACCGCCCGGGTGGTGGCCGCCGAGTGCGACCGGCACGCCGTGGCGGAGGTGGTCGCGGCCGGCGGCGGCGTGCGCAACCCGACGCTGATCGCCCGGCTGGCCGCCCTCGGGGCGGGGCGCTGGCGGCTGCGCACCACCGACGAGCTGGGGGTGCCCGCGCAGGCCAAGGAGGCGTACGCGTTCGCGCTGCTGGGCTGGCTCTCCTGGCACGGGCTGCCCGGCGCGCTGCCCTCGGTGACCGGCGCCACCCGGGCCAGCGTGCTGGGCTCCTGGACCCCGTCCGGCCCGGCGTACCGGGGCGTCCCGGCCGTGGCGGCGCCCCGGCGGCTGCGGGTCGTGTCCTGACCGCCCCGGGCGCCCGCGATCCATCCGGCGCCTGACCTGGCGCTCAGCGCCCCCGGCGGGTGGGCGGTCGTCCGGGCCAGGCTGCGGAGTACCGGACGGCCGATAGACTCTTGCGTCATGAGCGTTGAAGAGGGCACGGTCCACCACACCGGGCTGCTGGCCACCGTCCGGGGTCCGCAGGACGTCAAGCGGATGTCCGTCGAGGAGTTGGACGTCCTCGCCGCCGAGATCCGGGACTTCCTGATCGCCAAGGTCTCGCGCACCGGCGGGCACGTCGGTCCCAACCTGGGCGTGGTGGAGCTCACCCTGGCCATGCACCGGGTCTTCGACTCCCCGCGCGACCGGCTCCTGTTCGACACCGGCCACCAGGCGTACGTGCACAAGATCCTCACCGGCCGGCAGACCGGCTTCGACCGGCTGCGTCAGCGCGGCGGCCTCTCCGGCTACCCGAGCCAGGCCGAGAGCGAGCACGACCTCATCGAGAACTCGCACGCCTCCACCGCCCTGTCCTACGCCGACGGCCTGGCCAAGGCGTACGCCCTGCGGGGCGAGCAGCGCAGCGTGGTCGCCGTGGTGGGCGACGGCGCGCTCACCGGCGGCATGTGCTGGGAGGCGCTCAACAACATCGCCACCGCCCGCAACCCGCTGGTGATCGTGGTCAACGACAACGGCCGGTCCTACGCGCCGACCATCGGCGGCCTCGCCGACCACCTCTCCTCGCTGCGGCTCAACCCCGGCTACGAGAAGGTGCTCGACACCGTCAAGGAGGCGCTCGGCTCGACGCCGCTGGTCGGCCGGCCGATGTACGAGGTGCTGCACGCGGTCAAGCGGGGCATCAAGGACGCGGTCGCCCCGCAGGCCATGTTCGAGGACCTCGGCATCAAGTACGTCGGCCCGGTCGACGGGCACGACGTTGCCGCGGTCGAGTCGGCGCTGCGCGCGGCGAAGAACTTCGGCGGCCCGGTGATCGTGCACGCCGTCACCCGCAAGGGCTACGGCTACCGCCCGGCCGAGGAGGACGAGGCCGACTGCCTGCACGGCCCGGGCAGCGCCTTCGACATCGAGACCGGCAAGCTGGTCGCCGCCCCGTCGGTGAAGTGGACCCACGTCTTCGCCGACGAGCTGGTCGCGATCGCCGACGAGCGGCCCAACGTGGTGGGCATCACCGCCGCGATGGCCGAGCCGACCGGCATCGCCAAGCTCGCCCGCAAGCACCCCGACCGGGTCTACGACGTGGGCATCGCCGAGCAGCACGCGGCCACCTCGGCCGCCGGCCTGGCGCTCGGCGGGCTGCACCCCGTGGTGGCGGTCTACGCGACGTTCCTCAACCGCGCCTTCGACCAGGTCCTGCTGGACGTGGCCATGCACCGGCTGCCGGTGACGTTCGTGCTGGACCGGGCGGGCATCACCGGCCCGGACGGGCCCAGCCACTACGGCATGTGGGACATGTCCGTCTTCGGGGTCGTGCCGGGCCTGCGGATCGCCGCGCCCCGCGACGCCGCCACCCTGCGCGAGGAGCTGCGCGAGGCGGTGGCCGTCGACGACGGCCCGACCATCGTCCGCTTCCCGACCGGCACCGTCGCCGCCGACCTGCCGGCCGTGCGCCGCGTCGGCACCGTCGACGTGCTGACCGAGTCGGCGCGCAAGGACGTGCTGCTGGTCGCGGTCGGCTCGTTCGGGCACCTCGGCATGGAGGTCGCCACCCGGGTCGCCGGGCAGGGCTTCGGGGTCACCGTGGTCGACCCGCGCTGGGTGCGCCCGGTCCCGGCCGAGCTGGTCGAGCTGGCCGCCGGGCACCGGCTCGTGGTCACCGTCGAGGACGGCGTCCGCGTCGGTGGCGTCGGCGACGCCCTCGCCCAGGCGATGCGGGACGCCGACGTCCGGGTGCCGCTGAAGGACCTGGGCGTACCGGCCGACTGGCACCCGCACGGCACCCGCGCCCAGATCCTCGCCGACCTCGGCCTGACCGCGCAGGACGTGGCCCGCGACGTCACCGGCTGGATCTCCCGGCTGGACGTCGAGCCGGTCGAGCCGGTGATCACCGCCGACGACGCGACCGCGCAGAACTGAGCTGCCGACCGCCGACGGCGGGTGCCCCGGGCGACCGGGACACCCGCCGTCGGCGTTTCGCGTGCCGGGTCAGCGGCCGCCGAGGGAGCGGTAGTGCGTCTTCTCCGCCTCGGCGAGGCTGAACGTCTCCGAGCGGGTCGGCATCGGCACCACGACCAGCCCCGGTCGGTCCACCAGCCGCAGCGTGTCCGGCGGCGTCGACAGCGAACTGTCGGCGGTCGGCCGCCAGCTCAGCACGGCCAGCGGCTGCCCCGGCACCGGCAGCTTGTACGTCTGCAACGGGTGGGACCGGTCGGCGGGGGAGACCACCGGGGTGCCCCCGTCGGCGGGCCGGTAGACCACGGCGGTCATCGTGCCGTCGGCCGTCTCCCAGGTCAGCTGCTCCAGCTCCGCCGGCTCGCCGCCGCCGAGGGCGACCTCGCCCAGGGTGCGTACGGTCAGCTTGGTCATCGGCCACGACGACGGCACCGAGCGCGGCGCGTCCCGGTCGCCGATGCGCCGGGGGACGCTGCCGAACGGGCCCTCCTCGCCGGCGAGCACGCAGGTGTCCAGGCCGGTGAGGGCCCGCTTGCCGGAGCCGCTCTCGTCGCGTACGAGCGGGTAGCGCGGGTCGGTGGTGCCGGTGCCGAGGTCCAGCAGCCGGTCGGCGGCCCGGCCCCGGGGCAGCGCCCGGGTGGCCTTGAGCGTGGCGGTCACCGGCACCGCCCGGCAGGCCGGCACGTCCACCGGCTCGGTGAGGCCGTCGGTGTCCCGCAGGGCGCGGCCGTCCGGCCCGAGCAGCCGCTGCACCCGGCCCGACGTGAGGTAGCGCCGCCCGTCGGAGGTGTGCACGGGCAGCACGTCGGAGTAGACGAGGTAGCCGGGGTCCGTGTACTCGGCGGCGCGGGTGACCGCGTACCGGCCGCCCTCGGCGGTGACCTGGAGCAGCCAGGAGGCGCTCTCGCCGGGCACGTCGGCGGCCACCAGCGCCAGCGGCGCGCCGTCGACCTCGCCGGACCAGAGGATCCCGGACGTGGGCAGGTGCACCCGGTCGTCGGCCGGTGACCGCCAGTCGCGTACCGCCCCGGTCACGGCCGACCGGACGGTGTCGTCGCCCGCGAGCGTGCCGCGTGGCGGCCAGACCGTGAGGTCGCCGTCCAGGCTGTCGTAGCCGGCCCGCAGGTCGCCCGGCTGCCGGTCGGCCACCGGACCGCAGGCCGTCGTGGTGAGCAGCAGGGTCAGCAGTGCGGTGGCCGTGATGCCGCGCCGGCGGACTGGAGCCACCTGTACGCCCCCTCGATCGCCTCAGCCGTCGTTCAACGGAAAGCGCCATAGTACGAGATGTCGGATCACCGGGACGCGCCACCTCGCCGGCCGCCCGCGCCCAGGTCGGGGCCCCTGACCGACACGAACCACAGAGGACAGTGCCGTGGTTTCAGGGTGAATGTCCCGCTCGGGTAGACTCCGCCGACTGTGACGCCTGCCGAGACCCGCGCCGAATCCTGGTCGGAATCCGACGCCGCCGCGGCCCCCGCGTCCGAACCCGTGGCGCCGTCCGTGGGCCCCGGTGACCGTACGTCGGACGGGGCCGCCCGCGACGCCGAACCCGGCGTGGCCGCCGCGACGACCGACGCCGCCACCGGTTCCGGCGAGGCCGGCGGGGCGGACGCCGCGGCCCGGCCGCGACGGTGGGGCCGGCGGCGGCAGGACCTCACGGTCTTCGGCCTGTTCCTGCTCGCCGCGGTGTGGGTGACCAGCCAGATCTGGGTGGACCCGGCCGGCCGGGTGGCCTCGCTCTACAGCAGCGACCCCGCCCAGGTGCAGTTCTTCCTCGCCCACTCGGTACGTGTCGTGCTGCACGGCGAGTTCCCGTTCTTCACCGAGCAGTTCAACTACCCCGACGGGGTCAACCTGATGGCCAACACGGCCATCCTCGCGCTGGGCATCCCGATGGTGCCGGTGACGCTGCTCTTCGGGCCGGCCGTGACCTTCGTGGTGCTGGTCACGCTCGCGCTCGCCGGCACCGCCTCGGCCTGGTACTTCGTGCTCTCCCGGCACGTGGTGCGCAGCCCGCTGGCGGCGGCCGTCGGCGGCTGGTTCTGCGGGTTCTCGCCGGCGATGCTGTCGCACGCCAACTGGCACCCCAACATCATCTCGCAGTTCCTGCTGCCGTTCATCGTCTGGCGGGTGCTGGTCATCACCCGGTCCCGGCGACCGTGGCGCGACGGCGTGCTGCTCGCCCTCATGGTCACCGCCCAGGCGTTCATCAACGAGGAGATCCTGCTCTTCACGGCGCTCGCCTGCGGGGTCTTCCTGCTCGCCGTGCTCGCCCAGCGGCCCGCGCTCTGGTCGACGGCCTGGCGGCCCCTGGCCAAGGCCCTCGCGATCTGCACCGTGCTCGCCGGCTCGCTGCTGGCGTACCCGCTCTACGTCCAGTTCGCCGGGCCGATGGCGTACCACGGCCTGAGCGACGCGGTCCGCGACTACGGCAACGACATCGCGGCCTTCTTCGCGCCCGGCTCGCCGACGATCGGCGGCGACGAACGCGCCAACGTCAACCTCGCGCCGAACTACTCCGAGGAGAACGCCTTCTTCGGCTGGAGTCTCGCCCTGATCGCCGTCGGCATCGTGGCCTGGCTGCGCCGGGAGATGCTCGTGCGGGCGCTCGCCGCGACCGGGGCGTTCTTCGCGGTGCTCTCCCTCGGCGAGCGGGTGTCCTGGTGGGACCGCGAGCTGATCACCGGGCCCTGGGAGTGGCTGGTCCGGCTGCCGCTGCTCGACGCGGTGGTGCCCACCCGCTTCGGCCTGATCACCAGCGTGGTGGTGGGCATCCTGCTGGCGCTCGCCGTCGAGCGCTCCCGGGCGCTGCCGCTGGAGCGGCGGACGCTGCGTACGCTCACCGTGGCCGGCCTCGTCCTCGCGCTGCTGCCGATCGCGCCGATGCCGCTGAAGGTGACCTCCCGCCCGCCGGTGCCGGACTTCATCACCGCCGACCGGTGGCGCGGCTACGTCGGTGAGGACCAGACCCTGGTGCCGATCCCGGTGCCGAACATGGGACACACCCACGGCATGCGCTGGGCCGCCTCCACCAACCTCGACTTCAAGATCCCCGGCGGCTACTTCCTGGCGCCGCGCAACGGCAACACCGGCGACCCCGGCCGCTTCGGCGGCCGGCCCAGCGGCGTCGGGCAGCTGCTGGAGGAGGTCGCCTCGACCGGCCGCATCCCGAAGCTGGACGACCGGCAGCGCCGCCGCTCCCTCGACGAGCTGCGGCACTGGCGGGCGGCCATCCTCGTGCTCCCGGTCGGCCAGCACCACTCCGAGCAGCTGCGGCGCACCGTCGAGCAACTGGTCGGCCCCGGCCGCCGGGAGCTGGACGTCTGGGTCTGGGACGTCCGGGCGCTGACGGACCGACCGACCTGATGGCCGCCCCGGCGGCGACCGGCACCGCCGAGGCGACACCCGCCCGGCGGTCCCGCCGGCTGCCGGTACGCGCGCCGGACGCGCTGGTCGTCGCCGGCTACCTCGCCCTGGCGGGGCTGCTGACCGTCGGCCAGTGGGGCCGCCCCGGGCGGCTGTTCCACCAGGCCGGCGACCAGATCCTCTTCGAGTGGATGCTGTCCCGGGCGGCCCGGGCGGTGACCCGCCTGGAGAACCCGCTGTACAGCGCGGAGCTGAACGCCCCGGACGGGGTGAACCTGATGGCCAACACCTCCGTGCTGGGCCTGGGGGTGCCGCTGACGCCGGTCACCCTGCTCTTCGGCTCGCAGGTCGCGTTCCTGGTGGCCGTGGTCTGCTGCCTCGCCGGCACCGCGACCGCCTGGTACGCGCTGCTGCGCCGCCGGCTGGTCGAGTCCCGGGCCGCGGCGGCAGTCGGCGGTCTCTTCTGCGGCTTCGCCCCCGGCATGGTCGCGCAGGCCGGGGCGCACCTGCACATGGCGGCGCAGTTCCTCGTACCGGTGATCCTGGCGCTGGTGTTCCACCCCGACCCGCGCCGGCTGCGGCGGCACGGCACGCTGCTCGGGCTGCTGGTGGCGTACCAGGTCTTCCTCGGCGAGGAGGTGGCGTTCTTCCTGGTCCTCGCCGCCGGCACGTTCGCGGTGGCGTACGCGGCGGCCGACCGGGCGACGGCACGCCGGCTGGCGCCCGCGCTGCTCGGCCGGCTCGCGATCGGGACGGCCGTCGCGCTGCCGCTGCTGGCGTACCCGCTGTGGTTCCAGTTCTTCGGCCCCGGCCACTACCGGGGGATGCCCTTCCACGCGTACGGCTACCAGCTCGACGCCGCGTCCTTCACCGCCTCGGCACGGCAGACGGTGCTCGGCGACGACCACCTGCCCGGCCTGCTCGCGCCGAACCCCACCGAGGAGAACTCCTTCTTCGGCCCCGGGCTGCTGGTGCTCGCCGTGGTGATCGTGATCTGGCTGTGGCGCCGGCCGCTGGTGCGCGCGCTGGCCGCCTGCGGGCTGCTCTTCGCGCTGCTCTCGCTCGGCGAGCAGGTCCGCCTGGACGGCACCTCCACCGGCATCCCCGGGCCGTACCGGCTGGTCGCCGAGCTGCCGCTGCTCGACCACGCGGTGCCGGCGCGCTTCCCGTTGGTCTGCGTCCCGGTGCTGGGCATCCTGCTCGCCCTCTCCCTGGACCGGCTGCGCCCCGAGGCCGGGGCCGAGGCCCGGGTGGGTGCCGTGCCGGTGCGACTGCTCTGGGGCGGGGCGGTGGCCGCCGCGCTGCTGCCGCTGATCCCCACCCCGATCCGGACCGTGCCGGCCTGGCCCGTGCCGGCATTCGTGGCCGAGGGCGGCTGGCGGGCCCACGTGCCGCCGGGCCGGACCCTGGTCCCGGTGCCGCCGGTGACCGGCGCCGGGGTCAGCCCGGCGATGCTCTGGTCGGCCCGCACCGGGCTGGCCTTCCCGGCTCCGGGCGGCTACTTCATCGGCCCCCGGGCCGCCGACGATCCGACCGCCCGGTGGGGCGCCCCGGACCGCCCCACCGCCGCGCTGCTGCGCCGGGTCGCCGAGACCGGCGAGGTGCCGGTGATCACCGACGAGCACCGCCGGCAGGCGGTCGAGGACCTGCGCCACTGGCGCGCCGCCCTGGTGGTCCAGGGCGGCCTGCACCACGGCCACCCGGTGCGCCGTACGGTCGACGCGCTGCTCGGCCCGGGCCGGGAGGTGGCCGGCGCCCACGTGTGGGACGTCCGCCCGCTGGTGGGCTGACGACCCGGCTCAGCCGACGATCGGGCGGACGTCCCAGAGCCACACGTCGTCCACGCGCTGCGGCGGGCCGATCAGCGCGGTCATCAGCTCACGCAGGACCGCCTCGCGGGGATGTGCGCCGAGGACGACCACGGACGCCCGCCAGAAGCGCAGGTCCTCGACGGCCTGGCGACGGTTCTCCTCCGTCAGCGCGGGGACGGCGTTCTTGTCCATCGTGGAGTAGATCAGGGTGCTGGTCGGCCGGTTCGGCGCGCCGAAGACGCCCTCGCCCCGCTCGTTCGGCCCGATGAAGTAGCCGCCCGGGATCGGGAACGCGTGCTGCGTCAGGGCGCTCCAGCGCAGCGTGGGCAGACCGTGCACGTTGCTCGGGATGGGCACCGGCACCAGCGTCCGGCCGTCCGGCACGTACGGGCGCCAGCCGCCGGCGGTGATGAAGTGTGGCGGCGGCTCGACGGGCTGCGCCGGCAGCGGACGCGGGAACAGCGGCAGCACGGCGAGCGCGACGGCCGCGTACCCGACCGGGCGCAGCCAACGGCGGCGCGGCCCGGCGGCGTCGGCACCGGCCGCGCTGTCGTCGCCGTCGGTGCCGGCGCGGGGGGCCGGCACCGACGGGCGGCCGTAGCCGGCGACGGTGTCCCAGGCCAGGGCGAGCAGCACGCCGAGGGCCGCCGCCACCACCAGGGCCAGCCGGGTCGGCATCATCATCTCGACCAGCGGCAGGTCGTCGGAGATGTAGGCCCAGGGACCGTCCGTCTCCGTCTCCACCCCGTTGATCCGCACCTTCGGGCCGATCGAGGCCACCGTGAAGACCACCACCAGCACCGCGAGGATCCGGGCGGCGAGCGAGCGGCGGACCAGCAGCGCCAGGGCCACCACCGACAGCAGCACCAGCGGCCAGCCGAACCAGGTGTTCTGCTCGGTGAGCCCGATGGTCTTCTCCACGGCCTCGTCGCCGGCCACGGTGTCCCGCGCGAAGGTGACGAAGGCGGCCAGGTCCTCGCCCCAACTGTGGAACACCCCGCCCTGCAAGCCCCGGTAGGACTGCGGGCCGTTGAACTGGAACCAGATCGGGTAGGCCGTCAGCAGCAGCGCCAACCCGCCGCCGACGCCGAGCGCGGCGGCGAAGGTGCCGGCCACCGCCCGCGTCCGCGCCGGGCGCATGATCGCGTACGCGAGCACGACGACCAGGCAGGCCAGCGCGGTGAGCAGCAGCATCTCCTCGTTGATGAAGATCTGGTACGCCACCAGCAGGCCGAGCACGATGCCGTTGCGCCGCCACCGGCCGGGCTCGCCGAGCCGGAGCACCCGCACCACGATCAGCGGCAGCAGGAAGTTCGACACGAAGTTGGGCTGGCCGTTGGCGTGGTGCACGATGCCCGGCGCGAAGCCGAGGAACGCGCCGCCGACGAAGGCCGCCGCGCGGGAGCGCACCAGGTGCCGCGACAGCATCCAGTACGACGTGCCGGCGGTCGCGGCCAGCGCGCCGCCCAGGTAGAGCGCGTACATGACCTGCGGGCCGAGGAGCATGGTCAGCGGCGCCAGCGGCAGCGTCACCCCGAGCAGCGAGGTGTTCGCCATCATGTTCACCCCGTCCGGGGCGTTCTGCCGCTCGGTGAACAGCGGGTTCTCCAGGTGCCGCACCGAGTACGCGCCGTGCGAGAAGAGCCACTCGAACCAGCTGTGGTCGGTGGGCAGGTGCGACGACACCCGGTTCTGCACGTCCGCCCAGTAGTTCAGGCACACGAGAACGCCGAGCAGGACATAGGCTCCGATGGCCAGTACGTCGGCGCGGGAGGGCCTACGCCGCAGCCGGCGCGTCGGCTCGGCCGCGACGGGCGCGGAGACGGAGTTCAGCGAGGGGTCTACCACCGGCACAGCCACGACGCGCCATCGTACAGGCGCGGCGGCGTCGCTTTTGCCGGGCCGGTGCCCCCACGGCCGATTTGCCGGCCCGCCGGAGGCCACGGTGTGACGGGGAGGACGGCACGTGACGGTCATCGACCTCGGCGAGCGACGGGACGTCGACGGGGCCGCCGGCCCCGGCCCGAGCCGGTTCCCTCGCCGCTGGGCCCCGGCCCTGGTCGCCCTGCTCTGCCTGTTGACGTCGGCGGCCGCCGCGCCGTGGCCCGCGCAACCGCCGGGCACCACGGTCCCGGCCGGCCCGGACGCGAGCGTCCTGCTCGCCGACGGGGTCCTCCTGGTGGCCGACGCGGCGGGCCCCGGCGCGGTGCCCGACGGGGACCCGGTGCCGCGACTGGCCGCCCACCGGCTGCCCTCCGGCCGTCCCCTGTGGCGGGTGCCGTTGCCCGCGCCGGGTCGGGTGTTCCACGCCGTCCGGGTCGGCGACCTGCTGGCGGTCGGCCTGGCCGGGGACCGGGCGGCGCCCCAGGTGGTCGGGCTCTCCCTCGGCGACGGCGGGGTGCGCTGGCGGGTCGAGGGGCAGCTGCGCGGCGCCACTTCGGTCGGGCACCTGCTGCTGTCGGGCTCCGCCGGGTCGGGCGCGTCCGTGCTGCGCTCGGTGGACCCCGCAACCGGTGCCGTCCGGTGGTCGCAGCCGCTGGCCCTCGAGGACGCGCACCTGTCGCGGCGGGACCAGCGGATACGCCTGCTGACGGTGCTCGCCGGCGGGCGGCTGGAGGTGCGCGACCCCGACACGGGCGCGGCGCGCGCCGCGACGGCCGTGCCCGGCCGCGCCCGCGTGCTGACGGTCACGGAGGAGCTGGTGCTGCTCACCGACGACAGCGGCGCCCTCAGCGGCTACGAGATCGCCACCCTGCGCCGGCGGTGGAGCGTGCCCCGTGGCCCGGCCGACCAGCCGGACGTCTATGACTGCGGCGTACTGATCTGCTTCGACGACGGTTCGCCCGTGACCCGGCTGCTCGATCCCGCCACCGGCACCGTGCGGTGGCGGAGCGAGAACGCGGCCCTGGGGCCGGTCGCCGTCGAGGGCCGGCTGCTGGCCGTCCGGCGCTCCTCCGGTGGTGCCGCGGAGCACGTGCTGCTCGACGCGGCGACCGGTCGGCCGGTGCGGCACCTGGGCCGCTGGCGGGCCGGCGCCCCGGGGATTCTCTCGGCCGACGGGACGACCCTGCACCGCCGGCAGCGCGACGGGCGGTACCTGGTCGGCCGGATCGACGGACGTGGGGAAGGCGTGCGGGTGCTGGCGGCGCTGCGCGCCGTGGTGGGGGAGTGCGGCGCCCACGGGTCGTACGTCGTGTGCCGGCACGAGGACGGCGGGCTCGGCGTGTGGGAACTGCCCGGCGACCGCGACCGGAAGGGGCGGGCGTGACGCTCATCGACCTCGGCGAGGTGCGCGACGAGCCGGAGCGGGAGGCGCCGCCCCGCCCGCCCCGCGCCGTCGGCAGGCCGCTGCGGGTCGCGCTGGCGCTCGCGTTCCTCCTGGCCACCGTGGCGGCGGCCGTGCCGGTGTCGGCACGGGTCGCGCTCGTCGTTCCGGCCCGCCTCGGGTCGGAGGCGTTCCCGCACGGCGACCGGCTCTACGTCGTCGAACCGGCCGAGGGGGAGCCCGAGGGGACCGTCGAGGTGCGCGCGTACGCCCTGCCCGAACGGGCGCCGGCCGACGCCGACCCGCCCCACCCGCTCTGGCGTACCCGGCTCGTGGCCGCCGGCCGGTTCTGGCATGTCCAGACGGGGCCGGGGACGGTGCTGTTCTCCATCACCGGGGACCAGGACGACGGGCAGACGGTGGCCCTCGACGACGGGACCGGCCGCGAACGCTGGCGGCAGCCCGGCCATCCCTGGTTCGACCCGAGCGGGATCCTGCTGATGCAGACCGGCGGGGCGCAGGGCGGCACCGTACGGTCGGTGGATCCGGCCTCCGGCCGGGCGCTCTGGTCGGTGCCGACGCCGCCCGAGGCCGCGACGTACGCCCTGCGCGACGGGCGTGTCGAGCGGATCGTGCTGGCCCCCGCCACGGGGCGGGTCGAGGTGCGCGACCCCCGCTCCGGCGCGCTGGTGCACGCGGCGGACCTGGGCCTCGGCGAGGCGTCCGGGCACACGGTGGTGGCGCACGACCTGCTGCTGGTCGTCCGGCCGCCTCAGGGCCTGGTGACCGCCTACGGGCTGGACGGGCTGCGGCGGCGCTGGGAGGCGCGCGTGCCCATGGTGGAACACGTCAACGAGTGCGGCGAGCTGCTGTGCGCGCCCGGAGGCAACAGGTTCGTCGCGCTCGACCCGGCGACCGGCGCGCCGCGGTGGACCGGCGAGCGGTGGTTCGGGGTGCTGGCGACCCGGGGCGACCGGCTCCTGGCGGTCGCGCCCGGGCCCCTCGGCGACCGGTTGGGCGTGCTCGACGCGGCGACCGGCCGGCAGGTGGCCGACCTGGGCAGCTGGCAACTGCTGCCCTGGTACCCCGACGAGCGGCTCCTGACCGTGCGGGCGGCCGTCGCCGGCGGCGGGCTGGTGGTGGCCGAGCTGGACGTCGCCGCCGGTCGGGCCGGGGTGCTGGACGTGCTCCGGGAGGCCTCCGGCAACTGCCGCAGCCGGGCCGACACGGTGGTGTGCCGGCTGCGCACCGGCGAGCTGGGCGTCTGGCGCTATCCCGGCTGAGCCCGCCCTCCGGCACGGTGTGCCGGCTGCGGTGCCGGGGTCACCAGTTGGGCTGCTCCGGCGCCGGGGGCAGCGGCACGCCGGGCGGCCGGAGCACGTACGCCACCCCGCCGCTGCCGCCCTGCCAGGCGGCCTCGAAGCGGTCCCGGTCGACGATCCGGCGCACCGCGTCGTCGTCCGGCGCGTACGGGTCGTTGAGCACCGGAGCACCCGTGTCGGTGAAGCCCACCAGCACCATCAGGTGCCCGGCGGTGTCGTAGTCCAGCCCGGGCACCTGGCCGGCGGTGAACGCGGCGGAGACGATCAGCGGGATGCCGGCGGCCACGAACGCCTCCGCCTCGGTCAGTGAGCGCAGCCGGGTGACGAAGGCGTCCACACCGTGCAGGCCCGCGTACGCGGTGTTGAACGCCCAGTTGCCGGCCCCGGCGTAGGCGTGGTCGTAGCAGTGCCGTGCGGCGTGCACCACCACCGGGCGGGGGCCGGCCGGGGCCACCCACGCGTACCGGGTCGGGGCCGGGGCGGCACCCCAGAAGGCCAGCACCATCGAGGTGCAGGTGGGGCTGCACCAGGAGTCTCCGCCGCCGCCCCACTGCGGGTGGCTGCCGGCGTGCAGCCGCTGCGAGTAGCGCGGCACGTCCAGCACGGTGCCCCAGGCCGTGGGCGGGGCGTCCTCCCTGGCCGGGCGGGACGGTCCGGTCGTCGCCGCCGGGCGGGGGCCTGCGGCGACCGCCCCGACCGCGCGCAGCACCGGGGTCCCGTCGGCGTCCTCCGGTCGGAGCAGGGTCACCCGCACCTGCCAGCCGGTGACCGTCGCGTCCGTCACCAGCAGGGTGTCGGTGTCCACCCGGGCGTCGGCGTCGCGCTGCCCCGGTACGGTCGTCCGGCGGATCGCGTGGTCGTCGGCCGCCCAGTCGGCGAGGACGTACCACCCGGTGGCCGGGGCGTCGTCGTGCCAGCCGCGCAGCTCCACGCGCAGCCAGCAGTCGCCGGGGGTGTCGCCGGTCCACGAGGGCACCACGTCGCGTACGGCGAAGCCGACCGGCACCGGCGGGGACGTCCAGCTACCGGCCGCGTACCGGCGGGTGCGGCCGTCGGCGTCGGTGTGTTCGAGCCGGTCGGCCGGCTCGGCCAGTTCGAGGCCGCGCCCGCCCGCGCGCAGCCCGGACAGGTCGCCCAGCCCGGCGTCGTCGGGGAGGCGGAAGCCCCGGTAGGTGACGTCCCGCCGGATCGTCGGCGCCGCGTCGGTCATGCGTCTCCCCGTCCGTCGCACGAAGCTTGGTGCCGAGAGCATTGCGTACGACGAAGGTTTTCTGCAACGGGGTCGGCCGGGGACGCCGGGTGCGGACCGGTTTGGCTACCGCCACTAGGTTGTCAGTGGTCAGGGGCGCGAGGAGGCCGGGATGCGGGTACTGGTGGTCGAGGACGAGCGCAACCTCGCCGACGCGATCGCGCGGGGGCTGCGCAAGCGGGGCATGGCGGTGGACGTCGCCTACGACGGCGACAGCGGCCACGAGATGGCGTTCGTCACCCGGTACGACGTGGTGGTGCTGGACCGGGACCTGCCCGGCGTGCACGGCGACCAGATCTGTGCGGAGCTGGCCGCCTCCGGCACCCTGACCCGGGTGCTGATGCTGACGGCCAGCGGCACCGTCGCCGACCGGGTGGAGGGGTTGCAGCTCGGGGCCGACGACTACCTGCCGAAGCCGTTCGCCTTCGACGAGCTGGTGGCCCGGGTGCAGGCCCTCGGCCGCCGGGCCACCCCGGCCGCGCCGCCGGTGCTCGAACTCGCCGACCTGGTCCTCGACCCGGCCCGCCGGGTGGCCACCCGGGGCGGCCAGCCAATCGACCTGACCAACAAGGAGTTCGGCGTGCTCTGCGAGCTGCTCAAGGCGCGCGGCGCGGTGGTCTCCAGCGAGGAGCTGCTGGAACGG
The DNA here is from genome assembly GCF_052068495.1 of Micromonospora sp. SD12. Lineage (NCBI taxonomy): Bacteria > Bacillati > Actinomycetota > Actinomycetes > Micromonosporales > Micromonosporaceae > Micromonospora > Micromonospora sp. SD12. Next base: position 97,754 of record NZ_JBQHDF010000004.1, on the reverse strand, counting down.
GTCTGGGACGCCAACACGGACCCGTTCACCACGATCGTCCGGGTCACCGTGATGACGCTGCGCAAGAAGCTCGGCGACCCGCCGCTGATCGAGACGGTGGTCGGCGCGGGCTACCGCACGGCGGAGACGCCGGCGTGAGCGCGCGGAGCGAGCCGGCGCTGAAGGCCGGGCGGTCGCGGACGAGGGCCGACGCCACGAGCCGGCGGGCCCGGCTGCGGCCCACGCTGCGGCTGCGGTTGACCCTGCTCAACGGGGTGCTGCTGGTCGGCGCGGGCGCGATCCTGGTGCTGCTGGCCTGGCTGCTGGTCCGCGACGCGCTGCGACCGACCGACGAGCTGCTGCCCGGCACCACGGTGGTGCTGGCCGACGGCCGGTCGCTGGACGCCGCGCAGTGGCAGCGTCAGCTGGTGGACGCCGCCAGCGGGGAGCTGCTGGTCAAGGGGCTGGTGGCGCTGCTGGCGATCAGCGTCGTCGGGGTGGCCGGCGCGTACGCGGTCGCCGGGCGGGCACTGCGCCCGCTGCACCAGGTCACCGCCACCGCCCGTCGGCTCGGCGAGACCACGCTGGACCAGCGCATCGGCTACTCGGGCGCCGACGACGAGGTCGCGGAGCTGGCGGAGACCTTCGACGAGATGCTGGACCGCATAGCCGCCGCGTTCGAGGCGCAGAAGCGGTTCGTGGCGAACGCCTCGCACGAGCTGCGGACCCCGCTCGCGGTGATGCGCACCGAGATCGACGTGACGCTGAGCGACGACGAGGCGGACGCGGCCGAGTACCGCCGGATGGCCATGGTGGTCCGGGACGCCTCCGAGCGGGCCAACGGGCTGGTCGACGCCCTGCTGGTGCTCGCCCGCAGCGAGGCCCAGGCGGGCCGCCGGCTGGGCCGGCGCACCGAGTGCGACCTCGCCGCCGGCACCGCCAACGCCCTGTCGGCCGTACGCCGGGAGGTGGAGCGGATCAAGCTGCGGGTGCAGACCTCGCTGGAGTCCGCACCTGTCGTCGGCGATCCCGGGCTGCTCGACCGGCTGGCGGGCAACCTGATCGAGAACGCGATCCGCTACAACCATCTGCACGGCCGGCTCTGGGTGCGTACGGGGTCGGACGGGTGCCGGTCGTGGCTGGTGGTGGGCAACACCGGCTTCGAGGTGGACCAGGCCGACGTGCCCGGCCTGTTCGAGCCGTTCCGGCGCGGCGGCCGGGAGCGTACCGGCGCACGCGGCTCCGGTCTCGGGCTCTCCATCGTCCGGGCGGTCTGCGACGCGCACGGCGGCACCGTGAAGGTGATCGCTCAGGCCGGCGGGGGGTTGGAGGTCACGGTGACCCTGCCGGCGGCGGAGGCCGCACCGGCGATCACCGCCGAGGAGCCGGCGGCCCGTCGCTGACGGGCCGGCGGGGTTTGCGGCTCGCGCCGTGGGGGTGCGGCTCGCGCTGCGGGGGTGCGGCTCGCGCTGCGGGGGTGCGGCTCGCGCCGTGGGGGTTGCGGCGGGAGCCGGCCCGGTGGAAGGATCATGCCGTCAGCTCGAGGACCGGAGGGGGGTGCGTCGATGTCCACCGTCATGACTTCCGCGCCCCGTCTCGCCGGCTGACTCTCACGCACGCGGGGCGCCTCCATCCCTAGCGGAGGAACCCGTGTATCCACGGATCCAGAACATCAGTTTCGACTGCCACGACACCTACGCCCTCGCCGGCTTCTGGTCGGCGGTGCTCGGGTACGCCCGGCACGCCGACGACGCCCCGGGCGATCCGGAGGCGGTGCTGCTGCCCCCGGACGACTCCACCCCGCACGTCTTCTTCCAGCGGGTTCCCGAGGCCAGGACGGTCAAGAACCGGGTGCACGTCTGCCTGCGACCGACCGGCCGGACCCGGGAGCAGGAGGTCGAGCGGGTGCTCGGCCTCGGCGCGGTCGCGGTGAGCGACCGCCGGCGCGCCGACGGTACGGGCTGGGTGGTGCTCGCCGACCCGGAGGGCAACGAGTTCTGCGTCCTGCGCGGCGCGGCGGAGCGGGCGGGTACGACCATCGAGGAGGAACACCCGTGAGCGCACGGATCCACAACGTCAGCATCGACTGCCGCGACACGTACGCGCTGGCCGGCTTCTGGGCGCAGGTCTTCGACTGCCCCCGCCAGCCGGACGACTTCCCCGGCGACCCGGAGGCCATGCTGCTGCCCCCGGGTGGCCCGGAGGTGCTCTTCGTGGCGGTGCCCGAGGGCAAGCAGGTGAAGAACCGCCTCCACCTCGACCTGGAGCCCGCGGACCGCACCCGGGACGAGGAGGTGGCGCGCCTGCTGGCCATCGGTGCGACCCAGGTCGCCGACCAGCGTCGCGCCGACGGCTCGGGCTGGGTGGTGCTCGCCGACCCGGAGGGCAACGAGTTCTGCGTGCTGCGCAGCGCCGCCGAGCGGGCCGCCACGGCGGGCTGACGCGAGGGGGCCCGTCCACGTCGTGGACGGGCCCCCGCGCACCGCCGTACGGCTCAGTACTTCTGCTCGATCTGGCTGCGGATGGCGACGAACTCCGCCGCCGAGGCGGCCGCGGAGGAGAAGAACATCACGATCATGCCGACGCTGCCGTGGTCGGCCCACGCGCAGACGCCCAGGGGGACGCCGGCGGACTCGCCGTCGCCGCACTTGGCCAGGCCGCCCTGCGGTCCCGGGGCGATGGTGGTCATCTTCGTGACGGCGAGGTCCTTGGAGATGCCCTTGATCGCGTCGTCGAGTTCCCGCTCCGGATTGAGCACGAAGGTGGAGGCGGCGATCACCATGACCATGTTCCGCTCGTCGGCGCTGCCGTAGAAGGCGCCGGCTACGCCGGTCGCGCCGCGTACCGAGGTCCGCAGCTCGCGGACCATGTCGTCGGCGGCCTTACGCAGGGTCGGCTCGGTGCTCTTCGGGCGGCCCGCGAGCGTCTCCGGCGTGACGACCCGGATCTGCGGGGCGTCGCTGGACGACTCCGGTGACGGGGCGGCCTCGGACGACGTGGCGGCGCTCGGGGTGGCGCTCGACGCCGACGCGGTCGGGGACGCGCTTGGGCTGGGCCGGGGGTCGGCGCCCTGATCGCCCTCGTAGGCGAGGTAGGCGATGCCGCCGCCGCCGAGGCAGAGCACCAGCAGCCCGACCAGGCCCAGGGTCAGCATCAGCTGGTGGGGCCTCGCCGGCTGGCCCGCGCCCTGCGCCGGCGGCGCATAGCCCGCGTACGGGCTGGTGGGGAAGCCGGCCTGGGGCGTGACGGGGTAGCCGCCGTAGGGCTGGGTGGGGTGCGGCTGGGCCGGCGGCGGGCCGGGGTACGGCTGGGTCGGCGCGGGGCCGGGGTGTGGCGTGGCGGGCCACCCTGCGCCCGGCGAGGGCTGGCCGCCGGACGGGTGCTGACCGCCGGACGGGTGCTGGCCGCCGGACGGGGGAGTCCAGCCGCTGGGGGGCGGTGCCGGGTAGCCGTCCGGCCGCGGCGGGTGGAAGTCGTAGTGCGTGTCGTGCTCCGGCTGCCCGGACCAGGGATCGACCGGCGGTTGGGACATGATCAGCTCCAGGCGAGTCTGCGAACGGGTGATCGTAGCCAGCCACGGCACGGTACCGCTGTCCCGATCCCGACCGTATCGGCCGCAACGACGATCGCGGTGGCCACCACCATCCAAGCTGGACGGGGCAACCACCGCGAACGCGGGGGCGGTGCGGATCAGGCGGGCAGGCTCGCCACCCCGTGCGGCAGGAACCGGCGGCCGGTGACCCGCTCGGAGGTGCCGGTCCGGTCCAGGTACGGCGTGACGCCACCCAGGTGGAACGGCCAACCCGCGCCGAGGATCATGCACAGGTCGATGTCCTGCGCCTCGGCGACGACGCCCTCGTCGAGCATCAGCCGGATCTCCTGTGCCAGCGCGTCGAGCGCGTTCTGGCGTACCTGCTCCTCGGTGAGCGGCTGGTCGCCGACCACGAGCAGCTTGGCGACCTCGTCGTTGATCTGGTCGTCGACGACGATGGGCTGACCGGAGTCGGCGATCCGCTTGAGGTTCTCGCTGACGCCGAAGCGGTCCGGGAACGCGGCGTGCAGGGTGCCGCCCACGTGGTATGCGACGGCCGGCCCGACGAGCTGGAGCAGGGCGAGCGGGCGCATCGGCAGGCCCAGCGGGTCCAGCGCGCTGTTGGCCACGTCCAGCGGGGTGCCGGCGTCCACGGCGGCGAAGACGGTGCCGAGGAAGCGGGTGAGCAGCCGGTTGACCACGAACGCCGGGGCGTCCTTCACCAGCACGCTCGACTTCTTCAGCTGCTTGCCGACCGCGAACGCGGTGGCGAGCGTGGCGTCGTCGGTGCGCTCGCCCCGGACGATCTCCAGCAGCGGCAGCACCGCCACGGGGTTGAAGAAGTGGAAGCCGACCACCCGCTCGGGGTGCTCCAGCTCCTCGGCCATCGCCGTGATCGACAGGGAGGAGGTGTTGGTGGCCAGCACCGCCTCCGGCTTGACGATCTTCTCCAGCTCGGCCCAGACCTGCTTCTTGACGGCCAGGTCCTCGAAGACCGCCTCGATGACGAAGTCGGCGTCCGCGAAGACGCCCTTGTCGACGGAGCCGCTGACCAGGCCGTACAGCTTGGCGGCCGTGCCCTTGTCCATCCGGCCCTTGCTGACGGCCTTCTCGATCTGGGTGTGCACGTAGCCGACGCCCTTGTCCACCCGGGCCTGGTCCAGGTCGGTCATGACGACCGGCACCTGGAGGCGGCGGGCGAAGAGCAGGGCGAGCTGGCTGGCCATCAGCCCGGCGCCGACGATGCCCACCTTGGTGACCGGGCGGGCCAGGCCCTTGTCCGGTGCTCCGGCCGGCCGCTTGGCCCGCCGCTGCGCCAGGTCGAACGCGTAGAGGCCGCTGCGCAGCTCCTCGGAGAAGACAAGGTCCGCGAGGGCCTCGTCCTCGGCGGCGGTGCCGGTGGCGAAGTCGGCGTCCTTCGCCGTCTCCAGCAGGTCCAGCGCCTTGTACGCGGCCGGGACCGCGCCGTGCAGCCGCGCGTCGAGGGTCTGCCGGGCGAAGTAGAGCACGCCCGCCCACATGTCCTTGTCGACCTCGGGCCGGGTCACGGTGACCTCGCCCCGGACGACGCCGGCCGCCCACTCCAGGGACCGCTCCAGGAAGTCCGCCGGCTCCAGCAGCACGTCCGCGATGCCCATCTCGGCGGCCTGCTTCGGCTTGAGCATCTTGTTCTGCATCAGCGGGTTCTGGATGATCACCTGGGTCGCCGCCGGGATGCCGATCAGGTTCGGCAGCAGCTGCGTGCCGCCCCAACCGGGGACCAGGCCGAGGAAGACCTCGGGCAGCGCCAGCGCCGCCACCCCGCCGGAGAGCGTCCGGTAGTGGCAGTGCAGCGCCAGCTCCAGGCCGCCGCCCATCGCCGCGCCGTTGACGAAGGCGAAGGTCGGGACCTCGCTGTCCTTGAGCCGGGCGAAGACCCGGTGGCCGAGCCGCCCGATCTCCAGTGCCTGCTCGCGGTCGGCGAGCTGCGGGAGGCTGGTGATGTCCGCACCCACGCAGAAGACGTACGGCTTGCCGGTGACCGCGACGAACGCCGGGTTCGCGGCGAGGGCGGCCGTGATCGCCTCGTCCAGGCTGGTCAGTCCGCCCGGGCCGAAGCTGTTCGGCTTGGTGTGGTCGAAGCCGTTGTCGAGGGTGATCAGGGCGGCCGGCCGGTCCAGCCCCGGTACGTTCACCTGGCGCAGCAGCGCCCGGGTGACGACCTCGTTCGGTGCGGCGAGCGCGCTCACTTGTCTCCACCCTCCCAGTGCGGGTTCTCCCAGATGACCGTGCCGCCCATGCCGATGCCGATGCACATGGCGGTGACGCCGTAGCGGACCTCGGGGTGCTCGGCGAACTGCCGGGCGAGCTGGGTCATCAGCCGCACGCCCGAGGACGCGAGCGGGTGCCCGATGGCGATCGCGCCGCCCCACGGGTTGACCCGCGGGTCGTCGTCGGCGATGCCGAAGTGGTCGAGGAAGGCGAGCACCTGCACGGCGAACGCCTCGTTCAGCTCGAACAGGCCGATGTCGTCGATGGTCAGGCCGGCGATGCGCAGCGCCTTCTCGGTCGACGGGATGGGGCCGACGCCCATCACCTCGGGCTCGACGCCGACGAAGCCGAACGACACCAGCCGCATGGCGACCGGCAGGCCCAGCTCGCGGGCGACGTCCTCGGAGGCGAGCAGGCTGGCGGTGGCGCCGTCGTTCAGGCCGGCCGCGTTGCCCGCGGTGACCTTGCCGTGCGGGCGGAACGGGGTCTTCAGGGTGGCGAGCTTCTCCAGCGAGGTGTCCCGGGGCGCCTCGTCGACCGTGGCCATGCCCCAGGCGTTCTCCTCGTCGCGGACCGCCACGGACACCAGGTCGTCCTGGAGCTTGCCGTTGGCGTACGCCTTGGCGGTCTTCTGCTGCGAGGCGAGCGCGAACGCGTCGGTGCGCTCCTTGGTGATGTGCGGGACCCGGTCGTGCAGGTTCTCCGCGGTCGCGCCCATGACCAGCGCGGACGGGTCGACCAGCTTCTCGGCGACGATCCGCGGGTTGGGGTCGACGCCCTCGCCCATCGGGTGGCGGCCCATGTGCTCGACGCCGCCGGCGATGGCGACGTCGTAGGCGCCCATGGCGATGCCGCTGGCGACGGTGGTCACCGCGGTCATGGCGCCGGCGCACATGCGGTCGATCGCGAAGCCGGGGACGGTCTTGGGCAGGCCCGCCAGCAGGGCGGCGGTCCGGCCGATGGTCAGGCCCTGGTCGCCGATCTGGGTGGTGGCGGCGATCGCGACCTCCTCGACCCGCTCCGGCGGCAGCTGCGGGTTACGGCGCAGCAGCTCGCGGATGCAGCGGATCACCAGGTCGTCGGCGCGGGTGTTGGCGTACATGCCACCCGCCTTGCCGAACGGGGTACGGACGCCGTCGACGAAGACGACATCCCGAACTTCACGGGGCACTTGAGCCTCCTCTTCGACCACGATTCGGCCGCCGCGCCGACGGGCGGCACTACGGACCGAACGAAGGTCGCCGGCACGGGCGTGTTCCCCCGGATGCTACTCGCCAGTAACCATCGCCGGCACCCGCCCCCGTGTGGCCCACCCCACACCACCCTGCCAGCGACCGGCGTGTTGATCATGAAGTTGTCGTGCCGACACACCGGATCGGGCGACGACAACTTCATGATCAACGGGGAGGCGGGGCGGGGAGGTTGGGGGGTCAGGGGGTGGGGGGTGGGTCTGTGAGGGCCTCGGCGAGGGCGGGGAGGAGGAGGGTGATCTGCCATTCGCGGGCGTTGAGGCCCCGGAGGGTCTCCGCGACCGTCGCCTCCGTGACCTCCTCCGGGGGCACCCAGGCCAGGCGGCGGATCGAGTCGGGGGCGATCAGGTTCTCGGGCGGCAGCTGGTGCGCGCCGGCGACGCGGACCACGACCTCCCGGCAGCGGGCCAGCCGGGCCGCCGCCACCGGGTCCCGCTCGGCCCAGCGGTGCGGCGGCGGGGGACCCTCGACCGTCGGGGCGACCGGCAGCGCGTCGTCGGGCAACTGCCGCGCGTCGTCCAGCGCGGCCAGCCAGGTGCGGGCCAGCCGGCGCACCGAGCGGCCGCCGAAGCCGGGCAGGGTGAGCAGGGTCTTCTCGTCCTTCGGATCCAGCTCCGCCGCCGCGACGATGGCCGAGTCCGGCAGCACCCGCCCGGGAGCGGCGTCGCGTCGGGCGGCGATCTGGTCCCGCGCGTACCAGAGGGAACGGACGCGGGCCTGGGCCCGTGCCCCGCGCACCCGGTGGATGCCGGACGTGCGACGCCACGGCTCGGCGCGTGCCCGCGGCGGGCGGGCCCCGGTGCGCACCAGCGCGGCGAACTCCTCCGCCGCCCACGCGGACTTGCCCTGCCGGGTCAGCTCCTCGTCGAGCGCGTCGCGCAGGTCGACCAGCATCTCCACGTCGAGCGCCGCGTAGGTCAGCCAGGACTCCGGCAGCGGGCGGCTCGACCAGTCGGCTGCCGAGTGGTGCTTCTCCAGGCTGAACCCGAGTAGCTGCTCGGTCAGCGCGGCCAGGCCGACCCGCTCGAATCCGGCCAGCCGGGCGGCCAGTTCGGTGTCGAACAGCCGGCGCGGGCGCAGGCCCACCTCGGCCAGGCAGGGCAGGTCCTGGCTGGCCGCGTGGAGCACCCACTCGGCCTCGCCGATCACCGCGTCGAGGGCGCTCAGGTCGGGCAGCGGCAACGGGTCGATCAGCGCCGTACCGGAACCGGCCCGGCGCAACTGCACCAGGTAGGCGCGCTGGCTGTAGCGGTAGCCCGAGGCGCGTTCGGCGTCCAGGGCGACAGGGCCGCTGCCCGCCGCGAAGCGGGCCACGACCTCGGCAAGCTCGTCGGGCGTGGCGGCCGGCTGGGGTGTGCCCTCGCGCGGCGCGGTCAGCGGCACGGGCCCGTCGGCGGTCGGTTCGGTCCCCGCGGCCTCCGGCTCCGGTCGGGCCGACGGCGGGTGGGGCGCATCGTTTCCCGTACGGCTTTCGGCGGGCCGACGGCGCAGGGGTGGTTCGTCGGTCACCTGACAACCCTAGTGCGCGACGCGACGCGGTGGGTGAAGCCGGTCCGGTGTGTGTCGACGGGACGACCGCCACGCGTCCCCGCAGGAGCCGGACATAGGGGAAGACAAAGACCGTTGGCGCAGGTACGGTCCATCGAGCCGTTGCGCGGGTAGGGCATCATCAGGTCCCGGAACGGAGCGGGGCGTCTACGGGGAGGCAAGGCGAATGACTGCTGGCTACGGGTCGGCGGACACGGGCCCGGCGGGACCGGGCGACGGCGGGTTCCCGCCGGGGACGGCCCGTCCCGGGCCGCTGCCGCCCCGCATCGAGCCGGCCGCCCCCGCGTACCTGCCGCCGGGCGCCCCCCGGCAGCCCGCGCCCGCCCGACCCGGCTGGTCGCCGCCGGCGCAGCCGGGCCAGTGGGGCGCGGCCCCGGCCAACGCGCCCGCCCCGGCCGCCACGCCCCACGCCGGTGGCTGGCGGCAGGGCGGCGCGCCGTCCACGACCCCGGGCCCGTCGACACCGCCCGGGAACCCGCCGGGGCCCGCCTGGCCCCCCGCGTCCGGGCCCGTGCCGTCGGGCGTCGCCACCCCGGGCCACCCCCAGGGTCCCGGACCGGGCCAGCCCTACCCCGCCCCGGCGACGAGGGGGCGCGGGCTCACCGTCGCCGCGCTCGTGCTCGCCGGCCTGCTCGCCGTCGTGACGGGCGTGCAGGCGTACCAGATCAACCGCCTCTCGAACCGGCTGGGCGACACCGACAGCAAGGTGGCGGCGGGGCAGGCGGCCGACAGCACCCGGCTCGAGGGCCTGGAGTCCCGGGCGGAGGCGCTGGAGAAGCAGGCCGGCGCCGCGTTCAACCCGGAGGCCGTCGCCAGCGCCGTGCTGCCCAGCGTGTTCCGGGTCCGGGCCGGCAACTCCACCGGCACCGCGTTCGCGATCGGCAAGCCGGCCGCGGGCGGGGGCACCAACCTGTTCACCAACTACCACGTGGTGGACGCGCTCTGGCAGACCGGCGAGCGCGAGGTCTTCCTGGAGCGCACCGACCAGCGCTTCCCGGCGACCATCGTCCGGGTCGACGAGGCCAACGACGTGGCCCACCTGCGCACCAACGGCAAGTTCACCGGCCTGGTCGCCGCGCCCGCCGCCGTGAAGTCCGGGCAGCAGATCGTGGTCGTCGGCGCGCCGCTCGGCCTGGAGGACAGTGTCACCACCGGCGTCGTGAGCGCCTTCCGTCAGGCCGGCGGCGGCGAGGGCCCGGTCATCCAGTTCGACGCCCCGATCAACCCCGGCAACTCCGGCGGCCCGGTCATCAACGGCAGCAAGCAGGTCGTCGGCATCGCCACCGCCAAGGCCCGTAACGCCGAGGGGATCGGCCTCGCCGTACCCATCAAGGTGGCCTGCGACGGCTTCAAGATCTGCTGACCCCGTCAGCGCCCAACCCACCCCCTCGGCCCGGCGGAGCATGCCGCCCGGACCAGCACACGTGGAGGAAGAACGAATGTCCCAGCCACCGACCGGGCCGGAGGGCTACCCGCCGTACCCGCCGGCCGCGCCCGGTCAGCCGCCGTCGGGCGGCGCCCCGCACGGCACCACCTACGGCAGCCCGCGCCAGTACTCGCCCGAACAGCCGGACGCCGGCCAGCAGTACGCCGCGACCCCGCAGCAGTACAACCCGGCCCCGCCCGCCGGCTACCCGCAGTCCGCGCCGCCGGCCGGGCCCTCCGGTTACCCGCAGTCCGCGCCGCCGGCGTCGCCCGGCTACGGCCCCGGCAGCGCGTCGCCCCACGCCGGGCAGGCCTCCGGGCCGGCCTTCGGACAGCCGATGTCGGTCCCCCCGGCCTCCGGGCCGGCCTTCGGGCAGCCGATGTCCACGCCGCCCGGCTCCGCCCCGCCCTTCGGCGCCCCCGCGCCGAGTGGCCCCGGCAAGAGCCACAAGGTGCTGATCCTGGCGGTCGTGGCCGGGCTGCTCTTCGTCCTGGGCGGGGTGATGACCGGCCTGTTCGTGTCGACCACGAACGAGCTGGACCGGACCGAGAAGAAGATGGCCAGCGAGGTCAGCCAGCGCGACGGCACCATCGCGGCGAACGGCAAGGAGATCGAGAAGCTCAAGACCGATCTCCAGGCGGTCCGGGACAAGCTCGGCGACACCGAGCAGGACCTCACGGGCACCCGCAACGACCGGGACGAGCAGGCCCGGCAGAAGAAGGTCATCGCGAGCTGCCTCGACAAGCTGACCACCGCGCTCGCCGCGGCGGCGAACGGCAACAAGTCGGCCTACGACAAGGCCATCCAGGGCATGGACAAGGTCTGCAACGAGGCCGAGAAGTATCTGTGAGGTGACCCGAACCGGGGTCAGGCCGCGCCGGCGGGGCGACGCTCCGGCAGCGCGGTCACCCCGGGCGGGGGAAGCCCGGCGGTGGAGGCCAGCAGTGCGCACCACGCCAGCAGGTGCGGGCCGAGGTCGTCGTCGACCGGCGTCCAGGAGGCGCGGATCTCGATGTCGCCGGCCGCCGGCGGGCCGGCCAGGTCACCGAACCGGGTCGACAGGGTCTGCGTGATCGTGCCGCCGATCGCCCGGTGCCGCGCGTCCTGCGCCTCCAGGGCGTCGGTCAGCCACGTCCAGCCCACCCCCGGCAGCAGCGGATCGGCGGCCAGGTCGACCTCCAGCTCCGCCGTCACGTAGGTGACCAGCCGCAGGGTGCCCTGCCACGCCTCGTGGCCGGCCGGATCGTGCAGCAGGATCAGCCGCCCGGAGGCCACCTCGTCGCCGTCGCGTCCGACGGTGGCGGAGAGCGCGAAGGCGTACGGGGCGAGTCGCTGCGGGGCGCCGACCTCCTCCAGCACGATCTCCGACCGGGGCGCCGCGGACCGCAGCCCGGTGACCGCGCGGGCGAAGGTCTCCGGGAGCGCGATCGGGGGGGCCATGCCGGCAGCCTATGCCGCAAGCCACCCGCCCGCCCGAGAGGCGCGCCGAGGCCGCCCACGCCGCGACCCCCTACCGCCTGGGACAGGGGTCCCTCGGTACCCGCGCCCCGCCGGGCCGACCGGGTCACAAAAGGCGGCGGTGCCCGCTGCCGGCCGCGTCCCGCGTGGCACGATGGCCGCGATGAGCACCACGACGACGGGCGCCGACGCCCGAGACGAAGACCCCCGTCCCGGCGGTCCGGCCGACTCGCCCTTCGTCCGGGCCTGTCGTCGCCAGCCCGGCCCGCACACCCCCGTCTGGTTCATGCGCCAGGCCGGCCGGTCGCTGCCGGAGTACCGCGCGATCAGGGCCAACGTGGGGATGCTGGAGTCCTGCCGCCGCCCCGACCTGGTCACCGAGATCACCCTCCAGCCGGTACGCCGGCACGGGGTGGACGCCGCGATCCTGTTCAGCGACATCGTGGTGCCGGTCGCCGCCGCCGGGGTGGACCTCGACATCGTGCCCGGCACCGGCCCGGTGGTCGCCGAGCCCGTACGCACCCTGACCGACGTGGATCGGATCCGGCCGATCACCCGCGACGACGTCTCCTACGTGGACGAGGCGGTGCGGATGCTCGTCGCCGAGCTGGGCGACACCCCGCTGATCGGGTTCGCCGGCGCGCCGTTCACGCTGGCCAGCTACCTGGTCGAGGGCGGGCCGTCGCGCACCCACGCGAAGACCAAGGCCCTCATGTACGGCCAGCCGGAGCTGTGGCACGCGCTCTGCGGCCGGCTGGCCGAGGTGACGCTGGCGTTCCTGCGGGTCCAGGTGGCCGCCGGGGTCTCCGCCGTGCAGCTGTTCGACTCGTGGGCCGGTGCGCTGTCCGAGGCCGACTACCGCCGCTTCGTGCTGCCGCACTCGGCGGGCGTGCTGGCCGGGCTGGCCGACGCGGGCGTGCCCCGGATCCACTTCGGCGTGGGCACCGGCGAGCTGCTCGCCGCGATGGGCGAGGCCGGCGCCGACGTGGTGGGCGTCGACTGGCGTACGCCGCTGGACGTGGCGACCGGGCGGATCGGGCCGGAACGGGCGGTGCAGGGCAACCTCGACCCGTGCGTGCTGTTCGCGCCGTGGCCGGTCGTCGAGGCCGAGGTGCGGCGGATCCTGGAGCAGGGCCGGGCCGCCCCCGGGCACGTGTTCAACCTGGGGCACGGGGTGCTGCCGGAGACCGACCCCGACGTGCTGACCCGGGTGGTCGCCCTGGTGCACGAGCTGTCCGCCCAGTCGGGCGACCGGGGCTGAGCGGCATGCGGGCGCCGTGGCGGGTGGCGGTGGTCGGCGGCGGGATCGCCGGGCTGGCCGCGGCGGTCCGGTTGCGCGACCGGGCCCCCGCCGGCACCGAGATCACGGTGTACGAGCAGTCCGGCCGGCTCGGCGGCAAGCTGCGCACCGGCGAGCTGGCCGGCTCACCGGTGGAGTTCGGCGCCGAGTCGTTCCTGATGCGTGACCCGGCGGGGGGCGAGTCCGCCGCCGTGGCCCTGGTCCGCCGGCTCGGCCTCGGCGAGCGGATCGTGCACCCCACCGTCGGGCAGGCCGCGCTCGTCGTCGACGGCGGGCTGCGCCCGATTCCGGGCGGCACGCTGGTGGGCGTACCCGGGGACCTGGAGCGGGTGACCACGGTCGCGCGCCCGGCGGCGGACGCCGACCCCGACGCCGGCCGTCCGCTGCTCGGCGCGGACGACGACGTCTCCGTCGGCGCGCTGGTGCGGGCCCGGTTCGGCGCCGAGGTGGTCGACCGGCTGGTCGACCCGATGCTCGGCGGCGTCTACGCCGGTCGGGCGGACGACCTGTCCCTGGTGACCACGATGCCGGCGCTGGCCCGGGCCGCCCGGGTGGAACACACCCTGGTCGGCGCGGTGCGCGCCGCGCAGGCGGCGGCCCCCCGCGCGCCCGGGGCGCCGGTCTTCGGCACTCTGGCCGGCGGGCTCAGCACCCTGGTCGAGGCTGCGGCGGCGGCCAGCGGGGCGACGGTCCGGCGGGGCGCGGCGGTCCGCGAGCTGACGCCGGCCGGCCCCGGGTGGCGGCTGACCGTCGGCTCCACCCGGGACGCGGAGCTGGTCGACGTCGACGCCGTGGTGCTGGCCGTGCCGGCCCGCCCGGCGGCCCGGTTGCTCGCCGGCTGGGCGCCGCGGGTGGCCGAGGGCGTCGGCGGGCTGGACTACGCCAGCGTCGCGCTGGTCACCCTGGCGCTGCCCGAGCCGGAACTGCCGGAGCTGTCCGGCTTCCTGGTGCCGAGCACCGAGGGCCTGCTGATCAAGGCGTCGACCTTCTTCACTACCAAGTGGGGCCACCTGCGCCGCACCGACGGGCTGGCGCTGGTCCGCGCCTCCGTGGGCCGCTACGGCGAGGAACGGCAGGTGCAGCGCACCGACGAGGACCTGGCCGCCACCGTGCACCGGGAACTGTCGGCGGTGCTCGGCGTGCCGCTGCCCGCGCCGGTCGCCGGTCACGTGCAGCGCTGGGGCGGGTCGCTGCCGCAGTACACCCCGGGCCACGGCGACCGGGTCGCCGCCGCGCGGGCGGCGCTGCGGGCGGGCCACCCGACGCTGGCCCTGGCCGGCGCCGGGTACGACGGGGTCGGCATCCCGGTCTGCGTCCGCTCCGGCGAGACGGCGGCCGAGGAGATCATCACAGCACTGGGAGGATCGGGGACATGACCGAGCAGACCAACGCGGCCCGGCTGCGGGAACTCAACGACAGCATCCGCTACACGATGTGGTCGGTGTACCGGGCCAGCAGCCCGCTGCCGTCGCTGCGCGAGAACGTCACCGGCGAGGTCGAGGCCCTCTTCGCGGAGCTGGCCGGCAAGGACGTGGTGGTCCGCGGCACGTACGACGTCTCGGGGCTGCGCGCCGACGCCGACCTGATGATCTGGTGGCACTCCGCCTCCAGCGACGACCTCCAGGACGCGTACCTGCGGTTCCGCCGCACGACGCTGGGGCGGGCGCTCACGCCGGTCTGGTCGCAGATGGCGCTGCACCGGCCGGCGGAGTTCAACAAGAGCCACATTCCGGCGTTCCTGGCCGGCGAGGAGGCGCGCTCCTACGTCTGCGTCTACCCGTTCGTCCGCTCCTACGAGTGGTACCTGCTGCCGGACGCCGAGCGGCGCGAGCTGCTCGCCGAGCACGGCAAGATGGCCCGCGGCTACCCGGACGTGCGGGCCAACACGGTCGCCTCGTTCGCGCTCGGCGACTACGAGTGGATGCTGGCGTTCGAGGCCGACGAGCTGCACCGCATCGTCGACCTGATGCGCGACCTGCGGGGCTCCGGCGCCCGCCGGCACGTCCGGGAGGAGATCCCGTTCTACACCGGCCGCCGTCGCTCGGTCGCCGACATCGTCAACTGCCTGGTCTGACGCGCGGGCCGGCCGGGGTCGCGTCCCGGAGGGAGTGGGACGGGGCCCCGGCCGGGGTCCCGGTGCGGATCAGACGACGGTCGTGCAGGTGGGCGTCGGCGTGCCGTTCGTGCCGGACCACGAGCCGAGGAACCCGAAGGTGGTGCTCGCCCCGGGCGCCAACGACCCGTTGTGGGCCGCGTTGCGGGCGACGACCCGCGTGCCGCTGGTGGTGACGGTCGCGTTCCACGCCGACGTGACCTGCTGGCCGTCGGCGTAGGTCCAGGTCACGGACCAGCCCTTGACGGCGCCGCCGCCGGCGGTCACCGTCACCTCACCCTGGAAGCCTCCGCCCCACTGCCCGACGACCCGGTAGGTGGCCGTGCAGGCCCCGGCCGGCGGCGGCGTGGTGGGCGGCGGCGTGGTGGGCGGGGGAGTGGTCGGCGGCGGCGTCGTCGGTGGCGGGTTGGTCGGCCCGCCGGAGAAGTCGACGTCGCTGCACAGGTAGTACGACTGGTCCAGGTGGCTGGCCTGCCAGATGGTGTAGACGACGTGCCGCCCCGTCCGCCCCGGCGCGTTCGCCGGGATCTCGATGGACACGCCGGTGGGCTCCGGCTTCCACCCCGACGCCGGGGTGTTGCCGATCTGGCCGACCAGTTCCAGGTCATCCCAGCCCAACGGCTCGGTGAGTGCGTCGAAGCCCTGCTTCGTCACGTACACCCGGATGTAGTCGGCGCCGTGACTGGCCTGGTCGTACAGGCGGACCCGGAAGTTGCTGGAGACCGGGGCGGTCTTCCAGGCGCCGACCGTGTCGAGGGCGTTGTAGCGGCCGCCCTCGGTGCGGCCGCCGGAGCAGAGCTGACCGTCGGGGATGGCGGCCTGGTGGTTGCCGGCGACGCCCTCGCGGAACAGGCCGTTCCAGTTCCACATGGCGTTCGGGTTGGCCTGCCAGGCCTGCCAGCACATCGGGTCCTCGGTGGCCATCCGGGGATTCTGGAAGTCGCTGCCCCAGCGCTGCCAGCAGCCGTAGTTGCGTGACGCCGGGTCCACCACGGAGCCGTGCGCCGACACGGGGTTGGCCAGGGCGGTGGTCAGCAGCAGCACGGCGGTCGCCGCGACGGCGAGCAGCCAGGCCAGGCGGGATGATCGAAGTTGAGTGGACATGGAGCCCCCGGGGGGAGAGGTCGGACGACGACGCCCGGACGGCGCGGGAGTTGCCCCTCCCGTGCGCGCTGCGTGGCTTCCGCGACGGCTCTGCCCGGAGGCTCCCACATCTATCGGCTCTGGTCAATGCTTTCACGCCGCATGGGGGTGTGCGGGATGCCGTCCTCGACGTACTCGGGGCCGGCGACGGCGAAGCCGTGACGGGCGTAGAGGCCGACCAGGTGGGACTGGGCCTCCAGCACGCAGGGCCGGTCGCCGACCAGCTCCAGCGCCGCGGCCATCAGCCGGCCCGCGTGGCCGCCGCCGCGCGCCTTCGGCGCCACCACCACCCGCCCGATCCGCGCCACGCCGCCCGGGTCGGCGAGGATCCGCAGGTACGCCAGGGGCGCGCCGCCGTCGTCGAGCCAGAGGTGCCGGGTCTCCGGCTCGACGTCGCGTCCGTCGAGTTCCGGGTACGGGCACTCCTGCTCCACCACGAACACGTCGATGCGGAGCCGGAGCAGGTCGTGGAAGGTGCGGGCGTCGAGGTCGGCGAACGAGGCGGCCCTCGTCACGGGGGTCTGCGGCACCCCGCGATGGTAGGCCGCGCCCCCGGTCCCGCCGGCGTCAGGCGGGGCGGGCGCCGACCGCGTCGCGGATCTCGGCGCCCTGGGTGCCCTCCTCGGCGCGGGCGCAGTGCGCGCAGCAGAAGAACCGGCCGGACACCTCCACCCCGTGCCCGACGATCTTGACCTGGCAGTGCTCGCAGATCGGCGCCAACTTGTGCGCGGCGCACTCGAAGCAGTCGAAGGTGTGCACGTCGCCGCTGACGGTCCGCACCTCGAACGCCATCCAGTACTCGTTACCGCAGACCTCGCACGTCGCCACGACAGAACCCCCCGAAACGCGGACACCTTTGCCCCAGCCTGCGGCATCGCGCGTCGCCGGACGGGCGAAACCGCCCAGGTCACCCGGGTCCGGCGGCGTGTCGCCCCCGGCGTGTCGGGCGTTGTACCCGGTGACCGCGTACGACCCCGGAGGAACACGACATGATCAAGCGGAACAAGCTCTTCGGCAACCAGGTGCGGGTGACCTTCAGCCTGCCCCGCGACGCCCCGCCCGGCCCGGTCAGCGTGGTGGGCTCCTTCAACGGCTGGGAGCCGGGGCGGCACGAGCTCGTCCCGCGCCGCGACGGCACCCGCACCGTCACGGTGCGGCTCGGCCCGGGGGAGCACCGCTTCCGCTACCTCGCCACCGGCGGGGTGTGGCTCGACGACGAGTCCGCCGACCGGGTGGACGAGCGGGGCAGCCTGCTGCTGCTCTGACCGGTCACGCTGCGTGCTCGTTCCGTTCGATGTTCCTATCGACAGGAGTCTTTACTGTTAACAAGGTTTAATTTATGTTGGAGGGCACCTCACCAGGCTTAAGTCCGAAGGAGCTGCCACCATGCGCCGAAGAATCACGATCCCGCTCGTGGCGACGGGCGCCGTCGTCTCCGCACTGGCCGTCGCGGCGCCCGCCCAGGCCCACGGCTACGTTTCCGGCCCGCCGAGCCGCCAGGCGCTCTGCGCGCAGGGACGGGTCCCCGACTGCGGGCAGATCAAGTACGAGCCGCAGAGCGTCGAGGGGCCCAAGGGGCTGCGTAGCTGCCACGCGGGGATCGCCCAGTTCGCCGTGCTCAACGACGACAGCCGGGGCTGGCCCGCCACCTCGGTCGGCAGCTCCGTCACCTTCACCTGGACCAACACCGCCCGGCACGCCACCAGCAACTGGGAGTACTTCATCGGCGGGACCCGGGTGGCCGTCTTCAGCGGCGGCGGGCAGCAGCCCGGGGCGAGCGTCTCGCACACCGTCAACCTGGGCGGCTACTCCGGGCGGCAGAAGGTCCTCGCCGTGTGGAACATCGCCGACACCGCCAACGCGTTCTACTCCTGCGTCGACCTCCAGGTCGGCGGGGGCGGCAACCCGTCGCCCACCGCGAGCCCGACGCCGCCGGCCCCGTCGCCCACCCCGACCCCCACCGCCGCCCCGACCCCCACCGCCGCCCCGACCACTCCGCCCGCCCCGGGCGGCAGTTGGACGGCGGGCCGGGCCTACCAGGTCGGTGACCAGGTCACCTACGGCGGGCTGACGTACCGCTGCCAGCAGGCGCACACCGCGATCCCCGGCTGGGAACCGCCGTACGTGCCGGCGCTCTGGACCCAGGTCTGACCGCGCGGGTGCGGCCCGCCCACCGGCGTCCGCCGCACCCGTCACCCCTCTGTGGATCGGAGTACGCCATGCGACGGCTGCGCACGGTCGTCCTGCTCACCGCCCTGCTGCTGGTCCCCGCCTGCGCCCCGGCGCCGCCCGCCCCCGCGCCGACGGGTCCCGCGGCGAGCACCGGGACCGGGATGAACGGCCTCGACGTGGTCTTCCTCGCCACGCTGGCGGCGCACACCGAGCAGACGCTGGAGATGGTGCGGATCAGCCGCGACCGGATCACCGACCGGAAGCTGCGCACCCTCGTCGCCGCCATCGAGGCCACCGAGACCGACGAGCTCGCCACGATGCGCGGCTGGCTGCGCGACGCCGGGCCGGAGGCCGCCGAGGCCGTCCGTCGGCACGACCACGACGGGCACGGGATCGCGGCCGAGGACATGGCACGCCTGCGGACCGCTGCAGACGGGGAGGTAGACCGCGTCCTGCTCGACCTGCTCGCCCCGCACCAGGAGGCGGCCGCCGACCTAGCCCGGGCGCAGCAGACGGTCGGCGCCGATCCGCGCGTACGCGACCTCGCCGGACGCGTCGAACGCTCGCGTACGGCCGAGGTCTCGCTGATGGCCGGGCTGACGCCGGCCCGACCGTGACCCCGGCGGGCGGCGGCCCGGCCGCCCGCCGGGGACACCCGGGGCGTACGCCCTCAGGCGTCGGCGCGCGGCTCCAGGCGGATGGAGACGGAGTTGACGCAGTGCCGGGTGTCCTTCGGGGTGAAGCCCTCGCCCCGGAACACGTGCCCGAGATGGCTGTCGCAGCGGGCACAGCGGATCTCGGTGCGGCTCATCCCCAGGCTGCGGTCCTCGATCTCCTTGACCGCGCCCGGGATGGCGTCGTCGAAGCTGGGCCACCCGCAGTGCGAGTCGAACTTCGTGTCGCTGGGGTAGAGCTGCGCGCCGCACGCCCGGCAGTGGTAGGTGCCCGGCGTCTTCGTGTCGACGTACTCGCCCGTCCACGGGCGCTCGGTGCCGGCCTCCCGCAGCACCCGGAACTCCTCCGGGCTGAGCCGGACCCGCCACTCTTCCTCGGCACGGGGCAGTTCACTCTCGTCAAGACTCACCCGCCAACGGTACGTCGGACGTCGGGGGTGTGGCATATGGTCGCGCAATGGGTGGCACGAAGGCCGCAGCCGAGCAGATCGAGGTGGCCGGGCGCGACGTCCGGCTGACCAGCCCCGACCGGGTGATCTTCCCGCAGCGCGGCTTCACCAAGGGCGACGTCTTCCACTACTACCTGGCGGTGGGCGACGGCATCATGCGCGCACTGCGTGATCGACCCACCACGTTGCAGCGCTTCCCCGAGGGCGTCGAGGGCGAGGCGTTCTTCCAGAAGCGGGTGCCCGCGCGGGGCGTGCCGCCGTGGGTGCGCACCGCCACCATCAGCTTCCCGAGCGGCCGCAGCGCCGCCGAGCTCTGCCCGGCCGACCTGGCCCACGTGGCGTGGGCGGCCCAGATGGGCACCATCGTGTTCCACCCGTGGCCGGTGCGCGCCGCCGACGTCGACCGCCCCGACGAGCTGCGCATCGACCTCGACCCGCAGCCCGGCACGGACTTCGCCGACGCGGCGACCGCCGCCGGCGAGCTGCGGGGGCTGCTCGACGAGTTGGGCGTCACCGGCTGGCCGAAGACCTCCGGCGGCCGGGGCGTGCACGTCTACCTGCGCATCGCGCCGCGCTGGACGTTCACCGAGGTGCGGCGGGCCACCATCGCGCTGGCCCGCGAGCTGGAGCGGCGCCGGCCGGAGCTGGTGACCACCGCCTGGTGGAAGGAGCAGCGGGGCGAGCGCGTCTTCGTCGACTACAACCAGATGGCCCGCGACCGCACGATCGCCTGCGCGTACTCGCTGCGGGCCAACGCCCGGGCCACCGTGTCCACCCCCGTCACCTGGGACGAGCTGCCCGACGTCGACCCGGACGACTTCGACCTGCGTACCGTCCCGGCCCGGCTGGCCGAGCGCGGCGACCCGCACGCCGGCATCGACGACACCGGGTGGGACATCACCCCGCTGCTGGAGTGGGCCGACCGGGACGCCGCCGCAGGCCAGGGCGACATGCCCTACCCGCCGGACCACCCGAAGATGCCCGGCGAGCCGAAGCGCGTGCAGCCCTCCAAGGACCGCGACCGCCCCCGCTGACCGCCGCGCCCCGGCACGGCGTCGTCACCCGACGCCCGCTCGGCGCCCCCAGCCCGGTGGCACGCGCCGTCACCGCCGGCCCTCGTACGCCTCCACCGCCTGCTTGGCCGAGAGCAGGTCCGCGCCGGTTGCCTTTCGGTACGCGGCGATCGCCTTGATCCTGTCGCCCTGGGCCAGGTGCTGCTGCACCTCCGGCGGCACGGGCGAGGGGTCCACCACGCCCAGGTGGTCCATCACCAGCCGGAGCCGGCGCTCGATCTCGGCCAGCCGGTACGCGGTCCGCGCCTGCTCGGTCCTGCCCGGCAACTGGGCGGCCAGCAGCCCGACGACGGCCACCATCAGGAGGGCGAGGGTGATCTCCATCCGGTGATGGAAGCACATCCACACCACCGCGCCGCCGTCGCCCGGTCCGCCCGCGCGGCGACCCGGCCGCGCGCCCGGATAACGATCAAGTAACGGGCGCGAACCTTTCCCGGCCCGTCGCCGCTCTCCCTGATCGTCGGCCCGACCCCGGGCCAGGGGAGGGCGTCGGATGAAGCTGGTGTGGAGGCGGGCCCGCGAGGCACGCGGGCTGCTGCTCGCCGCGGTGGTCGCGGCCCTGGTGGCGGTCGCACTGGTCACCGGCCTGTCCGACTACAACCGGCGGGCCGTCGAGGCGGGCCAGCGCGCCCTGCTCAGCGGCGCGTCGTTCGAGGAGCGCAGCCTCCTGGTGAGCGGCACGGCCGGCCGGGACGCCGCCGAGTTCGCCACCCGGGACCGGGCGATCCGCGACGGGTTCGCCGCCCGCCTCGGCGGGGTGCCGATCACCGTCGGGGCCGCCCGGTACGGCGGTGGCCGCGAGCTGACCGGCGACCTCGGTTCCGTGGTCCGCGACGGCGACGAACCGGTCTTCGCCAGCCTGGCGACCCTCGACGACCTGGCCGGCCACGCCGAGCTGACCGGTGGCGCCTGGCCCGCCCCGGGAGCCACGCCGTTGCAGGTCACGCTGCCCGAGAAGGTGGCCGCCGCGCTCGGGATGGCGGTCGGCGACCAGGTGCCGATGCTGGATCGTCGCTCCGACGAGGCCAGCAGAGTCGTGCTCGTCGGCACCTGGCGGCCCCGCGACCCCGCCGAGGCGTACTGGCGGCTGGCGCCGGGAGTGGGGGCCGGCGCCGTCGAGGCCGACACCTCGTACGGGCCGTTCGTGCTGGACCCGGCGGACTTCGTCGCCACCTACCCGGGCCCGGTCTCGGCGTCCTGGATCGTGGAGCCGGACCTCGTGGCGGTGGCGGGCGCGGGTCGGCTGCCCGACGTGCGGCAGGCGCTGACCACGGCCCTCGCCGAGGTGCCCGAGGCCGCCGGGCTGGGCTCCTCCGGCCAGACCGTCACTGCCGTCGACCGGCTCCTCGACCGGGTCACCCGGGCCGACCTGGTGGGCCGCTCCTCGCTGGCCACCCCGCTGCTGCTGATCGTCGTCCTCGGCGGGTACGCGCTGGTGCTGGTCGCCGCCCTGCTGCACGAGGACCGGCGCAGCCAGACCGCCCTGCTGCGGGCCCGGGGCGCCGCGCGGCGGCAACTCGCCGGCCTGGCGGCCCGGGAGGCCGCCCTGGTCGTCCTGCCCGCCGGCGTGCTGGGACCCCTGATCGCCGGCGAGGCGCTGCGGCACGTGGGCACCGGCGGCGCCGCGCCGCTGACGCTCTCCCCCGGCAACACCACGCTCGTCTGGGCCGCCGCTGCCGCCACCGCCGCCGGCTGCCTGGTCGCGATGGTCGTCCCGACGCTGCGGGGGGCCGGCACGTACGTCGCCGACATGGCGGCCCGGTCCCGTCCCACCCGCGCCGCGAGCGTGCAACGCGCCAGCCTCGACCTGGTGCTGGTCGGCTTCGCGGTGCTGGCCTGGACCCAGCTGCGCCAGTACTCGTCGCCGGTCGCCGGGGCGGCCGGCCGGCTCGGGGTGGACCCGCTGCTGGTCGCCGCGCCGACGCTGGGCGTGCTGGCCGGCGCGGTCGTGGCGTTGCGGCTGCTGCCGCCCGCGACCCGCTTCGCCGAGCGGTTCGTCGACCGCAGGCCCTGGACCGCGACCATGTTCGGCATGTGGCAGGCGGGCCGGCGCCCGCACGCCGGCCCGGTGCTGCTGCTCGCCCTCGCCGTCGGCGGCAGCACCCTGGCCTGGTCGCTGGTGACCACCGGCGAACGGTCGCAGGCCGACCAGGCCGACCACAGCGTCGGTGCCGACCTGCGGGTGGTCGAGCGCACCGGCGCGGCACCCGACGAGCGGGCCGCCCAGCTCGGCGCGCTGCCCGGCGTCGACGCGGCGCTGCCGGCCTGGCGGGACGAGATCCGCCTCGGCCGCGCCGACCTGCCGACGACGGTGGTGAGCCTCGACGCCGCGAGCGCGGCCGGTGTGCTTCGGCTCAACGAACGGCTGGCCGACGAGCCGGCCCCGGCGCTGCTGGACCGGCTGGCCCGGGCGCGCGCCGCGCCGACCGGCCTGGAGCTGCCCGCCGGCACCCGGTCGCTCACCGGCACGGTGCGTACGCCCGTGCGCGCCGCCGTCACGCCGCACCAGATCGGCCTCTGGGTGCTGCTGACCCGGGCGGACGGGCAGGCTTTCCGGCTGCCGGCGGGCAGCAGCGGCAGCGACGGGCGGCCGGCGCCGTTCACGGTCGCCGTTCCCGACGGGGAGGGCCCCGTGCGGCTGACCGGCTTCGAGGTCGACGGCGGGAGCGCGCGTGGGCGGGCGTACCGCGTGGAGCTGTCGGACCTGCGGCTGGTCGGCGCCGACGGCGCGGCCCGGCCGGCGTCGCTGGACGGCGGGTGGATCGCCGTCGACGGGCAGGGCGAGGCGGCCGGCGCGGCGGTCACGGCCGCCGGCCTGAGCGCCGAGCGGGAGGTCGACTACCGGGCGGGTGGCCGGTTCGCGTTCCAGCCGCCGAGCCGCTTCGCCGTGGTGCCGGCCGGCGAGAACCGGCCGGTGCCGGCGCTGATGACCCCGGCCGTGCGCGACGCCCTGAGCCTGGACGTCGGTGAGACGGTCGACCTCGTGCTGTCCGGCGCGACGCTGCCGGTCACGCTGGTCGGCGAGCTGGACGAGGTGCCGTCCACGGCCGGCGAGGGCGTACTACTGGACCTGCCGGCGGCGGCGCAGTGGCTGATGCGGGACCGGGGCGGCGTCCGGCCGGTCGCGGAGTGGTGGCTGGGCACCGACGCCGGCGGCCACGCCGAGGCGGCCCGCGCGGCGGCCGGCCTGACCGGCACCACGCTGCTCGACCGGCGGGAGGTGGCCGAGCGGGCCGCCGACGACCCGTACTGGCAGGGGGCCCGCACCGGGCTGCTCGCCGCCGCGCTCGGCTCGGTGCTGCTGGCCCTCGTCGGGCTGATCGTCGACGTCTGGGCGACCGCCCGGCACCGGCTGGGGGAGTTCGCCGTGCTGCACACGCTCGGCGCCAGCCCCCGGCTGCTGGCCCGGGCGCTGCTGGCCGAGCAGACCTTCCTGGCCGGGATCGGCGTCGGCGTGGGCCTGCTGCTGGGCGCCGCGGTCGGCGCGACCATGGCCCCGCTGGTCATCCTCACGCCGTCCGCCGGCCGGCCGGTGCCGGAGGCCGCCTTCGTGCTGCCCTGGCTGCCCATCGGCCTGACCGCGCTCGGCCTGCTGCTGGCGGCACTCGCCTTCAGCGCGTTCATCGCCCTCGGCATCCGGCAGCGGGTGGCCGTGGCGCAGCTGCGGATCGGGGGAGACCGGTGACCGGGTGGAGCGTAGGGACGAGCGGGATCGGAGTCGCGGCGTGGTGAGCATCGGGGCGGTCGCGCGCCGGGTGCGGGCGTACGGCGGGCAGTTCCTGCTCCTCGCGGCCCTGACGCTGGTCACCACGCTGGTGATCAGCGGGGTGCCCAGGATCGTCAACGGGCACGCCCAGGAGGGCCTGCGGGCGCACCTGGACACCGTGGCGCCACAGCAGCGGGACGTGACGTACTCGACCGGCACGCTCGCCGCGACGGACAACGGCACCTCGCTGGTGGCCGCGCACGAGGGCGACCTGGCGGCGATCGAGAGCGCGATGCCGCCGGTCGTCCGGCGGATGGTCGAACAGCGGTGGTACGCCGGGGAGACCCCGGCCAGCCGGGTGCGGGGCCCGGACCTGGCGGCGAAGAACCTCCTGGTCGACCTCGGCCTGCGGTCCGTGACCGGGATCCAGGAGGCCGGCACCCTGGTCGAGGGACGCTGGCCGGCCGACGTGCCGAAGGACGAGCCGGTGCAGGTGGCGCTGGCCGCGGACGTCGCGCGCAAGCTGAACCTGCGGCTCGGCAGCCGCCTCACCCTCGCCGCGCCGGAGCCGCTCACCCCCGACTCCCCGCCCCCCACCCCGATCACCGTGGTCGGTCTGTTCGCGCCCCGCGACGGCGCCGACGGGTTCTGGGACGGCCTGCCGCCGCTGCTGCGCATCGTCGAGCCGGTGGGCGACGGTGAACCCTTCATCGCCGTGGGGGTCGTCGACGGCGCCGCGCTGAACCGCCAGGCCGTCGCCGGCCGGCCCCTGACGTTCAGTTGGCGCTACCGGATGGGCGCCGACCGCATCGACGCCCGCGAGCTGGACCAGGTGCTCGACGCCCTCCAGCAGATGACCCGGGAGGCGGCCGGCCGCAACCTCGTGCAAGGGCTGGACATCCCGCTGCGGCAGTTTGCCGCCGAGGTGGACAGCGCCCGGACGGTGCTCGGGGTCATCGCGGCGGGCGTACTGGCCACGCTGGCCGGCCTCGTCGTGCTGGCCGCCGGGCTGCTGGTGCGCCGGCGCCGGGCGGAGTTCACCCTGCTGCGCGCCCGGGGCGGGGCGAGAACCACGACCGCGGGCCGCAGCCTGGCGGAGGCGCTGCTCGTGGTGCCGCCCGCCGCCGTACTCGGCTGGCTGGTCGGCGGCCTCGTCCCCGGGGCGCCGGGGGAGACCCGGTGGTACGCCCTCGCCGCGGCCGTCCTGGTGGCGGCGGCGCTGCCCGTGGCCACCCTCGCGGCGTCCACCGGCGGCGGCGGGCGGCGCGACCTGGTCCGCGCGCGCCCCTCCGCGCGCCGGCTCACGGTGGAGGCGGGACTGCTGGTCCTCGCCGGTCTCGCGGTCGTGCTGCTGCGCCGCCGCGGCCTCACCTCCGGCGAGGTCGACCCGCTGCTGGTCTCGGTACCGGTGCTGCTGGCCGTCGCCGCGGCGCTGGTCGCGATGCGGGTGTACCCGTGGCCGCTGCGGCTGGTCAGCCGGCTCGCGGCCCGCGCCCGGGGCAGCGTGGCGTTCCTGGGCACCGCGCGGGCCGGCCGGTCGGTCGTCGCCGTACCGCTGGTGGTCGTCGTGCTCGCCATCGCGACGGCGGCGTTCTGCGCGGTGACGGCCGCCGCGATCGAGGCGAGCCGGGACCGGGCCGCCAGCCGGGTGGTGCCGGCCGACGCCCTGATCCTGGGGGAGCGCATCGCCGCGGACACGGGCGTCGAACTGGAGCGGCTGCCGGGGGTACGCGCCGCGAGCCCGGTGCTGCGCGAGGCCGGCCAGCGCCTGGCGAAGGACGCCATCGGCACCGAGACCCGGCTCGGCGGGGTCACCGTGCTCATGGTCGACGGTCCGGCCCTGGCCCGGATGGCCCGGGAGGCCGACGTCGACGTGACGGTGCCGGCGGCGCTGCTCGCCCCCGCCGGGGGCTCCGGCCCGCTGCCCGCCGTGGTCTCCCCGACGGTCGCCGCCGAACTGGCCGACGCCGGCCTGGCCGGCTCCGCCTTCGTCAGCGCCCAGGGCCAGCGGTACGAGTTCCGGGTCGCCGAGCGGGCGGAGAGCTTCCCGCTGTTGCGCGCCGACAGCGCCCGGTTCGTCGTCCTGCCCTGGCAGGCCCTGCCCCGCCGCGACTACGCCGCCGTGCCGACCGGCTTCCTGGTGGCCGGCGACGACCTGGACGCCGGGGCGCTGCGCCGGGCCGGCGACGCGGGACAGTCCCGCTTCCAGACGGGCGGGACGGTCGCCGGCCGGGAGCCCCCACGCGGCGTGGAGGTGCTGACGTACGCGGACACCCGCCGCCAGGTGGGCGAGGGCGGCGCGAACGGCGTACTCGCCTTCGGCTTCACCGCCGGCGCGGCCGGGGGGACGGCGCTGGGGCTGCTCGCGATCGCCTTCACGGTGCTCGCCGGCGCCCGCGAACGCGGCCAGGTGCTGTCCCGGCTGCGCACCCTCGGGTTGTCCCGACGTCAGTGGCGCGGGCTGCTGCTGGTGGAGCTGGCGCCTCTGGTGGGCGTCTCGGTGCTGACCGGAGCGCTGGTCGGCACGGCCCTGCCACTGCTGCTCACCCCGGTGCTCGGACTGTCCGCCTTCACCGACGGTGTCCAGGTCCGGGTGGCGTTCGAGCCCGGTCTGGTGGCCGCCGTCGTCGCCCTCGGGGCGCTCGCCCTCGGCTTCGCGGTCGCCGTCGAGGCCCTGAACAACCGTCGGATGCGCCTCGGCGAGGTGCTCCGGCTCGGAGAGGAGAACTGACCATGACCGCTACCGCGGAGAGCACCGCCGCGCCGGACCTCGCCACCCTGCAACAGCGGGCCGCCCAGCGGGCGGCGGAGCGGGCCGGCGGCCGGGACCGGTTGCGCGGTCACATCGTCTGCGACGGGCTGGTGCGGATCTTCAAGACCGAGGGGGTGGAGGTGGTCGCCCTGCAGGGGCTCGACCTGGTCATCGACCGGGGCGAGCTGGTGGCGATCGTGGGCGCCTCCGGGTCCGGCAAGTCGACGCTGCTGAACATCCTCTCCGGGCTGGACACGCCCACCGCCGGCATCGCCCGCGTCGGCGAGTACGACCTGCTCAACCTCTCCGCGCGGCGGCGACTGAGCTACCGGCGGAGCATGGTCGGCTTCGTCTGGCAGCAGACCGGCCGCAACCTGCTGCCGTACCTGACCGCGCTGGAGAACGTCGAGCTGCCGATGCGGCTGGCCGGGCGGCGGGGCGGCCGGCGGGCCCACCGCGAGCGGGCCCGGGAACTGCTCGACATGGTCGGGGTCGGCTACTGCGCCGACCGGCGGCCCGGGCAGCTCAGCGGCGGCGAGCAGCAGCGCTGCGCGGTCGCGGTGGCCGTGGCCAACGATCCCGAGGTGCTCTTCGCCGACGAGCCGACCGGCGAGTTGGACGAGGCGACCGGGGCCGAGGTCTTCGGGGCGCTGCGCACCATCAACGCCGAGCTCGGCGTCACGATCGTGGTGGTCACCCACGACCACGCCGTGGCCACCCAGGTCCGCCGGACCGTCGCGATCCGCGACGGCCGGACCGCCTCCGAGGTACGCCGGACCGCGCGGATCGGCGCGGACGGCAGCACAGAACTGGTCAGCGAGGAGTACGCCGTGCTGGACCGCAGCGGCCGGTTGCAGCTGCCGGCGCCGTTCGTGGACGCGTTGTCGCTGCGCGACCGGGTGCGGCTCAACCTGGAGCCGGACCACGTGGAGGTGCGGCCGGGCGACCGGGCGCAGGAGGAGCGGGAGGCGAGGCAGTGAGCGAACGGGACGGACGACCGGCCGGAGCGGCGGCGGGCGTGGGCGGTGCCGACGCAGCGGTGGCGGGTGCCACGGTCACCGACGAGGTGGTGCGGGTCGAGGGGGTCAACCGGACGTTCGGTCGGGGCGAGCACGCCGTGCACGCCGTACGGGACGTCTCGTTCTCCGCCGGGCGGGGCGAGCTGGTCGCGGTGCGTGGCCGTTCCGGGGCGGGCAAGACGACCCTGCTGAACCTGGTCGGCGGGCTGGACCGCCCCGACTCGGGCCGGGTGGTGGTGGCCGGGCACGACGTCACCGGCGTCGGCGAGAAGGAGCTGCTGGAGCTTCGCCGGGGCACCGTGGGCTTCGTGTTCCAGACGTTCGGACTGGTGCCGATCCTGTCCGCCGCCGAGAACGTGGGCGTACCGCTGCGGTTGGCGCGGGTCCCGGCGGCCGAGCGGGAGGAGCGCGTGGCGGTGCTGCTGGAGCTGGTCGGCCTCGGCGGGCACGCGGGCCAGCGCCCGTACGAGCTCTCCGGCGGGCAGCAGCAGCGGGTGGCGGTGGCGCGGGCCCTGGCCAACGAGCCGGACCTGCTGATCGCCGACGAACCCACCGGTCAGCTCGACTCCGAGACGGGCCGGTCGATCATGGACCTGCTCCGCGCGGTGGTGCACGCCCGGGGCATGACCGCGCTGGTCGCCACGCACGATCCGGCCCTGATCGACCTCGCCGACCGCGTCCTCACCCTCCGCGACGGCCACCTCCTCCCCGCCTGACCCGCCCCACCCCGCTCTGCGGCGGGGACGGGGCGGGGGTGGGGGGGTCAGAGAGGGAGCTTCAGGCCCTCGTGGGTGGGGAGGAAGCCCAGGTTGAGGTAGAAGCGGTGGGCGTCGTGGCGGGTCTTGTCGGTGGTGAGCTGGACCAGGGCGCAACCACGCTGCCTCGCCTGGTCGATCGCCCAGTTGATCATCTGCCCGCCGACGCCCCGCCCGCGCAGGTCGGAGCGGACGCGGACCGCCTCGATCAACTGTCGCTCGGCGCCGTGCCGGCCCAGGCCGGGGATGTAGGTGAGCTGCATGCAGCCGACCAACTCGCCGTCCGCGTCGGCCACGATCAGCTGGTTGCGCGGGTCGGCGTCGATGTCGGCGAACGCCTTCTCGTACGCGGCGTCGACCTCCGTGAAGTCGCGGGCCCTGCCGAGCACGTCGTCGGCGAGCAGGGCGACCACGGCCGGCAGGTCGGCTCGGACGGCCTCGCGGAAGATCACATCACTCATGCCGCCCAGCGTGGCACAGCGAACCGGACCGATGGGCGGGCGGCGCTTGCCTGAGCCGGGCAACATGACTGTCCATGGACGCCCTGCTGCTGCCGTTCCGGCTGATCTACCGGGGGCTGGTCTGGTTCGCCAACTCGCCCCGGACGCTGATCATCTCGTACCTGTTGATGATCGTGGTGGCCGGCGTGATCTACGGCCGCGTGGAGAACCGCAGCCCGGCGGACGCCGTCTGGTGGGCGGTGGTGACGGCGTCCACCGTCGGCTACGGCGACATCTCACCGGTGAGCTGGCAGGGCCGCACCCTCGCCGCGCTGCTCATCTCCACCATGGTGCTGCTGGTCATCCCGTTGATCACGGCGCACTTCGCCAGCCAGCTCATCGTCGACGACGACGCCTTCGAGCACGAGGAGCAGGAGCAGCTCAAGGCCGACGTACGCCGGATGCGGGCGCTGCTGGAGGAGATCGCCGCCCGGCAGGGCATCGACCTGCCGGACCTGCCGCCGGAGCGGCCGGTCAGCGGGCCGGGCAGCGCAGCCCCTCCCTGGGCACGGTCAGGTCGATCAGATAGGCGTCGACGGCCTCAGTGATGCATGAGGTCTGCGGGTACGCGGTGTGCCCCTCGCCCTCCCAGGTGAGCACCCGGCCCACGCCCAGCATCGCGGCCAGCGCCGGGGTCTGCTCGTACGGCGTCGCGGGATCGCCCGTGGTGCCCACCACCAGGATCGGCGGCGCCCCGGTGGCCGGGCCCGTCGGGTACGGGTCGCGACCGCCGGGCCACTCGGTGCAGGAGAGCAGGCCGACGGCCAGGGCCGGCCCGAACAGCGGGTACTTCGCCCGCCACTGCGACTGGAGCTGCCGGATCCGCTCGCGGCTCGGCTTCTCCTCCTCGTCGGCGCAGTTGACCGCCAGGTTGGCGTCGAACATGTTCGAGTAGCGCCCGTCGGAGTCCCGGTCGGCGTACGCGTCGGCGAGGCGGAACACGTCCTGCGGGTCGCCGCCCTCCAGCTTGTCGATGGCGCCGGCCAGCTCCTGCCACCCCGACTCGGTGTAGAGCGACGAGATGATCGCGTAGAAGACCCAGCCCGCGGTGGCCTCCCGGCCGTCGTCCCCGCGTACCGGCGACACCCGCGCCTTGTCGATCGCCGAGGTGACCGCGGCCCGGGCGTCCGGGGCGATCGGGCAGCGCCCGGCGTTGGCCGCGCACCACGTGGTGAAGTTGCCGAAGGCCCGCTCGAAGCCCTTGGCCTGGCCCTCCGAGCCGGCGACCAGGCCCTGCCGGGGGTCGACCGCGCCGTCGAGGACCAGCGCCCGCACCCGCTGCGGGTAGAGCTGGGCGTAGGTGGCGCCGAGCAGGGTGCCGTAGGAGTAGCCGAGGTAGGTCAGCTTGTCGTCGCCGACGGCGGCGCGGACCGCGTCCATGTCGCGGGCGGCCTGCTCGGTGCCGTAGAGCGGCAGCTGGTCGCCGTAACGGTCGCCGCAGCCGCGCCCGATCCGCTGGCTGAGCGCCACGAACCCGTCGAACGACTCCTGGCTGCGCGGGTCGGGGTCGTAGCCGAAGCTGGCGTCGAGGTCCTTGTCGGGGATGCACTCGACCGGGCTGGAGCGGGACACCCCGCGCGGGTCGAAGCCGACGATGTCGAACCGGTCGGTGATCGAGGCGGGCAGACCGCCGAACGCCGGGCCGAAGGAGAGGTAGACGGCGGTGTCCACGCCGGAGCCGCCGGGCCCGCCCGGGTTGACGACCAGCGAGCCGATCCGGTCGCGCTGCTTGGTCGACCGGGCGCGCAGCAGCGCGATCTCGAAGGTCTGCCCGGCGCCGGGGCCGGCGGTCGCCCCGCCGGCCGCGCCCGTGCCCCAGTTGCGGGGCACCTTGATCCGCGCGCACTCGTAGCGCATGGTGGCCGCGCCGCGCCCGACCAGTTCCTCGGCCACCTCGGGACAGGCCCGCCAGGTGGGCGCGGTGCCGGGCGCGGCGGCCTCGCCGCCGGCCTCCGTCCGGGGTGCGATCGCCGGCAGGGTGCAACCGGCGGCGACCAGCGCGGCGGCGGCCAGCCCGGCGAGGGTGAGCCGGAACCGGCGGATCCGGGCGGGGGTGCGGGTCACGAGCGAGCCTCCGTGGTCGAGTCGACGGCCAGGCTACGCCGGACCGGTGGCGGGCCCCACCGTCGCCGTGGGATCGCCGCGCAGCACCTGGTCCACATCGAACCGTACGGGCCGGTCGAGCTGGTCGTAGCGGCAGGAGCGGGGATCGCGGTCGGGCCGCCAGCGGACGAAGCGGGCGGTGTGCCGGAACCGGTCGCCCTCCATGGCGTCGTAGCCGACCTCGACCACCAACTCGGGGCGCAGCGGCTCCCACTCAAGGTTGCGGGTGCCCGTCCAGCGGCTCACCCCGCCGGGGAGGCGCTGGCCGCGTTCGTGGTCGCCGTGCACCCACGGGTGGTCGGCGCCCACCTCGCGGTAGGGCTCCAACTCCTCCAGCAGCTCCGCCCGGCGGGCCATGGTGAACGAGGCGCTCACCCCGACGTGGTGCAGGACCCCGTCGTCGTCGTAGAGGCCGAGCAGGAGCGAGCCGATCACCGGGCCCGACTTGTGCCAGCGGAAGCCGGCCACCACCACGTCGGCCGTACGGGCGTGCTTGACCTTGAACATGAGCCGCTTGCCCGGCTCGTAGGGCAGGTCGGCCGGCTTGGCGATCAGGCCGTCCAGGCCGGCGCCCTCGAAGACGTCGAACCAGCGGTGCGCGGTGTCGACGTCGGTCGTGACCTGGGTGACGTGCACCGGCGGGCGGACCCCGGCCAGGGCCGACTCCAACCGGGCCCGACGCCGGGGATAGGGCTCACCGAGGAGCGTCTCGTCGTCGAGGGCGAGCAGGTCGAAGGCGACGAAGTCGGCCGGCGTGGTCTCGGCCAGCAGCTTCACCCGCGACGCGGCCGGGTGCACGCGCTGGGCCAGCAGCTCGAAGTCGAGCCGGGGCTGCCCGCCCGGGCCGTCGCGCCGGATGACGATCAGCTCGCCGTCGACCGCGCACCGCTCGGGCAGTTGGCGGCGGGCCTGCTCGACCACCTCGGGGAAGTAGCGGGTCATCGACTTGCCGCCCCGGCTGGCCAGCTCCACCTCGTCGCCGTCGCGGAACACGATGCACCGGAAGCCGTCCCACTTCGGCTCGTAGGTCATCCCGGGCGCGGTGGGGACCCGCGGGACACTCTTGGCCAGCATCGGTTCGACGGGCGGGGAGATCGGCAGCTTCACGGCGACCAGTCAACCAGACCGCACCGACAGTGGTGAGGCAGATCACGGCCGGTGCACGGGCGGCGTGTCCGGCCGAGCGCCGCTCGTGCCGCACCGGGCGAATCAGGAAACCGCAGGTCAGAGCTACTTTCGCGGGGTGTCGGAGTGGGTCTGCGGGTGCTGCGGGCGGTGGCGGGTGAGCGTCGAGCTGATCCGGGGCCGCTACCGGTACCGCCTGGTGCGCCGCTACCCCCGCCAGTTCGGCGGGGGCAAGGACGTGCTCGGCGAGGTCGGCTCCGTCGAAGAGCTGGCGGAGCTGCTGCGTCGGCGTACCCCCCTCGGGCTGGCCGACCTGCGCGAGGCCGCCTGACCCGGCGCCGGCCGAGCCCGGCGGACACCCCGGCGATCCGCCGGCCCGGCACCCGGGCGGACCGGCCGGTGCCCGCCGCTGTCACGATCGGTGGGGCAGCGTCGTCGGGACGGGCAGCGGCGTCGGTCGGGCGCCGCCCACGGGGAGGGGGCACGATGCGGTTCGAGGCCGGTACGGAGGTGGCCGCCGAGGCCGGACGAGTCTGGGCGGTGCTGGTGGACGTCGAGCGGTGGCCGGAGTGGACGCCCTCGGTGCGCCGGGCACGACGGGGGGAGTCCGGGCCGCTAGCGGTGGGCGCCACCGCCCGGCTGGAGCAGCCGAAGCTGCGACCGGCGGTGTGGCGGGTCACCGAGCTGGCCGAGGGGCGGTCGTTCTCCTGGGTGTCGGGCAGCCCGGGGGTGCGCACCCTCGGCGAGCACCGGGTGCTGCCGCTGCCCGGCGGGCGCAGCCGCGTCGAGCTGGCCATCACGCAGACCGGGCCGCTCGCCGGGCCCGTCGGCTGGCTCTACGGCGACCTGATGCGCCGCTACCTGTGGCTGGAGGCCGACGGGCTCAGGCGTCGCTGCGAGCGGGACTGACCGGCGTCTTCTCCAGCATGGCGAGCCGGATGCCGTTCGCGTCCGGCCGGTGCCCGACGACCCGGTAGCCGTGCCGCTGGTACAGCCGCAGGTTCTGTGCGCTGTCGGCGCCCGTGAGGAGCGCGAAGCGGCGTACCCGGGCGGCGCAGACCGCCTCCACGGCGCGCAGCAGCCGCCCGCCGACGCCCCGGCCCTGCTGGTCGGGGGCGACGGAGAGCCGACCCACGTGCGCGGTGTCGCCGTCGACGTGCGCCCGCACGGAACCGACCAACCGGTCGCCGAGCCGGGCGGTGAGCACCGTCGCCGGCCCCGCCAGCGCGGCCCGCACCTCGTCCAGGGTCTCGGTCAGCGGGGGCAGGAACGGGTCCGCGTAGTGCTGTGCCTCGGTGAGGAACGCGGCGCGCTGCACGGTGAGGATCTCGCCGGCGTCGGCGACGTCGGCGGGGGCGATGCGCGGCTCGGTGATCACCTCGACAGCCAACCACAGGCCGCCGGGCGGGCCGCCCGCACCGCCCGTACGCTGGCGGTGGTCCCGTCGAGTCGTGGGGGTACGTCGTGCCGGCACTGACCTATCCGCACGTGGGCGCCACCGAGACCGGCGAGCTGCCGCCCGGCTGGCGGCACGTGCGGCACCGGGTCCGGCTGCCCGACTCCTGCTTCGCCACCGCCGGGGACGCCGTGCTCGGCTGGCGGCTGCACCGGGCCGCCGGCATCCGGATTTACGCCGACGCCGAGCGGGCCGCGCCCGGGGTCCGGGTGGTCTCCGGTCTGGGCGTCGGCTCGCTGCGGCTGGCCGCGCCCTGCGAGGTGGTCTGGGCCGTCGACGACGGGCGGCGGGTCGGCTTCGGCTACGGCACGCTGCCCGGGCATCCGGCGCGCGGCGAGGAGGCGTTCGTGGTCAGCTGTGACGCCGCCGGCCACGTCTGGTTCGAGGTGCTCGCGTTCAGCCGGCCGGACCGCTGGGTCATGCGCGCCGCCGGGCCCGCCGGCCGGGCCTTCCAGCAGGCGTACGCCTGGTGGCTCGGGCGCACCCTGCGCCGGCTCTGCGCCCGGCGCTGACCTCGCGCCGCCGTCGCGCGTCAGAAGCGGGCGAAGGAGCGGATCGGCATCCGTGGACCGTACTTCGGTGCCTGGACGCCACCGGCCGCCAGCAGTACGCAGACCCGCCCCCGGTGACCCCGGAACGGCTCCAGCAGGGCCAGCATCCGGGCGTCGTCGCCGCGCGGCTCGCCCGCCAGCGCCCACGCCACCGTGTTGGGCACGTGGAAGTCGCCGACGCTGACCGCGTCCGGGTCCCCGTACGCGATCCGCACCACCTCGGCGGCCGTCCAGGCTCCGATGCCGGCGATGGCGGTGAGCCGGCGGGTGGCCTCGGCGGAGTCCGCGCAGCGCTCCAGCCGGTCCGCGACGGCCGCCGCGCGGCGCAGCGTCTCGGCCCGGCGCTGCTCCACGCCGAACGGGTGGAACACCCAGTACCCGGCGGCGGCCACCGCCGCCGGGTCCGGCGGGAGCAGCAGCGGCTGCATCGGACCGGGCGCCGCCTCGGCGAAGTGCCGCACCGTCGCCGCGTACGCCCGGTACGCC
Source organism: Micromonospora sp. SD12 (assembly GCF_052068495.1). Taxonomy (NCBI): domain Bacteria; kingdom Bacillati; phylum Actinomycetota; class Actinomycetes; order Micromonosporales; family Micromonosporaceae; genus Micromonospora; species Micromonospora sp. SD12. Next base: position 62,934 of record NZ_JBQHDF010000004.1, on the reverse strand, counting down.
TCCTTGCCGGTGACCTTCTGCTCGAAGACCGCCCGCAGCAGCTGGCGGAAGACCTGCCCGGTGGCCGGCATCCGCAGCCCCCGGTGCTGGGCCGCGAGCCGCGCCACCACGGGATGGGCCGCGGCGAGCGCCGCGAACCCGCTGACGTCGTCGCGCAGCCCCGCGATCGCGTCCGCCCGCTGCACCACCCGGTCGGCCCCCGGGCCGTAGCCCTCGGCCAGCAGGGCGCCGCCCGACGGCCGCAGGGCGAGGGTGGCCGGCCCGTCCGGGGTCCGGGTGGCCCACCAGAAGGTGCCGGCCGCCACGCGCGCGCAGGGGTCGTACGGGCTGAAGGTCAGCGCCCGCACCGAGGCGGCCAGCCGGTACCCGGCCGGCGGGCGCAGCTCCCGACGCGCGGTCGGTTCGGTCCCGGTCACCCGCACATGCTGTCACGCCCCGGCCCCGTGACCGGCGACACGGCCGACGCGTCCTGCCTCGTCGCCGGCGACCCGGCGGGTCCACGGCGTCGGCCGGCCGCGCCCGCCCGGCACGGGGACCGGTCGCGCCCGTCGAGGCTGCGACCGGCCCGCCGGGCCCGTTCGGGTCAGTACGAGTAGTTCGAGTCGGCCTTCTCGTCCGCCGGCGGGGCGACCGGCTTCGGGGTGCCCGTCGGCAGGCAGCTCAGGTTCTTCCTGCCGTCCGGGGCGACCACGAACCAGGTGCCCCCGACGCCCTGGCCCTTCCACTGGCCGGGCTTCTTGTCGCCGACGTAGCGGTAGAGCGGCCAGCCGTCCAGGGTGATCTGCCGGGTGCCGTCCTGCCGGGTGACGGTGCCGACCTTGTCGTCGGAGACGCCGTTGAGGTCCGGGGCGCCGTCGGTCAGCGCCGGCGGCCACACCTGGGCGCACTTGTCGACGCAGTTCGACGAGGGCGGGTCGTTGGTGTCCTTGTCGAAGCGGTAGAGGATCCAACCGTCCTGGTCCGTAACCACGCTGCCCATCCGGGCGACCTTCCTGCCGTTGAGCTCGTCGGTCAGCTCCGCGTCGGACGGCGCGGCGGTGGGGGACGGCGACGCCTCGGGCTCGACGGCCGCGCTGGGCTCGGCGGCGGTCACGGCGACCGGCTCGGCCGCGCCCGAGTTCGCCCCCTCGTAACCCGCGGGAGCGCAGGCCGTCAATGCGACCATCGCGCTCGCGACGATGACGGTTCGCTTCATCTGTGCCACGTGCCCTCCTCGGTTATGGCGGTTCACCGATTGATACGGAGGGGGCGTTGTCAAGGTTGAACGCGCGATCGTGGTCGATGTCACCGGAAACCGTTTGAACCGAACGGGCCGGAAATCCGTTTCCCGCCACGAGGGCAGTTCCTCCCCGGAAAGGACCGCCCGGCCATCCACCCGCGACCGGGAGACCGTGCCGCGACGGCACGCGGGACCGGCGCCGGCCGTCGTGCTGCCGGCGCCGGTCCCGCGGCGGTTGCTACAGCTGCACCGTGACCAGCGGGCTCGCCACCCCGCCGGCGTCCACCGACTGCACCTGGATCTGCTTGATGTCGCCGAGGCGCGTCGACGTCGACGCCGACAGGCTCAGCTTGTCGGCGCGCGCGTTGGTGCCGTACCCGGTGGCGGGCACCGACCAGCTGGAGATCACCTCGGTGCTGTTGTTCTTCCGCACCACGACGAGCCGGCACGTCCGGGGCCCGGGCAGCTTGGCGAGGATGAAGTCCACCCCCGTGCCGAAGTCCTTCGACACGACGAAGAACGTCGCCTCGACGCCGGTGGTCGGGTCGACGACGTTGACCGGGTCGCCCTCCGGCAGCGTACCGCCGATGTTCGGGTCGTTCGGGTCGCTGGAGCGGCTGGCCGTCGGCGGAGCGACCAGGGCGGTCGCGGTCGGCTCGGCCGCCACCTCGGGCGCGCTGTCACCGGCGATCCGGGCGAAACCGAGCCCCGTCAGCCCGCCCAGGACCAGCACCGCGGCGGCCGTGGCCAGCAGCTGCCGGACCCGGTTGCGCCGCCGGTGGGCGCGGACCGCGACCAGCGTCCGGTCCAGCAGGGCCGGATCGGTGCGGGTCTGCTCCAGCGCGGCCATCGTCTCGCCGTCGATGTCGGAGAGCAGGCCGACGACGGGCACCATCGTCTCCAACTCGGCGGCGCACGCCCAGCAGGCGGCGAGGTGCTCCTCGAACCGTTGCGTGTCGTGCTCGTCCAGCACGCCGAGCGCGTACGCCGCTACGTCCATGTGGTCCGCCCGGCTCATTCCGTCACCCCCCGTTCCTGTAGAGCCGTGCGCAGCGCGCGCAGCGCGTAGTAGACCCGCGACTTCGCGGTGCCGAGCGGCAGGCGCAGCTCCTCGGCCGCCTCCGGCACCGTCCGACCCCGGAAGTACGTGGCCACCAGGATCTCCCGGTGCGACTGGCTCAGCGTACGCAGCGCGTCCGCCACCGTCATCGTGCGCAGGACCCGGTCGGTGCTGTCCGCCTCGGCGAACGCGGTCAGGTCCCGGTCGTACGTCTCGGCCGGCCGGGCCTGCTCGCTGCGGTGCTCGTCGATGGCGATGCGGCGGGCCACCGTGACCAGCCACGGCCGCAGCGAGCCCTGCCCCTGCGCGCCGAGCCGGTGCGCGTTGCGCCACGCCCGCAGCAGCGTCTCCTGGACGATGTCCTCCGCCCGCTGCCGGTCGCCGCCGGTGAGCCGCATGACGAACGCCAGCAGCGGCCCGGCGTGCTCGGCGTAGAGCAGCCGGATCAGCCGGTCCGAGTGACCCGCCTCGGTGGACGGTGCCGCCTGGTGGCGTCCGGGGGCGGATCTCGGCGTCACCGGCCCATTCTGGCGAGGCGCCTCGCGGGCGTCGACCCCGCGTGCCGCCGTGCCCGGCCGGGACTGGGACCGCGCGGACATCCAGTCCCCCCGCGCCCCGTCGCCGGGCCAACCGGCCGCCGCCACCGCATGCATGCAGACCTCCGGGTGTCCGATGACATCGGCCGTCCCCCGCGGGCACGGCCGCCCGGTGGTACGCGGCCACGGGGCGAACGGATCAACGGCGCGCGGAAAAGATTCCGCTCACCGGCCCACGGAGAAGATCCCGGGCGGCGGCGGGGTCGAGTCGGTGGCGTCGACGTCGCGGACCACCGCCGCGCCGCCCGCGAAGCGGTCGAGTTCCTCGCCGGCCAGGACCCGGCCCGGGAACCAGTCCCCGGCCGCGCGCCGGGTCAGCTCCGGCACCGGCGGCTCGACCCGGCCGGCCACCAGCACCAGGTTGCCGTAACGACGTCCGCGCAGCACCGCAGCGTCGCCGACGAGGCAGGCCCGGGGCAGCACCGAGCGGACCGTGGCGACCTGCGCCCGGGCGTGGCGCAGCGGCGGGCCGTCGGCCACGTTGGCCAGGTGGAAGCCGGCGGGACGCAGCACCCGGGCCACCTCGGCGGCGTACTCCACCGAGGTCAGGTGCGCCGGCGTACGGGCACCGGCGAAGACGTCGGCGAGCACGACGTCGTAGCTGGCGTCCCGGCTGGCGGCGAGCACCGCCCGGGCGTCGGCCACCCGCACCTTGAGGCGGGGGTCCGGCGGCCACGGCAGGGCCCGGCGGACCAGTTCCACGAGCGCGCCGTCCACCTCGACGACCCGCTGGGTGGAGCCGGGCCGGGTGGCCGCCACGTAGCGGGGCAGGGTGAGCGCGCCGCCGCCGAGGTGCAGCACCCGCAGCGGCGCCCCGGCCGGGGCCATCAGGTCGATCGCGGCGGCGAGCCGCCGGACGTACTCGAACTCCAGGTGCGTGGGATCGGCCAGGTCCACGTGCGACTGCGGGGCGCCGTCGAGCAGCAGGGTCCACGATCCCGGCCGGTCCGGATCGGGCACCAGCTCGGCCTGGCCGGTGTCCACCCGCGCTGCCACCGTGTCGGCCGCCCGCTTGCGGCCCATCAGCGCCGGGCCCGGGCGGCGGTGGTGAGCACCCGGTGCAGCAGCCGCGCGTCGCCGAGCAGCGACCGCAGCCGGCGCTCCAGGCCGGCGATCGGGATCAGGTTCTGCGGTGCCCGCGGGTCCTTGTAGGGGGTGGACGCGAACCGGGGCAGCGTGACCAGCGACAGGTCGGCGAGCCCCACCGCCTCGTCGATGCCCAGCTCGGCGGAGCACTCCATCCGGACGATGCCCGCCCACGGCGCGCCGAGGGCCACCGGCAGCCGCAGGTACCACGACCAGCCGCCCCAGGCCGTGCCGAGCTTGAACACCGGGGAGCGCTCGCCGGCCGCCAACCCGGTGACCACGGCGGTCAGCCGGGCGTCCAGGTATTGGCTGTGCTGCGTCTTGATGTAGCCGAGGGTGCGCGGCAGCTGCCGCCGGTTGCGCAGCGGGCCGTCGACCACCAGCAGGTCGCCGTCGGTGCGGGCCGCCCCCGAGACCTCCACCTCCAGCGCCGTCAGCGGCCCCTGCACGGCGGCCGGGAGCTTGTTCAGCTCGCCCGTGCCGCTCACCCGGTGCACCGGGTAGCGGACGCTGCCGGCCACCACGTCCACCGCCGACGGACTGGCGGTGAACAGGCCCCGGCCCACCTTCGCCCCGGCGAGCTGCGCCGCGCCGCGCTCCAGGTCGCACCGGACCACCCCGGCGGCGTACGACGCGGCGAGGCCGGGGAAGGACGCGCCGTCGTCCTCGGCCGTCCACACGCTCGCGTCGATGCGGCGCACCCCGTCGACGAGCAGCACCACGTCGGGGGCCCGGACGTCGGAGCGCGGCCCGATCGCCCGCCAGTCCACCGCCGGCAGTTCGGCGTCCGCGTCGACCTGGGCGCTGCTCGGCGCGGCGGGACCGCCGCCGGACGCCTCGAACGACGCGCCGTACGCCGGGTCCCACGCGTCGACGAAGAACCGGGGATCGGTCACCGCAGCGGACCTCCCGTCGCGCGCGCCGGGGCCCCGCTCACCGGCCGGTCCGTTCGACGCGGGCCGACCGGGCGTCCTTGCTGACCTCGAACCGGACCGGGATGCGCTCGGCCAGGGCCGGCACGTGGGTGACCACGCCGACCATCCGGTCGCCCCGGGCGGCCAGGTTCTCCAGCGTGGCGGCCACCGTGTCGAGGGTGGCCGCGTCGAGCGTGCCGAAGCCCTCGTCCAGCACGATCGACTCCAGGCTCGCCGCCGTGGTGGACATCCCGGCGAGCTGCTCCGACAACGCCAGCGCCAGCGCCAGCGACGCCTGGAAGGTCTCACCGCCCGACAGGGTGCGCACGCCCCGGCGCAACCCCGCGTCGTGGTGGTCGACCACGAAGAACTCGCCCTTGTCGTGCACCAGGTCGTACTGCCCGCCGGAGAGCTCCCGCAGGATGCCCGAGGCGCCGTCGACCAGCAGGTCCAACGCCTCGGCGAGCAGCCACCGCTCGAAGTTGTTGGCCCGCAGGTGCCCCGCGAGGGCCCGGGCCACCTGCGCCTCGCGCTCGTAGCCGGCCCGCTGCTCGCGCAGGCCACCGGCCTGCTCCCGGCGCCGCTCCAGCTCGCGCAGGTCTGCCTCGGCCCGCTCGAGGGCGCGGTCGGTGGCGCGCAGCGGATCGTCGGCGGGCGGCAGCCCGGCGGCGGCGAGGACGCCCGCGATGCGCTCGCCGACCTCGGCGGCCGCCGCCTCGGCCTGCGCCACCGCCCCGGCCCGCCCGGCCCGCTCGGCGCGGCGACGCTCCGCCTCCTCGCCGGCCCAGCCGGTGAGGGCCGCCCACGCGGCCCCCAGGTCGTCGCGGTCCGCCGTCGGCGGCCCGAACCGGGCGAGCCCGTCGCGGGCCGCGTCGAACGCGCGCCACGTCGCCCGCAACCGCTCCTCGGCGGCGTCCACCGCCGCCCGGGCCCGCCGCGCGGCCTCCCGGCCGGCCCGCACCGCCGCCGCCGACTCCTCCAGCGCCCGGCGCAGCCGCGCGTGGTCGTCCAGCTCGCGGCGCAGCACCACCGGCTCGGCCGCCCCGGCCAGTTGGTCGTCCAGCTCGGCCAGCCGGGCCTGCACCTGGTCCTGCCGGGCCCGCGCGCGCAGCAGCACCCGCTCCAGCTCCCGGGCCGCCCCGTCGCGCTCCTGCACCACCGACTGGGCGGCCTTGCTGGCGGCCCGCGCCGCCCGTCCCGCCGCCGTCGCGGCGGCCACCGCCGAATCGGCCGGCACCGCCGGCACCGTCGCGACGGTCTGCTCACAGACCGGGCAGGGCGCCCCGGCGCGCAGGTGCGCGCGCAACGCCACCGCCTGGTCGGTCGCCTTCGCCTCCTCGTGGGCGCGGAAGGCCGCCTCCAGCTCCGCCTCGGCCCGCTCGGCCGCCGCCCGCGCCTCGGCCAGCGCCGCCACGGCCGCGCCGTGCTCGGCCTGCGCCCCGGTCACCGCCGCGCGGACCGCCGCCGCCTCGCCGGCCAGCTTCTCCCGGTCGGTGTACGCCCGCAGCAGCAACCGCAGCGCGCTCTCGTCACCGGCGGCGGCCAGCTCGCCGCGCAGCTTCTCCTCCCGCTCCTCGGCCAGCGACACCGCCGTCGCCGCCTCGTCCGCGCCGGCCCGCGCCGACGCCACCGCCCGGGCCACCTCCGCCACGCCGTCGGGCGCCCGCACGGCCGCCAACACCGCCAGGTCGGCGTCGAGGGCCGCAAGGGCCGCGCCCGCCTCCCGCGCCGACGCCCGGGCCGCCTCCAGCTCCGGTACGGCGCTCGCCACCGCCCCCGCCAGCTCCCGCATCCGGTCGACCTGCCCGATCGCCGCCTCCAGCGCGGCGTCGTCGACGTCGGTGAGCCCGGCGAGCGCCTGGTCGACCGCCTCCAGCTTCGCCTCGGCCTGCGCGGCCCGCGCGGTCGCCCGCTTCTGCACGTCCTCGTAGACCCCGAGGCCCAGCAGGTTGACCAGGATCTGCTGCCGGGTGGCCGGCTTGGCGTGCAGGAAGTCCGCGAACTGCCCCTGCGGCAGCACCACGCAGCTGGTGAACTGCTCGTACGGCAGCCCGACCGCCTCCAGCACGGCCTGCTCCATCTCGGCGGGGGTGCCGGCCACCACCTCGCCGAGGTCCTCCGGGCTCAGCCCGGTGTCGAGCTTGGTCACGTCGAAACCGGCCGGCATCAGCTGCAATCCGGCGTTGGCCGTCTTGACGTTGCCCCGGCCGTCGCGGCGGACCACCCGGGTCGCCACGTAGCGGGAACCGGCCGACTCGAAGACCAGCCGGACCCGCGCCTCGGTGGCCGACGGCGCCAGGGCGTTGGACAGGCCCCGGGCGCCACCCCAGCGGGGCACCGTGCCGTAGAGGGCGAAACAGATCGCGTCCAGCACCGTCGACTTGCCGGAGCCCGTCGGCCCGACCAGCGCGAAGAAGTCGGCGTCGGTGAAGTCGATCGTGGTCTCGTCGCGGAAGACGGTGAAGCCCGCCATGTCCAGCCGCATCGGCCGCATCAGTGGTCGACCTCCTCGAAGAGCTCGTCGAAGAGCTCCCGCACCCCGTCGTCGGTGTGCCCCCGGCTGTCGAGGTAGTCGGCGAAGAGCTGCCGGGGCGAGCGGCCCGCCCGCTGCGCCACCCGGGCGCCGCTGCCCGGGGCGGGCACCAGCTCCGGGTCGATCCGGATCTCCAGGGCCTGCGGGAGCAGCTCCTGCACCTCCTCGCGCAGCCCGGCGCGCGGCTGCTCCCGGACGTAGACCCGCAGCCAGGCGTCCGGCACGTCCATGTCGGCGAGCTGGGCCAGGGTGCCCCGGACGGTACGCAGCGTGGTGGCGGCGGTCACCGGCACCTCCCGCACCTGCGCGGCCGTGGTCGCGGTGACCTCGACGACGGTCACCGACGGCACGTTCTCCTGCTCGCCGAAGTCGACCGCGAGCGGGCTGCCGCTGTAGCGGATCGGGCAGGGGCCCTGCACCCGCTGCGAGCGGTGCAGGTGGCCCAGCGCCACGTAGTGCGCCGTGCCCGGGAAGACGGTCGCGGGCACCGCGTAGCCCAGCACGGTGTGCGCGTCGCGCTCCCCGCCGCCAGTGGTCGCGCCCACCACGGTCAGGTGGGCGGTGACCAGGTGCACCCGGTCCGGTTCGGTGAAGCTCTCCGTGAGCCGGCCCAGCACCCGGCCCAGGTGGTCGGCGTACGTCTGGGTGGTCTCGGCGGCGGTCAGCTCGTACATCTCCACGGCGCGGATGGCGTAGCGCTGGGAGAGGAACGGCAGCGCGGCCAGCCGCCACCGCTCGCCGCCGGCGGTGGTGCCGTCGATGACGTGCTCGTCGGGGTTGTCCCGGACCCCGCCGCGCAGGGTGATGCCGGCGGCCTCGGCCCAGGGCCGCAGCGCGTCGAGGGCCTGGCCGTTGTCGTGGTTGCCGCCGATGGCCACCACGTCGGCGCCGGTGCGGCGCAGCGCGGTCAGCGCCCGGGTGACCAGCCGGGTGGCCTCCGGCGTCGGGGCGGCGGTGTCGTAGAGGTCACCGGCGACGATGACCAGGTCGGGCGCCTCGGCGCGGGCGACGTCGATCACGCCGGCCAGGACCCGCTTGTGCTCCTCGGCCCGCGACTGCCCCTTGAGGACCTTGCCGACGTGCCAGTCGGAGGTGTGCAGGATCTTCACGGGGCCCGCCTTTCGTTCGCGACTGCGGGGCTCGCAAGCTCACTCCTCGCGCTCACCGGATTCCCCCTAGAACGGGATGTCGTCGTCGGAGGTGCCGCCGCCGGAGCCGACCACCGCGAACGGGTCGACGGACTGGGTGAGCGACCGGAGTGTCTCGGACGGGGCGCGGCCGGCCTCGGAGACCCGGGTGGCCCAGGCCGGGAACGGGAACTCCAGGCAGAGCGGCACCGGGATGTCGGGCTGGTTGACGAACATCGTGCCCGGCTTGGCCAGCAGCGCGCGCTGCCGCTGGGCGGGTGGGAGGAAGCCGTATTCCGGGCGGGACGCCTCGGCCGGGTCGAGCCGGCCCACCACCCGGATCGCCGAGTTGGTGACGATGCGCCGCTCCACCTCGCTCGCCGTCTGCTGGGCGCCGACCAGGATCACCCCGAGGGAGCGGCCCCGCTCGGCGATGTCGAGCAGCACCTCCTTGATGGGGGAGGAGCCCTCGCGGGGGGCGTACTTGTTGAGCTCGTCGAGCACCACGAAGAGCAGCGGCTTGGCGGTGCCGGCCTTCTCCTTGCGCTCGAACTCGCTCTTCAGCGTCACGCCGACCACGAACCGCTGCGCGCGGTCGGGGAGGTTGTGCAGGTCGACCACGGTGACCTGAGCGCTCTCGGCGGTGTTGATGCTGTGCGGGCGGCGGGTGGCCAGGTCGCCCCGGATCAGCCGGGACAGGTCCTTCTTGCTGCCGATCAGCCGCCGGGCGAACGCGTTGACCGTGCCCAGCCCGACGGCGCTGCCGGCCCAGTGGGAGCGGGTCTCGTCGTCGTTGAGCTGCTCGACGACGTGGTCGACCAGGTCGGCGTACGAGCCGAGACGCACCCCGTCGATGCTCACCCCGCCGTCGGCGGGCTGGGCGTAGCGGGCCAGGTGGGCGGCGACCGAGTGCACCACCATCGTGTACTGCTGGCGTTCGTCGTCGGCGTCGGCGAACACGTAGGGCAGCAGGCGGTCGGCGCAGAACTCGCTCAGCGTCCAGTAGAAGCTGTCGACCCCGGTGAGCCGGCTGCTCACGTCGGGCGTGCCGGAGGAGTCGCCCACCCGGGGCGGGGCGTAGACCCGCACGTCGGGGAAGGCGCCGGCGACCAGGCCGAGCTTGGCGTAGGAGGCGCGGGTGGCGTCGTCGAGCCGGGTGTTGGGGTGGTCGAGGAAGAGCAGGTCCTCGCCCTTGACGTTGAAGATGAGCGCCTTGGCGTTGACCGCGTCGCCGCCCAGCACTCCGGAGCGGAAGACCGAGTAGAGCAGGAAGGTCGCGAAGCTCGTTTTCGTGGCGACGCCCGAGATGCCGGAGATCGACACGTGCGCGCCCCGGCTGCCGTCGAGGAAGTCGGCGTTGAGGTAGACCGGCACCCCGTCGCGGCCCATGCCCATCGGGATGCGCCGCTCCATCCGGTCGAAGTGCAGCGCGCGGGCCCGGGCGTCGCCCTCGGCGCGGTGCACCACCGCGCCGGGCGACGGCGGTACGTAGAGCTCCGGGTCGACGCGGGTGGTGGTGATCTCGGCGGCCTCCTGCACCTGGGCGGGCAGCGTGCCGTCGGCGATGGCGAAGACGTCGGACTCGAACTGGGCGCCCTCGTGCCGGGCCCGCACCTGGGTGACCACCCCGGCGATCGTGACCGGCTCGCGGTCGGGCAGCTCGCGCCGGGTCACCACGACGTCGTCGAGCTGGAGGTAGCTGCCGGGGGAGACCGCCGTCCAGAACTGCAGGGGGGTGGCGTCGGCGGTGCCCAGCACCCGGCCGACCGCCTCGCCCGGGCCGTCGAACCCGTCGTCAGTCATCGGGCAACTCCGGTCGGCTGGTCGTCGCGGTCGGGGCACACGCCTGCATCCTGCCCGAGGAGTACGACACGTTGCCACGCGACGCGGCGGACGCCACGCCGTCGTCGGTGTCCTCAGCCGCAGGGTGCCCGCCCGGCCACGGTCAGTCGCGGGCGTAGCGGAGCATGAGCACGCCGTCGTCGGCGGCGAGCACGTGCCGTAGCGGCAGGTGGCGCACGTCGCTGGCGTCGCCGGCGGTGATCCGCCCCGGGCCCGCCCCGGCGAGCAGCGGGGCGACGGTCAGGCAGACCTCGTCCACCAGGTCGGCGGCGGTGAGCGCGCCGAACAGCTGCGGGCCGCCCTCGCAGAGCAGTTGGCCGAGCCCGCGGCGGCGCAGCTCGGTCAGGCCCGCCGCCAGGTCCACCCGGTCGTCGCCGCGGCGCACCACGTCGGCGACGTCGCTCAGGCCGGGCGGCGCCGTGGCGCCGGCCCGGGTGAGCACCACGGGCCGCACCGGCGCGTCGGCGAACGCGGCCTGCGCCGGGTCGAGGTCGAGCGAGCCGGAGACGACGACCAGCGTCGGGTACTCGGGCAGGCCGTGCTCGCGGCGCCACGCCCGGCGCCGTTCGTCGAGGCGTACCGCCCGGTAGCCCTCGCGCCGCAGCGTGCCGGCGGCGACGACCAGGGCGTCGCAGAGCATGCGCAGCAGCCCGAAGACGCGCTTGTCCGGCTCCCCGGAGAGCCCGGCGGAGTAGCCGTCGACGGAGACGCCGCCGTCGACGCTGGTCACGAAGTTGACCCGCAGGTGGGGTCGGTCGACCCGGCCGTAGAGCGCGGTGAGCGCGGCGTCGTCCAACGGGCGCGCCGACGGTCGCGGCCAGAGCGCCGAGATCGGGATTCCGACGCTCATTCGCCGGCCGGACCGGTGACCGGAGGGGTGGGTCGGGAGGTACGGTGCTGGCAGTCGCACCAGTTCCGCCCCGGGCAGTCGTCGTGCCGCCTGGCCCGGCACGCTCGGCAGATCATGCCCCGCAGCCTATGCCGAGGAAGGATGGGACAGCATGCCGCGTCAGATCTTCCAGCTGAAGATTTCCCTGGCCGGGGTCCGGCCGCCCGTCTGGCGTCGGGTCCTCGTCCCCGGTGGCTACACGCTGGACCGGCTGCACCGGGTGGTGCAGCACGCCATGGGCTGGCGGGACTGCCACCTGCACTCGTTCGAGATCGAGGGCCGCCAGTACGGCGAGCCCGACCCCGACGGCGAGCTGGCCCTGCACGACGAGTTGGACGTCCGCCTCGACGCCGTCGTCGGCAAGGGCAGCCGCTTCCACTACACGTACGACTTCGGCGACTGGTGGGAGCACGACCTGGTGGTGGAGGACGCCTTCACGGCCGACCCGGACGAGCGGTACCCGTCCTGCTCGGGCGGCGAGCGGGCGTGCCCGCCCGAGGACACCGGCGGCCCGGCCGGCTGGCAGGCGCTGCTGGCCGCGCTGGCGGACCCGGCGCACCCCGGGCACCCGGCGGCGCGGGACCTGGTGGGCGACCGGTTCGACCCGGACGCCTTCGACGCGCGCCGGGCCGGCACCCTGCTGCGCCGCTTCTGCTGAACCGCTTCGGCCCGCGACGCGTCCGCGGCCCGTATCCGGTTGCCGGGCGGGCCGTTGAGCGTGCCTGTCGTCCCCGCACGGGTGTGCTGAACCGCTTCAATCCGACGGATGCCCAGGTGGTGCCGGGGTGCGGATCGGCCCGCGGCGCGCGGCGTTGCGGGCGGACGCGTTCGCGGTAACGATCTGGGAACGCTCCCATAGGCCTATTGACACCCCTGACACCCGCCGGCAATCTCATGGGAGCGCTCCCGCGAACGTGGCACGACTCACCCGCGCCCCGCTCCCGGTCGTCGAGCGCCGGCCCCGGCCGGCACCGACGGCGCGCACGGCACCCCCCACCACACCCAGTCAGCCTCACCACCGAAAGAGGGGTCTCCGATGAGCCTCACCACGCGGCGCACCCGCATGGCGGCTGCCGCACTGGCCGCGATCACCGCCATCGGCGGTCTCGCGGCCTGCGGCAAGGACGACGACGCGCCCGCGGCCGGCGAGAAGCCCGCCAAGCTGGTCGTCGACACGTTCGGCGAGTTCGGTTACGACGAGATCATCAAGCAGTACGAGAAGGACACCGGCATCAAGGTCGAGCTGCGCAAGACCGCCCAGCTCAACGAGTACCGGCCGAAGATCGTCCGGGCGCTGGCCACCGGCAAGGGCGCGGCCGACGTGGTCGCCCTGGAGGAGGGCATCCTCAACGAGTTCAAGGCCAACCCCGCCAACTGGGCTGACCTCGCCCCGCTGGTCGCCGACCACAGCAAGGACTACCTGCCCTGGAAGTGGGAGCTGGGCAAGGCGCCCGACGGCCGGCTGATCGGTCTGCCGACCGACGTCGGCAGCCTCGCCGTCTGCTACCGCCGTGATCTCTTCCAGGCCGCCAAGCTGCCGGTCGAGCGGGACCAGGTCGCCGCCCTCTGGCCGGACTGGAACGCCTTCATCGAGACCGGCAAGAAGTACCGCGCCGCCACCGGCAAGGGCCTGGTCGACTCGGTCACCACCGCCGCCAGCGCGGTCATGTTCCAGCAGGGCGGCGACCTGTTCTACGACAAGGACGACAACATCGTCGCCGACAAGAGCGCGGCGGTGAAGGCCTCCTGGGACACCGCGGTCGCGATGGCCGACGCCAACATCACCGCCGAGACGGCCACCTGGTCGCCGGAGTGGTCGGCCGGCTTCAAGCAGGGCACCTTCGCGGCGACCTTCTGCCCGTCCTGGATGCTCGGCATCGTCGCGGACAACTCCGGCCCCGAGAACAAGGGCAAGTGGGACGTCGCCCCGGTGCCCGGCGGCGCCGGCAACTGGGGTGGCTCCTGGCTCGGCGTGCCGACCCAGAGCAAGTACCCCAAGGAGGCGGCGAAGCTCGCCGAGTACCTCACCAACGCGCAGAGCCAGGTGGCGGCGTTCAAGCTCAAGGGCCCGCTGCCGACCAACCTGGAGGCGCTGAAGAACCCGGAGTTCCTCGCCTACACCAACGAGTACTTCAACAACGCGCCGACCGGCAAGATCTTCGGTGAGAGCGTCGCCAAGATCCAGCCGCTGCACCTCGGCCCGAAGCACCAGGCGGTGAAGGAGAACGCGTTCGAGCCGGCGCTGCGCTCGTACGAACAGGGACAGGCCACGAAGGACAAGGCCTGGGAGCAGTTCGCCAAGGACGCCAAGACGCAGGGCGCCTTCTGACCCACCTCGTCGCCAGGTGGCGTCCGGGTCCTCACACACCCGGGCGCCACCGGCGCCGTCCCCGTTCCGTCCCCGGACGCCATCGGCGCCGTCCCGTTTTCGCGTAAGAGCGCCTGGGCGTCGGCGCGCGCCCGTGCCGACGCCGGGAAAGGACCCCCATGAGCCTCTCGGCCACGACGGCGCCGCCGTCACCCGCCGCACCGCCACCCCGCCCGCCCGCGCGGCGCCGGTCGCACTCGCTGACCCGGCTGGACCTGAAGTACTCGCCGTACCTCTACATCGCGCCGTTCTTCGTGGTCTTCGGCATCTTCGGGCTCTACCCGATGCTGCGGACCGCCTGGATGTCCCTGCACGACTGGAACCTGATCGGCGACCACAGCTTCATCGGGTTCGACAACTACGTCGCCCTGGTCAAGGACGAGTACTTCTGGAACGCCACGCTCAACACGTTCGGCATCTTCCTGCTGTCGACCATCCCGCAACTGCTGCTCGCCCTGTTCCTGGCGAACCTGCTCAACCGCACCTTCCTGCGCGCGCGCACGTTCTTCCGGATGGCGATCTTCATGCCGAACGTGGTCTCGGTGGCCGCCGTGGCGATCGTCTTCGGCATGCTCTTCCAGCGCGACTTCGGCGTCATCAACTGGCTGCTGAGCTTCGTCGGGATCGACGCGATCGACTGGGACGCCGAGCGCTGGAGTTCCTGGACCGCCATCGCCTCGATGGTCAACTGGCGGTGGACCGGCTATAACACCCTGATCCTGCTCGCGGGCATGCAGGCCATCCCGCGCGACCTGTACGAGGCGGCGGCGCTCGACGGCGCCAGCCAGTGGAAGCAGTTCTGGCGGATCACCCTGCCGATGCTCACGCCGACCTTCGTCTTCGTGGTGATCCTCTCCACCATCGGCGGGCTCCAGCTCTTCACCGAGCCGCTCGTCTTCGCCAACGGCAACATCATCGGCGGCGACCAGCGCGAGTTCCAGACCCTGGCCATGTACATGTACGAGCTGGGCATCGAGAACCTCAACACGGCCGGCTACGGCGCGGCGGTCGCCTGGGCGATGTTCCTGATGATCGCCCTCGTCTCGGGGATCAACTTCCTGCTCGTCCGCCGCACGGTGAAGTGAGGAACGCCCAGATGAACTCGGCATCCCGGCGCCTGTGGCGCACCAGCCCGCTGACCTACGTCGCGCTCGTCCTGGCGACGCTCTTCTCGATCTACCCGTTCTACTACATGGTGGTCATCGCCACCCGCAGCCTGGACTCGATCAACGACGTCCCGCCGCCGGTCGCGCCCGCCGGGTCGTTCGGCGACAACTTCGGCCGCGTGCTCGACAACGAGGCGGCGAACTTCCTCACCGGCCTGCTCAACTCGGTGATCGTCTCCGGCATCGTGACCGTCTCCGTGGTGATCACCGGCTCGCTGGCCGGCTTCGCCTTCGCGAAGCTGCGTTTCCGGGGCCGCAACGCCCTGCTGCTGACGATCATCGTCACCATGATGATCCCGACGCAGCTCGGGCTCATCCCGCTGTGGGGCATGATCCAGGACCTGAACTGGTTCGACACCCTCTACGCGGTGACGGTGCCGTTCCTGGTCAGCGCGTTCGGCGTGTTCATGATGCGGCAGTACGCCACCCAGGCCATCTCCGACGAGCTGATCGAGGCGGGCCGGGTGGACGGGGCGAGCACGTTCCGGATCTACTGGAACATCGTGCTGCCCGCGCTGCGCCCGGCCGCCGCCGTACTCGGCCTGCTCACGTTCATGGAGACCTGGAACTCGTTCCTGTGGCCGTACGCGGTGCTCACCTCCGAGAACCCGACCCTGCAGGTCTCGTTGGCCTTCCTGTCGTACGCCTACTACACCGACTACTCGCAGGTGTTCGCCGCCACGGCGGTCGGCACTCTACCGTTGGTGATCGTGTTCATCGTGTTCGGCCGCCAGATCGTCGGCGGCATCATGGAAGGTGCCGTCAAGTCGTGAGCAACCCCGCCAGCCCGCCCGCCGTCGGCGTCGTCGTCGACCGTCCGCCGCTGACCTTCCCGCCCGGCTTCCTCTGGGGCGCGGCCACCGCCGCGTACCAGATCGAGGGCGCGGCGGCCGAGGGCGGCCGGACCCCGTCGATCTGGGACACCTTCAGCCACACCC
Source organism: Micromonospora sp. SD12 (assembly GCF_052068495.1). NCBI lineage: Bacteria > Bacillati > Actinomycetota > Actinomycetes > Micromonosporales > Micromonosporaceae > Micromonospora > Micromonospora sp. SD12. The sequence continues at coordinate 47,196 of NZ_JBQHDF010000004.1, read as the reverse complement.
CCGGCCGCGTGGTCGAGGGGCACACCGGCGACGTGGCCTGCGACCACTACCACCGGATGGGCTCCGACGTCGCGCTGATGGCGGAGCTGGGGCTCAGGTCGTACCGGTTCTCGGTCTCCTGGCCCCGGGTCCAGCCCGGCGGCACCGGCCCGGCCAACGCCGAGGGGCTCGACTTTTACCGGCGGCTCGTCGACGAGCTGCTGGGGCACGGGATCGAGCCGTGGCTCACCCTCTACCACTGGGACCTGCCGCAGCCGCTGGAGGACGCCGGCGGCTGGCCGGCCCGGGACACCGCCGCGCGCTTCGCCGACTACGCCACGCTGGTCTCCGACGCGCTCGGCGACCGGGTGCGCTACTGGACCACGCTCAACGAGCCGTGGTGCTCGGCGTTCCTCGGCTACGGCTCGGGCGTGCACGCGCCGGGCCGCTCGGACGGCGCCGACGCGGTGCGCGCCGGGCACCACCTGATGCTCGGGCACGGCCTCGCCGTGCAGGCGCTGCGCGCGGCCCGGCCGAGCGCCGAGGTGGGGGTGACGGTCAACCTCTACCCGGTCACCCCGGCCAGCGACGCGCCCGCCGACGCCGACGCCGCGCGGCGCATCGACGGGCTGGCCAACCGCTTCTTCCTGGACCCGCTGCTGCGCGGGTCCTACCCGGCCGACCTGATGGCCGACCTCGCCGGGGTGACCGACTTCGGGCACGTGCGCGACGGCGACCTGGCGACCATCTCCACCCCGCTGGACGTGGTCGGCGTCAACTACTACAGCCGCCACGTCGTCGCCGCGCCGGTGCCCGACGCCGAGCCGGAGCCGTACTGGCGGGCGCCGTCGTGCTGGCCGGGCAGCGAGGACGTCCGCTTCGTCACCCGGGGCGTGCCGGTCACCGACATGAACTGGGAGATCGACGCCCCCGGCCTGGTGGAGACGCTGCGCCGGGTGCACGAGGAGTACACCGACCTGCCGCTCTACGTCACCGAGAACGGCTCCGCCTTCGTCGACGAGGTGGTCGACGGGCGGGTCGAGGACGCCGACCGGCTGGCGTACTTCGACGCCCACCTGCGCGCCGCGCACGAGGCGATCGAGGCCGGGGTGCCCCTGCGCGGGTACTTCGCCTGGTCGTTGATGGATAATTTCGAGTGGGCCTGGGGCTACACCAAGCGGTTCGGGATGGTCCACGTCGACTACGACACCCAGGTGCGCATCCCCAAGTCCAGCGCCAGGTGGTACGCCGAGGTGATCCGACGCAACGGTCTGGCCGCACAATAGGCCAGGGCCAGTCATCAACGGGCGGCCCCGGCGCCATCCCGCAGGGGGTGGCGCCGGGGCCGGTCCGCCGTCGGAGGAGCAGACAATGACAACGCAGCGCACCCGGTCGCTCGGGCGCCCGACCCTCGACGCCGTCGCCGCCCGCGCCGGCGTCGGTCGCGGGACGGTCTCCCGGGTGGTCAACGGCTCGCCGCAGGTGAGCCCCGAGGCGCGCGCCGCGGTGCAGCAGGCCATCGCCGAGCTGGGGTACGTGCCGAACCGGGCCGCCCGCGCACTGGTCACCCAGCGCACCGACTCGATCGCCCTGGTGGTCTCCGAATCCGGCGACCGGGTCTTCACCGAGCCGTTCTTCGCCGGCATCGTCCGGGGCGTCAGCTCGGGGCTGCTGGAGACCCCGTTGCAGCTCTGGCTGGCCATGGTGCAGTCGCCGATCGAGCGGGAGCGGGTCGAGCACCACCTGACCAACCAGCACGTCGACGGCGTCCTGCTGCTGTCGCTGCACGACTCCGACCCGCTGCCCACCCTGCTGGAGGAGCGCGGCCTGCCCACCGTGCTCGGCGGCCGTCCGGCCCGGATGCTGCAACCCGGCGCGCAGCCGGCGTACTACGTCGACGTGGACAACGTCGGCGGCGCCCGGCGCGCGGTGGAACACCTGGCCGGCCGGGGGCGGCGGCGCATCGCCACCATCGCCGGCCCGCAGGACATGGGCGCCGGCCTGGGCCGACTGACCGGCTACAAGGAGGCGGTCAAGGCCGCCGGGCGCGGTGTCGACCCCGCCCTGATCGCGTACGGCGACTTCAGCGAGGGCAGCGGGGCGGCCGGGATGCGTCGGCTGCTGGAGGCCTGCCCCGACCTCGACGCCGTCTTCGTCGCCTCCGACCTGATGGCGTTCGGGGCGCTGCGCGCGCTGCGCGAGGCGGGCCGGCGGGTGCCGGAGGACGTCGCGGTGGTCGGCTTCGACGACGCCCCGATCGCCCGGCAGGCCGAGCCGCCGCTGACCACGGTGTTCCAGCCGGTGGAGGAGATGGGCCGGCAGATGGCCCGCCTGCTGGTCTCCCGCATCCGCGGCGACGAGCTCCCGTCCCCCCACATCCTCCTCGACACCCAGCTCATAGAACGAGCCTCCGCCTGACCCGCCCCACCTCGACCCACCCACCCACCTCCGGGTTGATCATGAAGTGGTTGCCCTCGACATCGGCGTGTCGCGACGACAACTTCATGATCAACAGGCTGAGGCGGGCGGGGGAGGGGGCGGCGGGCCGGCTCGCGTGTGGGGCGGTGTCTGGGGGGTCAGTCCGACCAGCGGCGTAGTTCGCGTTTGGCCAGCGAGGAGCGGTGGACCTCGTCGGGGCCGTCGGCCAGGCGCAGGGTGCGTGACTGCGCCCAGAGAGCGGCGAGCGGGGTGTCCTGGCTGACGCCGGCGCCGCCGTACGCCTGGATGGCCTTGTCGATCACCCACTCGGCCATGGCGGGAGTGGCGATCTTGATGGCCTGGATCTCGGTGTGCGCGCCCTTGTTGCCGACCGTGTCCATCAGCCAGGCGGTCTTGAGCACCAGCAACCGGGCCTGCTCGATGCGCACCCGCGACTCGGCGATCCACTCGCGCACCACGCCCTGCTCGGCGAGCGGCCGGCCGAACGCGACCCGGTCGAGGGCCCGCCGGCAGAGCAGCTCCAGGGCCCGCTCCGCCATGCCGATCAGCCGCATGCAGTGGTGGATGCGGCCGGGGCCGAGGCGGGCCTGGGCGATCGCGAAGCCGGTGCCCTCCGCCCCGACCAGGTTCTCCACCGGTACGCGGACGTCGGTGAAGTCGATCTCGGCGTGGCCGCCGTGCGAGGCGTCGCTGTAGCCGAACACCGTCATGCCCCGCCGCACGGCGACGCCGGGGGTGTCCCGGGGCACCAGGATCATGCTCTGCTGGCGGTGCCGGTCGGCCTGCGGGTCGGTCTTGCCCATCACGATGAAGATCTCGCAGCGCGGATCCATCGCCCCGGACGACCACCACTTGCGCCCGTCGACCACGTAGTGGTCGCCGTCGCGGGTGATCCGGGTCGCGATGTTGGTCGCGTCCGAGGACGCCACCTCCGGCTCGGTCATGCAGAAGGCGGAGCGGATCTCGCCCTCCAGCAGTGGCCGCAGCCAGCGCTCCTGCTGCTCCGGCGAGCCGAACTCGGCGAGCAGCTCCATGTTGCCCGTGTCCGGTGCGGCGCAGTTGAGCGCCTCCGGGGCCAGGTGCGGGCTGCGCCCGGTCAGCTCGGCCAGCGGGGCGTACTGGAGGTTGGTCAGGCCGGCGCCGTGGCGCGGATCGGGCAGGAAGAGGTTCCACAGGCCGCGCTTGCGCGCCTCGGTCTTGAGCTCGGCCATCACCGGGGGCCGGGCCCACGGGTCGCCGGCGGCGGCCACCTGCGCGGCGTGCACCGGCTCCGAGGGGTAGACGTGCTGCTCCAGGAAGTCCGTCAGCTCGGCCCGCAGCTGCTCCGTGCGGGCGTCGTACGCGAAGTCCATCACCGCTCCCTGGCGGCGGTCAGCCCGTGTTCGACCAGCGGTGCCACCATGTCGCCGATCCGGTCGAAGCCCCCGCCGAGCGTCTGCCCGAGCGTGTGCCGGTAGTGGATGCCCTCGCAGATCACCGCGAGCTTGAAGCAGCCGAGCGCGACGTGCCAGTGCAGCGGCCCGACGTCGACGTCGCCGCGCCCCGCGTACCGGGCGATCAGTTCCGCGCCGGTGGGGAACCCGGCGCGCGGGCCGAGCCCGTCGGCGACCGGGTTGCCGGCGGCCGAGTCGCTGCCGCCGAGCACGTCCCAGTAGGTCAGCAGCAGCCCGAGGTCGGCCAGCGGGTCGCCGAGGGTGGCCATCTCCCAGTCGAGCACGGCCCGTACGGCCACCGGGTCGACGGTGGCGAGCAGGTTGTCCAGCCGGTAGTCGCCGTGCACGATCCGACCGGCGTTGGCGCCCTCCGGCGCGGTGCCGGCGAGCAGGTCCCGCAGCTCCTCGATGCCGGGCAGGGGCCGGCTGCGGGACCGGTCGAGCTGGCCGGCCCAGCGGCGTACCTGCCGCGCGAGGTAGCCCTCCGGCCGGCCGAAGTCGGCCAGCCCGACCGAGGCGGGCTCGACCGCGTGCAGCGCGGCGAGGGTGTCCATCATCGCCAGCGCCAGCTCCCGCCGCTGCTCGGCGGTGAGCGGATCGGTCTGGGCACGGGTGCGGAACACCTCGCCGTGCACCCGTTCCATCAGGTAGAAGGGCGCGCCGATGACCTCGGCGTCCTCGCAGAGCAGCAGCGCGGCGGGCACCGGCACGTCGGTCGGCGCCAGCGCGGAGATCACCCGGTACTCCCGGGCCATGTCGTGCGCGGTGGCCAGCACGTGCCCGAGCGGCGGGCGGCGCAGCACCACCTCGCGCTCGCCGATCGCCAGCAGGTAGGTCAGGTTGGACTTGCCGCCCGCGATCAGCCGGGCCCGCAACGGGCCGTCGGCCAGCTCGGGCCGGTGCAGGGCCAGGTGATCGGCGAGCCGGTCGAGATCCAGCCCTCGGGGGGAGGCGGGGGCGGGCACGCTGCCCGGCCCGTGCGCGTCGACGGCCGGCTCGGTCATCCGATTAGTTGATGGCAGCTCCGCCATTCTGTCAAGGTCGGGATTTGACCCTCGGGACATGCCGCTGCAACAGGGGCGAAACGGCCACCCACCAGGCTGGGGCCCAGCCTGCCGGCCAGCGGTGCCGGCCCGCCCAGCGGAGGGTTCAGACATGTTGCTGCGAGTTCGGGTCACCCTGCCGGACCGTCCGGGCACGCTCGGTCAGGTGGCGCGCACCATGGGCGTGTCCGGTGCGGACATCGTCCAGGTGGTCGTCCTGGAACGGCTCGGCGGGCGGGCGGTGGACGACTTCACCGTGGTCTGGCCGGGCGCGGCGCGGGTCGAGCGGCTGCTCGCCGGCCTGGCGGCGATCCCCGGCGTCCGGGTGGACGGGGTGTGGCGGGCGATCGGCGCGCCCACCACCTCCGGGCAGGACGCCGAACTGCTGGCCCAGGTCGCGGCCAACCCGGTCGACGGCGTCGCCACGCTGGTCGACGCCGTTCCCGGGCTGCTCGCCGCCGACTGGGCGGTGGCCGCGGTGGTGCCGGTGGACTGGGCCTCCCGGACCGGCGCCGCGGGGGAGGCGACCGTCGGCTACGCGAGCTGGCGCGCCCCCGTACCGCCGCCGCTGCCGGAGGTGACCCCGCTGCGCGCCCGGGCGATCAGCGTCGCGGCCGGCCCGCACGTCGCGGTCGCGCCGTTCGGCCGGGCGGGCCTGGTGCTGGTGGCCGCCCGCGAGTGCGCCGGGACGCCGGCCGCGGCGGCTTTCCACGCCACGGAGGTGGACCGGCTGGCGCAGCTCGTGCGGGCCGCCGCGGTGATCCTCGGCGACCGGCTCGACCTGGTCGGGGCGCCGCCGGTGGCCGCGAGGCCCTGAGCCGGGCCGGCCGGCGGCGGTCGGTGTGGCGCAGGTCGCCGCGCCGGGACCGGAGCCGTCACCCGGGGGCAACCGGCCCGCAACAGCGACCGGCGAGCCTCGTACGGGGGAAGGGAGCGAACCATGACGCTGTGGCGGATCCGGGCGACCGTGGACGACCGGCCGGGCTACCTGTCGGTGCTGACGGCGAGCCTGGCGTTGCGAGGGGTCAACATCCTCGCCGTGCAGGTGCACACCACCGAGCGGGGCGCCGTCGACGACTTCCTGGTCGACGCGCCCGACTCGCTCGACGAGGCCGGCCTCGTCGCCGCCGTGCACCGGGGGCGGGGGCGGGACTGCTGGGTGGCACGCAGCGAGGCGCGCGGGCTCGCCGACCAGCCGACCCGGGCGCTCGGCCTGGCCACCCGGCTGGTGCGGGACCCGGACGCGACCGGCGAGGCGCTGCGCGCCCTGCTCGGCGCGGACGCGGTCGCCTGGCGGCCCGCGTCGACCGGCTCCGGCGGCGGGCTCGCCGAGACCACGATGCTGCTGGACGACCCGACCGGCGGGTCGTTCGCGCTGCGCCGCGCCGTGCCGGGCTTCACCCCGGCTGAGTACGCCCGCGCCCAGGCCCTGGTCGAGCTGTCGGCGGCCGTCGCGCGCCGGGCCGCCGAGCAGGTCACCCTGGTGCTGCCCGACGGCGCCGAGGCGGCCGTACGACCCGCGACCGTCGACGACCTGCCCGGCGTCGTCGAGTTGCACGAGGGCTGCTCGGCGCGCAGCCGGCACCGCCGCTACCTGGGCGGTGCGGCGGCTCCCTCGCCGGCCCGGCTGCGCCGGCTGCTGGAGCCGGCCCGGGGCGTGACCCTGCTCGCCACTGCCGGCGACGCCGGCGCGACCGGGTCGGTGGTGGCGATGGCGAACCTGCTCGCCGAGGGCGACGAGGCCGAGGCGGCGCTGCTGGTGCGCGACGACTGGCAGCGGCGGGGCCTCGGCTCGGCCCTGCTGCGCCGGCTGGTCCGGCACGCCGAGCAGGCCGGCCACGCGGCCCTGGTGCTGCACGTCCACGCGGAGAACGCGCCGATGCTGCGCACCGTGCGGCGGCTCGACCGGCCGGCTGCGGCCGAGCGGGACGGCGCGCTGGTCAGCCTCACCGTCCCGCTCACCGCGGGCGTGCCCTCGGTCAACGGGAGGGGCCCCTGCTGACGCGGCGGGCGCGCGGAGGCGTCACGTCGCGGGTGCGCGCGTCCCCTGCACGCAGAACCGGTTGCCCTCCGGGTCGGCGAGCACCACGTACGGCGGCTCGGTCGGGTGCGGGTCGGTCGGGTAGTGCCGCCAGTCGACCGGGCGCGCGCCCAGCGCCACGAGCCGCGCCACCTCCTCGTCGAGGTCCCGGTCGCCGGCGTCGATGTCGAGGTGGATCCGGGGGAACTCCTCGGCCGGGCTCTCGCTGACGTCCATGGCGATGGCGGTGCCCGGCACGCCGGGCGGCGGCTCCAGCACGATCCAGTCGTCGCCGGCGTACCGGGGCGGGCGGTGGTGGTAGCCGAGCGCGGCTGACCAGAAGGCCGCCGCCCGCTGCGGGTCGGACACTCCCAGGGAGAGCTGCGCGATGATCGACATCACTCGACGGTACGCGACCGTGGTGTCGGCCGGGCCCCCTGCGGCGTGCCCAGGGGGCCCTTGCTCACATCTCAGGTGGCGGGGTAGCTGCTGTAGTCGGGGAAGTTGCCGTAGAGCCGGCCGTCGCCGCCCTGGGTGACGGCCTGCACCAGCAGGTCGCCGCCGACGAAGGCGCCCTTCCAGGACGCGCCCCGGCCGCCGAACGGCTCGTCGCGGTCGCCCCGTGAGCGCGGCTTGTTGATGCCCACCTTGAACGCCTGGAGGTCGACCGCGAGCTTGCCGGCCAGCTCCTCGTCGTCGCAGGCCAGCGAGGCGACCAGCGCGCCGTTCGAGGCGTTCATCGCGGCCAGCAGTTCGTCGGTGGTGTCCACCACGACGATCGTGTCGACGGGGCCGAACGGCTCGGCGTGCATCAGCCGGGACCGCCCGGGCGGAGCCAGCAGCACCGACGGGGCCACGTACGCGGAGGTGTCCTGCCCGTCGAGGAACGGCGCGCCGTGCAGCTTGCCCCGGTGCAGCGGCACGGCGCCGCCGCGTACCGCCTCGTCGACCTTGCGGCGCAGCTCGTCGGCCTTTGCGCCGCTGATCAGCGGGCCGAAGTCCAGCTCGGGCAGCGGGTCACCGGCGGCCCAGTCGTCGCCGACGGCGAGCGGGTGTCCGAACCGGACGGAGCGCACCACGGGCAGATACATGTCGAGGAACTCGTCGACGAGGTCCCGCTGCACCACGAAGCGCGGGTACGCGGTGCAGCGCTGCTTGCCGTACTCGAAGCCCTTCTTCAGGTGCCCGGCGAGCAGGTCCCACTGCGAGAAGTTCCAGATGCCCCACGCGTTGAGGCCCTCCTGCTCGATGAAGTGCCGCTTGTCGGAGTCGAGCAGCGCGGCGGCGACCTTGCCGCCGTTGGAGCGCCCGCCGACGAACGCCACCGCGCCGATCTCCGGCGCCCGTACGAGCACCTCGGACAGCTCCTCGCCGCCGCCGGAGACCAGGGTGGCGGGCAGCCCGGCCCGGCGCATCAGCGCGTGCGCGACGGTGAGGCAGACCGCCCCGCCCTGCGACGGGGTCTTCGCGATCACCGCGTTGCCGGCGAGCAGCTGCACCAGCTCGGCGTGCACGAGCACGCTCATCGGGTAGTTCCACGAGGCGATGTTGCTGACCGGTCCGGGCAGCGGCTCCCGGCCGTCGGCGAGCATCCGGTCGATCTCGCCGACGTACCACCGGACGCCGTCGAGCGCCCGGTCCACGTCGGCGCAGGCCAGCCGCCACGGCTTGCCGATCTCCCAGACCAGCAGCATGGCGAGCAGGTCGCGGTGGGCGGTGAGGGCGTCCAGGGCGTCGCTGACCCGGGCCTTGCGCTCGGCGAGCGGGGTGTCGGCCCAGGCGCGGTGCGCGGCGGCGGCGTGCGCGACCGCGGTACGGGCGGTGTCGGCGTCGAGGCGGGCCAGGTTGACCAGCACGGTGTTGTCCACCGGCGTGCGGACCGGGCTGGGCGAGCCCACGGCGTGCCAGTCGCCGCGTACGAGGTTGTGCAGCGTGGTGACGCCGTCGACCGGGGAGCCGAACGCCTCCGGTGCGGCGGCCACGGCGCGGGCGAGGGTGTCGGACCAGGCGGTGCCGTCGGCGAGTCGTAGAGCCATCGCGATCTCCTCAGGGTTGACCGGGGGAGCGGCGGCGTCGATGGCACCGCTGGTGAGGCGTACTGTCGCGCGCCGGAAAGCGGCGCGGCAACAGTACGTTCGTATGCCGGAACGCCGGCCCCGCGTCCCGCCGGTCCCGCCGCACGTTTCCGGACGCCGTCCGGTGGCCTGGCCTGGACATACGTCGTCAACCCATCGACGTAATTAGATTATGTGATGCACGTCCGGTGGTCGCGGGAGGCCCGCTGGGCGTCCGGGTGGGGGGCGTCCGGGGCGGAGACGAGGACCGGCCGCCGGACGAGGTGTCCGGCGGCCGGTTCGGCGCTGGGTGGGGTCAGCTCGTGAAGGTGATGTCGTCGCGACGACGGCGCAGCATCAGCAGCGCGCCGCCGCCGATGAGGGCGAGACCGCCCAGCGCGATGCTGGTCGTCGCCACGCCCGTCAGCGGCAGGCCGCCCTCACCGCCGCCGCTGCCACCGGGGCTCGCGGTCGGCGAGGCGGTGGCCGGCGTCGACGGCGAGGCCGGGTCCGAGGGCGACGGCGAGTCCGACGGCGGGGCGGACGCGCTCGGGGAGGCCGACTCCGACGGGGACTCCGACGGCTGCGGCGACTCCGAGGTGGTCGGCGACGGGCTCGGGCTCGGCGACTGCGACGGCGCGGTGCCCCCGCAGGTGTGGCTCAGGTTGAACTTGCCGGCGGTGCCGGTGATGACGGCGCTGCCGTCCAGCAGGGTCCAGCCGGCCGGGGTGAAGAGGTAGGCGTGGATCAGCCGGCCCTCGTTCTTCCCCGCCGGGTAGAGGGCGTCGGGGTAGGCGTCGTCGGCGTCCGGCACGGTGACGGTGACCTCGCCCGTGCCGGTCCCGAAGGTCAGCGTCAGGCTCTCGAAGCCGCCCGAGGCCTTGCCGCCGGGCAGGACGAAGTGCCAGCCGTCGTGGTCCGCCGGGCGGTCCGCGAACCGCGGGTCGGCGCAGTCCCGTGTGGAGAAGCCGCCGGCCGTCTCGTCCCGGTGGTCCGGGTTGATCGCGATGGTGCTCGACGCCCAGGCCGGGGTGGCGAGGGCGAGGCAGGCGGTGGCGGCTGCGGTGGAAACGGCCGCGCGCACCACGCGCCGACGGTGTGCCATGAGGATTCCTCCGGAATTGATCGAGGGGACGGCCCATGATCGCACGATGAGTGACGGTCCCGGGCATCGGGCGATCGGCCTGAGCTGCCGATACGCGTCACCTCTCTTCTCGGCGGCAGGAGAATCCGTGACTCTCGGTGGGCGTGTCGCTGTAACGCTTTCGGTCCCGCGGGCGCTCCGGCGGCACCGGATCACCCCGTCCGACGCGGCGACGCTTCCCAAATCGTCCGCGCCCGCCTTACATTGTCGTCTATCCATGGGAGCGCTCCCGGCGACCGTGGTCGTACCGCACCCACCCTGCCCGTGCCACCCACCACCTCGTCGCCACGCGGACCCGCACCGCCCGCAGCGCCGCCCCCGACGGTGCCCGACGGGCGACACCACCGACAGGAGCACCTGATGCGCCATCCGAGCTCTCCACGCCCGCCGGGCGCCCCGCCCCGGTCGCGCCGCCTGCTGGCCGCCGGCACCGCCCTCGTAGCCGGCCTCGCCCTCGCCGTCACCGGCCCGGCGCCCGCGTCCGCCGTGGACGCCACGCGAACCGCCGCGACCGCCGGCACCACCACGACACGGACCGCACCCGCCGCGGCCGGCGCGTTCAACTACGCCGAGGCGTTGCAGAAGTCGCTCTACTTCTACGAGGCGCAGCAGTCCGGCCCGCTGCCGGCCTGGAACCGGGTCTCCTGGCGCGGCGACTCCGCGCTCACCGACGGCGCCGACGTCGGGGTGGACCTCACCGGCGGCTGGTACGACGCCGGCGACCACGTGAAGTTCGGCTTCCCGATGGCGTTCAGCGCCACCATGCTCGCCTGGGGCGCGGTCGAGTACCGCGACGGCTACGTGGCCAGCGGCCAACTGCCGCACCTGCTCAACAACCTGCGCTTCGTCAACGACTACTTCGTCAAGGCGCACCCCGCGCCGAACGTCCTCTACGGGCAGGTCGGCAAGGGCGACGACGACCACAAGTGGTGGGGCCCGGCCGAGGTGATGCCCATGGCGCGGCCCGCGTACAAGATCGACGCGAGCTGCGGCGGCGCGGACCTGGCCGGCGAGACGGCGGCGGCGATGGCCGCGTCGTCGATGGTCTTCCGGCCCACCGACGCCGCCTACGCCGACCGGCTGCTCGGGCACGCGAAGCAGCTGCACACCTTCGCCGACACGGTGCGGAAGAACTACCACGAGTGCATCACCGACGCGACCAGCTTCTACCGCTCCTGGAGCGGCTGGCAGGACGAGCTGGTCTGGTCCGCCATCTGGCTGTACCGGGCCACCGGCGACGCCGCCTACCTCGCCAAGGCCGAGAGCGAGTACGACAGGCTCGGCACCGAGAACCAGAGCACCACCCGCTCCTACAAGTGGACCATCGCCTGGGACAACAAGCAGTTCGGGGCGTACGTGCTGCTGGCCAACCTGACCGGCAAGCAGAAGTACGTCGACGACGCCAACCGCTGGCTCGACTACTGGACCGTCGGCGTCAACGGGCAGCGGGTGCCGTACTCGCCCGGCGGGATGGCGGTGCTCGACTCGTGGGGCGCCCTGCGCTACGCCGCGAACACCGCCTTCGCCGCCCTCGTCTACAGCGACAAGACCACCGACGCCACCCGCAAGGCCCGCTACCACGACTTCGCCGTCCGGCAGATCGACTACGCGCTCGGCGACAACCCGCGCGCCTCCAGCTACGTCATCGGCTTCGGGGCCAACCCGCCGAAGAACCCGCACCACCGCACCGCGCACGGCTCCTGGTGGGACAGCCAGACCGTGCCCGCCGAGACGCGGCACACCCTCTACGGCGCGCTCGTCGGCGGCCCGTCGGCGGCCAACGACGCGTACACCGACAACCGGTCGGACTACGTGATGAACGAGGTCGCCACCGACTACAACGCCGGCTTCACCTCCGCGCTGGCCCGGCTCACCCGGGAGTACGGCGGCACCCCGCTCGCCGGCTTCCCCCGCGCCGAGATGCCCGACATCGACGAGCTGACCGTCGAGACCACGGTCATGCAGGCCGAGCCGCGCGCCACCGGCCTCAAGGCCATCGTCTACAACAAGTCCGCGTTCCCGGCCCGCGCCCTGACCGACGGGAAGTTCCGCTACTACTTCCGTCCCGACGGCACCGGCCCGGTCACCGTCACCCCCGGCTACACCCAGGGCTGCCCGTCGCCGTCCAGCGCCAGGCAGTTCTCCGGTGACGTCTGGTACGTCGAGGTGGACTGCACCGGGCACACCATCGCGCCCGCCGGGCAGTCGCAGCACCGGATGGAGGTGCAGTTCAAGATCGGCGTACCCGAGGGCGGCACCTGGGACCCGACGAACGACCCGTCGTACCAGGCGACGGCGGGACCGAACCGGAAGGTCACGCTCCACTCCGGCGCCACCCGCGTCTGGGGCGAGGAGCCCGGGCCGGCCACCCCGGACACCACCGCGCCGACCGCCCCCGGTACCCCCGTCGCCTCGGCGGTCACCGCGACCGGGCTGACCCTCACCTGGCCCGCGTCCACCGACGCCGGCGGCAGCGGGCTGGCCGGCTACGAGGTCACGCAGGCGCAGGTGGGCAGCGACGCGCTCGTCCTGCTCAACTCGGCCACCAACACCCTGGCCGTGACCCGGCTGCTGCCCGAGCGGACGTACCGGTTCACGGTGCGGGCCCGCGACGGCGCCGGCAACCGCTCGACCGCCTCGCCCGTGGCGGAGGCGACCACGCCGGCCGCCCCGGCCCCCGACACCGTCGCGCCGACGCGCCCCGGCACGCCGACCGCCTCGGCGGTCACCGCCACCGGGCTCACCCTGAGCTGGGCGGCGTCGACCGACAACGTCGGCGTCACCGGCTACCGCGTCTACCGCGAAGCCGGCGCGACCGACGCGCTGGTCGGCTCGCCCACCGGCACCACGCTGGCCGTGACCGGGCTGACCGCCGCCACGGCGTACCAGTTCCACGTGGTGGCCGTGGACGCGGCCGGCAACGTCTCGGCGGCGTCCGCGCCGCTCGCCGTCACCACCGCCGACCCGCCCGCGTCCGGCGGCTGCGCCGTGACCTGGACGGCCAGCACCTGGGACACCGGCTTCACCGCGAACGTCACCCTCACCAACACCGGCACGACGACGATCGACGGCTGGACGCTCGCCTTCACCTTCCCCAGCGCCGGCCAGAAGGTGGGCCAGGGCTGGTCGGCGACCTGGACCCAGACCGGCACCGCGGTCACCGCCACCAACATCTCCTACAACGGCAGGCTCGCGCCGGGGGCGTCGACGAGCTTCGGCTTCAACGGCACCCACACCGGCTCGAACCCCAAGCCCGCCGCGTTCACCCTCAACGGCACGCCCTGCACGGTCTCCTGACGCACCACCCCTCCGGTGGCGCGGACGCATCGCCGTCCGCGCCACCGGCGGCCTGGCGCGGACGTAACCGTCCGTGCCAGCCCGAATCTTGGACAGTTGCCGTTCGCTGGGAACGGCAACTGTCCAAGATTTACGCCTCGGGGCGCCAGCCTGCCGCCGTCAGGGCGCGGCGGAGCGAGTCGGCTACCTCGGCTGGGCGGGCGCGGACCAGCCACGCCGGGAAGCGGAGGATGCGGTCCCCCGAGGTCCAGACGTCGTTCTGGCGACGCATGTCGGCCGCCCAGTGCCGCACGTCCATGTGGTGCGCGCCGTCGATCTCGACGTGCAACCCCCACTCCCGCCAGTACGCGTCGAGCCACCGCGTCCGCTTGGAGGCGTCGGCGCGCCGCTGCTGGAGGTGAGGCGCCGGCAGGCCGTGGCGGCGGCAGAGCCGAACGAAGTCGATCTCCGAGAGCGCCTCCGCGCCGCCGGCGATGTCGGCCACGGTCTGCCGGATCAACGCCCGCCGACGGGCCCGGGGCAGCGCGTCCAGCACCGCCGACAGCTCCTCCGGCGTGACCCGTCGCTGCTGGCAGCCGGCCGCCAGCGCCGCCTGCGCCTGGTCGAGGTCGTGGGCCCAGCCGGCCGCGTCCACCAGTGCCCGGGCGGTGGTGGTGCGCGGCGGTCGGGCGAGCTGGAGATGCGCCGCCGGCAGCACCGACGCGCGGTGCACGACGACCGCCGGCATGTCGATCGGCAGCCGACCCAGCACGCCACGACCCGCCCGGCGGTGTGCCGGCACGAGCACATGCAGCGGCTCGCGCCGCAGTCCGCGTACGCCCGCCTCGGCGGCAGCCGTCGGGCCGGCCAGGACAGCCCCGGAACCGGCGGCGAGCACCGCCACCCACAGTTGCTGGTCCCGGGTCAGCCGGCCGTTGCCCATCAGCACGACGCCCCGGCAGATCGCGCGCCACCGTCCGGAGCGCACGCGTCCGCGTACGGTGCCCTCGGTCATCGACCGGGTCGCCTGGGCGGTGGTGACGACGCCGGCCTGCTCGAACGCCAGCCAGTCGAGCGCGTCGGCCTCGTCGGCCGGAAGGTCGGGGCACACCCGTCCCACCCTCGCCGCCGGCCGCGCCGCCCGCCGCCCCGCCGCGCAGATCCCGGGCGATCTCCGCCTGGCGTGGGCGGTAGCCGGCCGGGATTCGGGGCATTCCCAAGGCGTGACACTGCTGACGGTGGGACACGGGACGGCGGACCGGCAGCGGCTGGGCGAGCTGCTGGCCGACGCCGGGGTCGCGCTGGTCGTGGACGTGCGGCGCTTCCCGGCCAGCCGGACCAACCCGGACGTACGCCGGGAGGAGCTGGCCCGCTGGCTGCCGGCGGCGGGCGTGGACTACCGCTGGGAGCAGCGCCTCGGCGGCCGGCGGCACACCCCGGCCGGCGCCGAGGAGCCGGACACCTGGTGGACCGTGGCCGCCTTCCGGGCGTACGCGGCGTACACCCGTACCGCCGACTTCCGGGCGGCGCTGGACGCGGTGCTGGCCGACGCGGCGGCCCGGACCACGGCGGTGATGTGCAGCGAGAGCGTCTGGTGGCGCTGCCACCGGCGGCTCATCGCCGACGTCGCCGTGCTGGCCCACGGCGTGCCGGTGCGCCACCTGATGCCCGACGGCCGGCTCACCCCGCACCGCCCCGCCGACGGCGCCCGCCGGCTGCCCGACGGCGACCTCGTCTGGGATGGGTGACGGACGGGCGGGCGGGCGTCCGGCTCAGTCGGCCAGTTCGTCGGCGAGCAGGTCCATCAGCAGCCCGTCGTGCCAGCGCCCGTCCTCGCCGCGCTCGTAGCGGCGCAGCACCCCGACGGGGCGGAAGCCCACCTTCGCGTACGCCCGCACGGCCGCCGTGTTCGCCGCCGCCGGGTCGATCGTGAACCGGTGGTGGCCGTGCTCGTCGATCAGGTGCCGGACCAGGGTACGGATCGCGTCACCGCCCAGCCCGGCGCCG
Organism: Micromonospora sp. SD12; assembly: GCF_052068495.1. NCBI lineage: Bacteria > Bacillati > Actinomycetota > Actinomycetes > Micromonosporales > Micromonosporaceae > Micromonospora > Micromonospora sp. SD12. Next base: position 31,801 of record NZ_JBQHDF010000004.1, on the reverse strand, counting down.
CGTACCGCCGGGTCGAGGAAGAGGTCCATGCTGGCGTGCCGGTAGTCCGGGTCGTCCTCGGCGTACCACTGGATCGCGCCGACGACCCGGCCGTCGTGTTCGATCGCGTACACCGAGAGGGACTCGTCGGCGAGGTCGGCCCGGACGGCGGCGGTGAGGTCGTCGCCGCCACGCCACCAGCGCCGGACCTCCGGGGTGGCCCGGATCGCGGCGAGCGCCGCCACGTCCTGGGCCGTCACCGGCCGCAGGGCCACCACCCGACCGCGGAGCATCCGCCTCAGCCCCTGGTCTCGCCGTGCTCGACGCAGACCGCCGCCCAGCCGACCGGCAGCACCTGCACCTTCATCCGGCGGCGGCAGTGCGCGCAGAAGCGCGGCGGCTCCAGCACCCGGGCCGCCGCGCACCCGTCGTGCGACCCGACCGCCACGGCCTCGCCGCAGCGGTCGCACCAGGCGGCCGACGCCCCGTCGGCCGCCGTCGCCGCGTCGCTCGTCGTCACCGGGATGGTCACAGCGTCGCGGAGAGCGCCTTGACCGGCATCTTCAGGTCGTCGAGCAGCTCCAGGTCGGCCGTCGCCGGTCGACCCAGGGTGGTCAGGTAGTTGCCGACGATGACCGCGTTGATGCCGCCGAGCAGGCCGTCGCGGGTGCCCAGGTCGCCGAGGGTGATCTCCCGGCCGCCCGCGTACCGCAGGATGGTGCGCGGCATGGCCAGCCGGAAGGCGGCGATGGCGCGCAGCGCGTCCTTGCCCTCCACCACCGGCCGGTCGCCCAGCGGGGTGCCGGGGCGGGGGTTGAGGAAGTTCAGCGGCACCTCGTGCGGGTCCAGTTCGGCGAGCTGCGCGGCGAACTCGGCCCGCTGCTCCACCGTCTCGCCGAGGCCGAGGATGCCGCCGCAGCACACCTCCATGCCCGACTCGCGGACCATCCGCAGGGTCTCCCAGCGCTCCTCCCACGAGTGCGTGGTGACCACGTTGGGGAAGTAGGAGCGGCAGGTCTCCAGGTTGTGGTTGTAGCGGTGCACGCCCATGTCGACCAGCTCGTCGACCTGCTCCTTGCTGAGCATGCCCAGCGACGCCGCCACCTGGATGTCGACCTCGGCCTTGATCGCGGCGACGCCCTCGCGCATCTGCTTCATCAGCCGGGCGTCGGGGCCGCGCACGGCGGCCACGATGCAGAACTCCGTCGCCCCGGTCGCCGCGGTCTGCTTCGCCGCCTCGACCAGCGAGGGGATGTCCAGCCAGACCGAGCGCACCGGGGAGGTGAACAGGCCGGACTGCGAGCAGAAGTGGCAGTCCTCGGGGCAGCCGCCGGTCTTCAGCGAGACGATGCCCTCGACCTCCACCTCCGGCCCGCACCAGCGCATCCGCACCTCGTGGGCGAGCTGGAGGGCGGCGGGCAGCTGCTCGTCGGGCAGGTTCAGCACGGCGAGGACGCCGGCCTCGTCGAGACCGACGCCGTTCTCCAGCACCTGGGTTCGGGCCTGGTCGAGGATCTCTGGCATGGCTCGTACCCTACAAGGCCGCCCCGCCGGGGCGAACGGCCCGCGTGTCGGGGCTCCGCCGGCGGGGTGGACACGCCGGGCGGTGGCCGGCGGGTGGTAATTTCGCCCGGCGGAAGCGGCCGACGGTGGCCGGCGCGGGCGCGTGGGGGTGACGGTGGCGGACTGGCTGGCGGCGCTCGACCGCCGCGCCGAACTGCGCGCGAAGGCGGGACTGACCCGCGAGCTGCGGGCCCGGGCCGCCGGCGACGCCGTGGTCGACCTGGCCGGCAACGACTACCTGGGGCTGGCCACCCACCCCGAGGTCACCGCCGCGGCGACGCGGGCGCTGTCGGCGTACGGGCTGGGGGCCACCGGGTCACGGCTGGTGCGCGGCTCCACCGACGCCCACCACGCGCTCGAGGACGCCGTCGCCGACTGGCTCGGCGCCGAACGGGCACTCGTCTTCTCCTCCGGCTACCTGGCCAACCTCGCGGCGGTGCGGGCGCTGGTGCGGCCCCGTACGCTGCTCGTCTCCGACGCCCACAACCACGCGTCCCTGATCGACGGGTGCCGCATCTCCGGCGCGGAGACCGTGGTGACCCCGCACGCCGACGTGGCGGCGGTGGCCGCCGCGCTCGCCGCCGCGCCGGGCCGGCCGGCGGTGGTCGTCACCGAGTCGGTCTTCTCCGTCGACGGCGACCTCGCCCCGCTGGCCCGGCTGCACGCCGTCGCCCGGGAGCACGGCGCGCTGCTGCTGGTCGACGACGCGCACGCCCTCGGCGTGACCGGCCCGTCCGGCGCCGGGGGCGTCGCCGCCGCCGGCCTCTCCGGCCAGCCCGACGTGGTCGTCACCGCCACCCTCTCCAAGGCCCTCGGCGGCGCGGGCGGGGTGGTGGCGGGGCCGGCGGAGTTCGTCCGGCACGTGATCGAGACCGGCCGCACCTTCATCTTCGACACCGCGCTGCCCCCGGCCGTCGCCGCCGGCGTGCACGCCGCCGTCGGCCTGGCCCGTGCCGGCGACGACCTGCGCGCGGAGTTGGCCGACCGGGCCGCCCTGGCCGTGCGCCGGCTGAGCGAAGCCGGGCTGGCGGTCTCCGCCCCCGACGGCGCGGTCGTCTCGGTCACCGCGCCGGGCCCCGAGGCGGCGACCGCCTGGGCGGCCGACTGCCACGACCGGGGGGTCGCCGTGGGCTGCTTCCGGCCCCCGTCCACGCCCGACAGCCGGTCCCGGCTGCGCCTGACCATCGGCGCCGGCGTCCCCCGGGCGGACTTCGAGCGCGCCCTGGAGACCATCATGGAGTGTGCCCCGTGAGCGCGAGGAGTGAGCCGGGTTTGCGAGCCCCGCAGTCGCGAACAGAGGTGGCCCCGTGAGCGCGAGGAGTGAGCCGGGTTTGCGAGCCCCGCAGTCGCGAACAGAGGTGGCCCCGTGAGGGCGAGGAGTGAGCCGGGTTTGCGAGCCCCGCAGTCGCGAGCTGAGGTGGCCCCGTGAGCCGGGGTGGTGGCATGACCGGGCCGTGGCGCGGGCCGGTGCTGGTGACCGGCACCGACACCGACGTCGGCAAGACGGTGGTCACCGCCGCGATCGCCGCCGCCGCGCAGGCCGCCGGCCTGCGGGTCGCGGTGGTCAAGCCCGCCCAGACGGGTACGGCCGGCGGTGAGCCCGGCGACGTCGACGCGGTCAACCGGCTGGCGGCCCCGCTGACCGGCCGGACCCTGGCGAGTTTCCCCGACCCGCTCGCCCCGCTGGCGGCGGCCCGGGTCGCCCAGCTGCCGCCGCTGGAGCTGCACACCGCCGTCGACGCGGTCCACGAGGAGGCCGACAAGCACGACCTGGTGCTCGTCGAGGGCGCGGGCGGCCTGCTCGTACCGATGGGGCTGTGGCCGGAGGGGAAGCCCTGGACGGTGGCGGACCTGGCGGTGGAGCTGGGCTGCCCGGCCGTGGTGGTGACCCGGGCCGGCCTGGGCACCCTGAACCACACGGCGCTGACGTTGGAGGCGCTGGAGCGCCGCGAGGTGCCGGCCGGCGTGGTGGTCGGCGCCTGGCCGGCCGCGCCGGAGCTGGTGCACTGGGCCAACCTCACCGACCTGGTGCCGAAGCTGCTGGGCGCTCTGCCCGCCGGCACCGGGGCGATGGACCCGGGGGTCTTCCGCCGGTCCGCGCCCGGCTGGCTCACCCCGACGCTGTACGGGGTGCTCGACGACTGGCGTGCGTGGGCCGAGGAGATCAGCTGAGCACCTGACTTTCGTCGGTGTCGGCGCAGGTCGGGCGTCGGTAGCCTGACCGCCGTGGAGAGCTGGTGGTCCGCCCGGGCGGGCGACGGTCGGTCCCGGGCGGTCGTCCGGCGCCGCGCCGCCGACCTGCTGCTGTGGGTGGGCACCGCCGCCCCGATCGGGTACGCGGGCGTGACCCCGCCGCACTCGGGGCGCACCACCGCCCTGACGCTCGGGGCGCTGCTGCTGCTCGCGGCGGCGGTCGCGGTCGGCCGGCGCCGGCCGGTGGCCGCCCTGGTCGTCGTCGTGCTCGGCTCGCTGCTGGATGGCAACTTCCTCTTCGCGATCCCGGTGTTCAGCTACCTGACCGGCCGCCGCAGCGCCACGGCCGTACCGGCCGCCGTCGCCTTCGCCGTGCTCGCGGCCGGCGGCACGGCGCTCAACCTGGGATGGCTCGGCACCGGCGCGGCCACCTGGTTCCTGCTCGCCTCCGTGCTGCTCTTCGCCGGGGTCTTCCCGTGGCTCGTCGGGCGGTACCGGCGCCAGCAGGCCGTGCTGGCCGAGGCCGGCCGCCGGCACGCCGAGGCGCGGGACCGGGAGCGGCGGGGCGCCGCCGAGCGGATCCGGCTGCGGGAGCGGGCCCGCATCGCGCAGGAGATGCACGACTCCCTCGGGCACGACCTGAGCCTGATCGCCCTGCGCGCCGCCGCGCTGGAGGTCGCCGGCAACCTCGCGCCCCGGCACCGGGACGCCGCCGGTGAGCTGCGCGCCAGCGTCGCCGCCGCCACCGAGCGGCTGCACGGGATCATCGGGGTGCTCCGGGAGCCGGACGGCGCGACGACCATCCGGCCCGCGGACGAGAGCGTCGGCGAGCTGGTCGACGGGGCCCGCGAGGCGGGCATGGCGGTACGGCTGGACGGCGCGGACGCCCTCGCGACGCTGTCCCCGATGGCCGCGCACGCCGCGCACCGGGTGGTCCGCGAGGCGCTGACCAACGCCGCCCGGTACGCACCCGGCGCGGCGGTCAGCGTCGTGTTGCACCGCGACGGCGACCGGCTCGAGGTGGCCGTCGTCAACGCGCCGCCACCGGCCGGGCCGCTGCCGGGACCGCCGTCCACCGGTTCCGGCCTGCTCGCCCTCGCCGAGCGGGTCCGGCTCGCCGGCGGCGCCCTGGCCAGCGGTCCCCGCGACGACGGTGGCTTCGCCGTCCACGCCCACCTGCCGGTGGCGGCCCGGGCGGGCGGCGACGCCCTCCCGCCGCGCGGGGCCGGCTCCGCCGGCGGCCGGTGGCCGGTGGGCGGCTGGCCAGCGGGCGGGGCGGACGAGCCGGGGTTTCCGGTCGCCCCGGGGGCGGGCACCAACGCGTCGGACGGCGGGTCGCTGGGGGAGCGGCCGGGGTCGTCGCCGTTGAAGCCCGCGACCGCGACCGCGACCGCGACCGAGGCCGAGCGGCGGTTGCGCGACGCCCGCCGGCGGGTCCGGCTCAGCCTGCTGACCGCGCTCGGCGCCCCGGCGGGCCTGGCGCTGGTGCTCTCGCTGGTCTACTACCCGGTCGCCACCGCCGGGACGGTCCTCGACGACGGGGCCTTCGCGCGGCTGCCGCTCGGCGCGCAGCGCGCCGAGCTGACCGGGCTGCCCCGACGGCAGCTCGCCCCGCCCGACGGCACGGCGCGTCCGGGCTGCGAGCACTACACCGATGGCAACTTTCCCCTGGCCCAGCCGACGTGGCGGCTCTGCTTCGTCGAGGGCCGACTGGTCAGCAAGGAGCGGATCGACGGATGAACGCCGACACGGCCGGCCCGGTGCGGGTCGTCCTCGCTGACGACGAGGCGATGATCCGGGCCGGGGTCCGGGCCATCCTGGCCACCGATCCGGGCATCGAGGTGGTGGCGGAGGCCGGCGACGGCCGGACCGCGGTGGAGCTGGTCCGGGCGCACCGGCCCCGCGTGGCGCTGCTGGACATCCGGATGCCGAGGCTGGACGGGCTCACCGCCGCCGCCGAGATCCGTCGGCTCGTGCCGGAGACGGCGACGCTCATGCTGACCACGTTCGGCGAGGACGACCACGTCGCCCGGGCGCTCGGGCACGGGGCGAGCGGATTCCTGCTCAAGGCGGGCGACCCGCGCGAGCTGATCGCCGGGGTGCACGCGGTCGCCGAGGGCGGCGCGTACCTGTCGCCGAGGGTCGCCCGGCGGGTCATCGAGCTGGGCGGTGACCGGGTCGCCCGCCGGCCGGTGGCCCGGGAGCGGCTGGCCGGGCTGACCGAGCGGGAGCGGGAGGTCCTCGCGCTGGTCGGGGCCGGGCTGTCCAACGCCGAGATCGCCCGCCGGCTGCACCTAGTCGAGGGGACCGTGAAGAGCTACCTGACCAGCGTCTTCACCCGCCTGGAGGTGCGCAACCGGGTGCAGGCGGCGATCCTCGCGTACGAGGCGGGGCTGGTCGAGCCGACCGGCTGACCCGCCCCGCCCCGCTCTCCGGCGCCTCGCGTATTCCGGCGCCTCGCGCGTCATCGGAGCCTGACGCGTCCGGCCGCTGACGCCTCCGGCGCCTCACGCGTCCCGGCGGCGCAGCGTGGCCCGGCCCAGCAGCAGCGCCGCGCCGGCCCAGGCGGCCAGCAGCAGCAACCCGACCGGAGCCGGGTACGGGCCGGTGTCCCCGGCCATGAAGTGCCCGCCGGCGACCCCGGGGAAGGCGTCGGCGATCCGGTTGAGCACGGCGATGTCCGGCTCCTGCAACGACAGCGGGACGATCATCAGCGTGGCGACGAGCACGACGAGGGCGAGCACCGCGCTGCGCAGGGCCGCGCCGAGCCCGAGGGCCAGCACGCCGACCAGCGCCAGGTAGGTCGCCACCGCGAGCACGTCGCCGACGGTGCCGCCCGCCGGCGCGGCGCCCCAGCGGCCGAGCACCGGGCGGGCCACGAGCGCGCCGACCGTGCCCAGCAGCAGCCCGAGGGCGAACGTGACCGCCCCGGTCACCGCCGCCTTGGCCAGCAGGACCCGGCCGCGCGACGGCGTGCACTGCAGGGTCGTACGGATGGTGCCGCTGGTGAACTCGCTCGTGATCACGAGCAGGCCCAGGGCCAGCACGGCGTACTGGGTCAGCTCGACCGAGCCGATCACGACGCTGCCGACGGTGACGATCCCGGCGTCGTCGGCCGGATCGTCGTTGGTGTTCGCGTTGGCGGCGTAGATGGCGAGCTGACCGGCGGTGGCGGCCATCAGCAGCACCCCGGCCAGCAGCGACCACCAGGTGGAACGTACGGACCACAGCTTGGTCCACTCGGCGGAGATCGTGTTCATCGTGCCTCGCTCCGGGTCGGGGTGCCGGCGTACTCGACGCTGTCGGCGGTGAGTTCCATGAAGGCCTGTTCCAGGGACGCCCCGTGCGGGCTGAGCCCGTGCAGCGGCACCCCCAGCTCGTACGCCAGATCGCCGATCCGCTCGACGGTGGCGCCGGTGACGGTCAGCTCGTCCGGTCCGGCGGCCTCGACGGCGGCCCCGGTCGCGGTGAGCCGCTCGGCGAGCGCCGCGAGGCCGGCCGGCTGCGGGCTGCGTACGCGTACCGCCACCGCGCTGCCGGCGATGACCTCGTCGATCGGGGCGTCGGCGAGCAGGCGACCCCGGCCGATCACCACCAGCCGGTCGGCGGTGAGCTGCATCTCCGTCATCAGGTGACTGGAGACGAAGACCGTCCGGCCCTCGTCGGCCAGGGACCGCATCAGCTGCCGTACCCAGCGCACGCCGTCCGGGTCGAGGCCGTTGACCGGTTCGTCGAACATCAGCACCGGCGGGTCGCCGAGCAGCGCACCGGCGATGCCGAGCCGCTGGCCCATGCCGAGGGAGAGGGTGCGGCCCGGCTTGGCGGCGGCGCGGGCGTCCAGCCCCACGGTGGCGAGCACCTCGTCCACGCGACGGTCCGGTATCCCGTTGCTGCGGGCCATCGCGAGCAGGTGTGCCCGGCCCGACCGGGCGGGGTGCACCGCCCGTGCGTCGAGCAGCGCGCCGACCTCGTGCAGCGGCCGCCGCAGCTCCCCGTACGCCCGCCCGCCCACCAGCGCCTGCCCGGCGGTGGGCCGGTCCAGCCCCAGGATCATCCGCATGGTGGTGGACTTGCCCGCGCCGTTCGGGCCGAGGAAGCCGGTGACCCGCCCGGGTCCGATGTCGACGGTCAGGGCGTCGACGGCGGTCACGTCCCCGAACCGCTTCGTCAACCCACGTAATGTGATCATGCGTTGACGCTAGGTCCGACGCCCCCGCGCCGGCCGCCCCCGAACGGCACCACCCACCCCCGACTTTCGTCGACCCCGCCCCACCCACCCCGTCCGACCACCCACCCACCCCCGTCCGGCCCTCCGCCGCCTGACCTGCTCACCCGGTCGCCAACCCACCCCCGCACGCCCAGCCCCACCAGTGGTGATCAGGACGCCATGGACCTGAAGAACGCCGGGAAAGGTCCTTGGCGTCCTGATCACCGAGCGCTCGTGTCAGTGGGTGGCAGGGTTTGCGGCACTGGCGTGGGTGGTGGGTCGCGCCTGGGCGTTCTGGTCGGCGCAGGACAACGGCGGTACGGCGTGGGTGTGCCGGCTCAGTGGCGGCGGACGACGAAGGCGTCGGGCATGCGGAAGGTCAGGTTGTCCGGGCACCACGGCTCGCGGACGACGGTGACCCCGTCCAGCAGCGCGGCGGTCTCGGCGACCACCACGGCCGCCTCCATCCGGGCCAACTGGTCGCCGACGCAGCGGTGCGCGCCCGCCCCGAAGGCCAGGTGCCGGCGGGAGCCGCGCTGCCCGGGCCGGAACTCGTCCGGCGCCTCGACGATGGCCGGGTCCCGGCCGGCGCGGGCCAGCCAGAGCACGATGCTGCTGCCCGCCGGCACGGCTGTCGCGCCCAGCGTGGTGTCGAGCGCCGCCACCCGCCGCCACGTCACGATCGGCGGCTCCAGCCGCAGTCCCTCCTCGACGACGTCGGCGACCGCGACGGTGCCGTCGCGCAGCCCGGCCAGTACGGCCGGCTCGCCGGCCAGCCGGCGCAGCAGCAGGGTGAGGAACTGCGAGGTGGTCTCCTGGCCGGCCACCAGCAGGAAGAACAGCGCGCCGACCACCACGTCGGGCGGGTGCCCGGCGGCCCTCAGCGAGCCAGCCAGCCCACCCCCGGTCGCGGCGAACTCCCGCAGTACCCGGTGGAAGCGGCCCACTTCGGCGGCGAGGGCCTGCTGCCGTTCGGCGTCCAGCGGCGCCCAGAACAGCTCCAGCGCGGCGCGGGCGAACTCCTTCACCGCGCCGACCGGCGCGTCCGGCAGCTCGACCAGCCGGGCCAGCACCAGCAGCGGCAGGTCGGCGGCGAGTTCGGCGTGCAGGTCCACCGGCGTGCCGGCGTCCAGGGCGGCGCCGATCCTCGCGACGCGCTCCCGCACCAGCCCGGTCAGCCAGGGCCGCTGCGCCGCGACCCGGCCCGGGTGCAGGGCGTCGGCGACGATCGCCCGGATCGCCGGGTGGCTGGCGCCACCGTTGTTCGCCAGGGTCGGCGGCAGCCGGAACCGGTGCCCGGCCAGCACCCGCAGCGCGGCGACCGGGACGGGGGTCACCGCGTCGAGCGCGTTGTCCGGCCGGTACGTCGCCGGATCGGTGAGCACCTGGCGGACCAGGGCGTGCCGGGTCACCACCAGGTGCGTGACCCCCACGTGGTCGGCCACCCGGGCCACGTCCGGCCAGTGCGCGTCGGCGGTCTGCGCCCAGCTCCGGAACAGCACGCCGACACGCTAGCCGCCCGACCCCGGCAGCCCCGCCCGCAACTGCCACACCGTGGTGCGCTTCACCCGTACGCTCTCCAGCGTCTCGGGTACCGGCACGTCGTAGACGGCCAGCTCGTCGAAGCGGTCGTGCGGCAGGAAGGCGCGGCCGGGATCGCCGACCAGCACCCGGGCCCCGGCGCGGGCGGCCCGGAGCAGGAAACGCAGTACCCGGTTGGCCATCGCCTGGCTGTAGAAGACGTCCCCGGCGAGCACCACCTCGGCCCCGCCTGCGTCGCCGTCGAGGATGTCGCCGAGTTCGGCGTCGACGCGTACCCCGTTGGCCTCGGCATTGACCGCGACGGCCGCGACGGCCAGCTCGTCGATCTCCACGGCGCGCACGGCGGCGGCGCCGGCCCGTGCGGCGGCGATGGCGACCAGGCCGGAGCCCGCGGCGAGGTCGAGCACCCGGCGGCCGGCGACCAGCTCCGGGTGATCGGTGACGTACCGGGCCAACGCCTGCCCGCCGGCCCAGGCGAAGGCCCAGAACGGCGGCGGCTGCGAACTGCGGAACTCGCCCTCCGTCAACTCCCACAGCCCGATGGCGTCGTCCGCCTGGTGCAGCCGCACCTCGGGGACGAAGGCGACGGGGGTGAGGCTGGCGTGCAGCCGGACGAAGGCGGTGGAGAGCTCGGACACGCCGGCGATTGTCCCCCCTCACCCGCACCGGCCGACCGCCGCCACCCCGGCCGGTCCCCGCGACCCGGCCGCCGTCCCCATCACCGCCGGTCCCCGCGAACCCGGCCGTCGACCCGCCGGCGTCGGACGATCGGCGTGTCGCGGGGGAGGGGTGACCGGTTCACCACCGTCGGTGAAAGTGGGCCCCGTGGTTGGCGACCGGTGCGAACACGCCCGTCTACCGGCCGGCCGGCGGCGCTGGCAGCGTTGCGGGGTGGCGGCGACGGACGGGAGGTGGCGGGGTGGCGACGGTGTGGCGGTACGCGCTACGGGCCGGGGTGGTGCTCGCCTGCCTGGCCGGGGCGGGCCTGCCCGCGCCCGCGCAGGCGGCCTTCACCACCGAGCTGAGCGGCCTGCCGGACGAGTTCACCGCCGGGGACCGGGTGCGGACCGTCTCCGCCGTGGTCTCCCGCGACGAGGGCGGCTGCGTCAAGGTCCGCTGGTCGATGGTGCTGCGGGTGCGCGGGCTCCGGCTCGACCAGGTCAGGATGGACCGGATCGAGGAGGCCGGCTCGTTCCCGCTGGACGTCCGCGCCGAGGGCGACGTGGCCCGGCTGACCGACCGCCGGCTCGACCCGGGCACGCTCTGCCCGGGGCGGACGGTCACCGCCCGCTACCGGGTGGCCTTCGCGGGGGACGTCACCCGGGGGCGGATCACCCTGGCGGCCGAGGCGTACGACGCGAGCCTGCGGCTGCTGTCGCGGCAGACGGCCACGCGGTCGGTCGTCGGACCGGACGCCCGGACGGCCCCGACGGGGGAGCCGGCGCCCGGCGACACCCCGCCCGAGCCGACCCCACCGGCGGCGGAGGAGACCGGGGCGACGGAGACCGGGGCGACGGAGCGCGGAGCGGAGCCCGCCACCGACGAGCCCGCGTCCGAAGGGCCACCCCCGGCCGGCGCGGGGCGGCCGGTGGCGGAATCCGGCGGTTTCGGGGTGGTGCAGGCCGCGTTCCTGCTGGGTGGGCTGCTGCTCTCGCTCGGCCTCGGCCTGCTGCTGCGGCTGCGCCACCTGACCCGGGCCGCCGGCGCGGGCGACGCCGACGCCGGGCCGGACCGACGCCGGGAACGACCCGTCGCGTCCGGACGGTGGCGGGCGGCGCGCCGCTGACAGGCGGTTACCGGGACGGCTGTCCGACGGCCACCGGGACGGCTGCCCGGCGGCGGTCCAGCGGGGCCACGGGACGCGTGCCCGACGCTGGGCCGCCCGCACCGGCCCCGGCGGGACCGCCCTCGACCTCACCCTGGCCCGGATCGACGGCGCGCGGTGGTCCATCGGGGCCGGCCGGTACGCCGACCGGCCCCGACGGGCGGTCACTTCGAGAACGCCTGGAACTCCGCGATGCGCACCTGCGTACGCGCCGGGCTGGCCGTCGCGCAGTCGGTGGTGGTCGCCGGGTCGTCGTCCTGCTCACCGGCGTAGGCGGGGCCGCCGGTGCACTGGCTGGCGAGCACCTCCAACCGCAGGTGCGTGGCCAGCGTGGTCGGCACCAGGAATTCGCGCAGGTTGATGTCGGGCACGTACGCCCGGTACGCCCCGCCCGGGAACGCGTCGGGTGCGCTGGTGTGGATCCGCCGCCAGTTGGCCGCGTCCGCGCAGTCGGTCGTCTTCGCGTTGCACGCCGACACCGCGAACGAGCGCAGCGCGCTGAGCGCGTTCTGGCTGCCCGGGTCGGCGTCGCCGGCGATCGCCGGGCGCAGCATGGCGCTGACGTTCACCCGCTTGACGACCTGCGGCGCGTCCCCGGGCAGCGCCACGGTGACCTGCCGGCCGGCCACGCCGTCGAGGGAGGCCCAGTTGGTGGCCTCGGTGTCGTCGGCGATGCGGTCGAGGTTGACCCCGTCACCGGTGACGGTCGCGCCGGACGCCGTGGACGCCAGGTTCCGGCTCATCCGCAGGTCGACGTACCCCTGCTTGCCGGCCTTGGCGACGACGGTCAGCCGCTGGTGGCCGAAGCCGGGCGCCACGGCGAGCAACTGGTACGTGCCGGGCACCAGCTCGACGGTGTCCGGCAGCGCGGTGGCCGGGTCGGTGTCGGCCACCGGCACCGCCCGCGCCTCGTACGCCCCGACGTACACCCGGATCGGCGCCTGCGCGCTGTCGCCCTTCGGGCGGAGGGTGAGCACGGCGTTGTCGGCGCCGGGGGCGGCGAAGCTCGGCGTCGGGTCGGTGTCGGCGGCGCCGTTGGTGGCGGCGTCGCGGCCCATCCCGGAGCGGGCGAACTCGGCCCAGAGCAGGTCCTGGTTGGCGCCGCCGAAGCGCAGCAGGTCGGCGGTGAGCATGTTGTCCCGCATGTCGAGCATGCTCACCTGGCTGGCGGCCTGGAGCAGGAACGAGTCGAAGACCAGCTGCGACCAGCGCCGGTTGCCCGGGCACTGCTCCACCGCCACCGTGCCGCGCGCGCAGTCGAGCTGCCGTTGCGGGGTGCCGGCGCCGTAGCGCTTCATCAGCGCGGCGCGCACCCGGAAGTTGGTGGCGCTCCAGATCTCGCCGTCGGCGTGCACGGCGGGACCGCCGGTGTTGTAGCCGACGTCGGAGTAGTTCAGCGGGCTGCGGCTGAAGTCGTGGTTGCGGATGCCGCTGACCAGGTTGCCGGTGACGTAGCCGCCGGTGACGTAGGGCGTCTCGCCGGGGGCGCGCAGCCCGTGCTGGAACAGGTACTCGGCGGCGAGCAGGTCGCTCCACGACTCGCCCATCGAGCCGCCCTGGTGCCCGCTGATGCCGCTGTCCGGGCCGGCGATCATGCGGTTGGTGATGGCGTGGGTGTACTCGTGCCCGATCACCGTCATGTCGTAGTCGCCGTCGACGCAGGGCGGGTACGGCCCGCCGGCCTGCGGCTGCCACAGGTACATGTTGGTGGTCGGCGGCAGGCCGTCGCGCGGCGTGCCCTGGTTGGCGTTGTTCCGGTTGCCGCTGAGCGCGCCCTGCTGGGCGCGGCCCTGCTCGGCGTCGCCGCCCCGCCCCTCCGGCGTCAGGTTCACCGCCTGGAGGTTCCAGGTCGCCTCGGTGAAGCCGAGGTGCCAGGCCCAGTCGTGCATCCGGTTGTGCATGGCGAACAGGTTGGCGATCGCGGCGTCGCCGTCGTTGCGCTGCGCCGAGGTGAAGACCTCGGGGTTGCAGCGGGCCTGGTGCCACTGGTCGGTGAACGGGTACTCGTAGCGGCGCTCCGGGCTGGGCGTGGCCGGTACGGCCGGCGTGCCGCCGCCCCAGGAGAGCACGGTGTTGGCGGAGTTGCCGCGGGCGGTGCCGGTCGGCGTGCCGGTGGCCGCGTCGACGTCCCACGGCTGACCGGTGGCCGGGTCGCGGAAGGCCGCCTCGCAGTTCGGCGCGGGGTCGCCGCACCAGCGCACCCGCGGGTCCTGCCCGGGGCCGAGGTCGCGCGGCGGGGTGGCCGGGAAGACCGCCCAGCTGGGGTTGTCCGAGTCGAAGTCGACGAGGTCCTCGCGGACGAGCACCTGCCCGGTGATCCCGTCGACGTAGGTGGTGAACGCCGCCGGGTGGTCGGCGTCGGCGCCGATCAGGGTCACCTCGTAGGCGGCCCGGGGGCCGTCGAGCGGGGTGGGCACGGCGACGGCCCGGACGCTGTGGCTGCGTACCGCCTCGGCGCTCAGGCCGGCGTCGGCGCGCGCGGCGGCGTACGCCTGCTCGTCCGTGAGGGTGGCCGGCGCCGGCGCGGCGGTGTCCCGGGACAGCGAGGAGTTGACCGCGAGGACCTTGCCGCCGGCGACCGCGACGGTGACCAGGCCGTCGTGCCCGGCCGGCAGGTCGCCGAAGCGCTGCCGGAGGGTGACGACCGCGCCGGCGCCGATCGGGCGGACCAGCACCCGGTCCATCGCGTCGACCGCCGTGGCGTCCAGGCCGAAGAGGTCGTGGTGGCCGGTGAGGTACGCGCGGGCGGCCGCCTCCGGCTCGGCGGGGAGGCCGGTGGCGAGGGGCGCGCTGCCGGGGCCGAGCGCGTGCGGGGTGCCGAGCCGGTTCCAGCGGGCGTCCGGGTCGGCCTTGCGCGCCAGGCCCCGCTGCCGCGCGTCGGGGGCGGCGGTGCCGGGGCGGTTGTCGACGTCGGCGTGCTGGTGCTGCCCCTCGGCGAACGGGCCGGAGCGCCGCTCGGCGGAGGCGCCACCGGTCGGGGCGGCTGCGGTGGGGCCGGTGGGCAGCAGCGCGGCCGCCACCGCGGTCGCCGCCAGGACGGGAATGAGCCGGCGTCGGCGCCGGCTCATCCAGGGTGTCCACTCCGGTTGTGCCACGGGACCTCCTCGTGGGAGCGGGGTGCCGGCTCTCCGCCGGCCCGCGCAGCGCGGTTACGCATGCGCATCTGTGGATATCAGCCTGCCTGGTCGGGAACAAGGGGCGCGCCTACTCAAGGCGGCCCCGCGGCCCGTGCGGGCGCCGCGCCGCGGGACCGCCCCCCCCCCCCCCCGCGTCGTTTTTGACAAAAACAGTCCCTTGTACACGGACGTGGCGGCTGTCACAGTCGAGGGAGGACCGCGACAGATTCGGAGGCGGCCATGGCCCTCGACCCCGCAGCGACAGCCTCCGCCGCCGGCTGGCGGGACGCCCGCCGGCCGTTCTGGCCGCTGGCGTTGCTCGTCCCCTCGCTGCCGTTCGTCGGCTGGGCGACCTGGCGGGCCACCGGCGACGCGTGGGCCTGGTGGCTCACCCCGGCGGCCGTGTTCGTCCTGATCCCGGTGGTCGACCTGCTGGTGGGCGAGGACCGACGCAACCCGCCCGACGAGGCGGTGCCCCGGTTGGCCGCCGACGGCTACTACCGCTGGCTGACCTACCTCTACCTGCCCGCCCAGTACGCGGCCCTCGTGCTGTGCTGCGCGGTCTGGGCCCGGGGCGGCCTGACGGTGGCCGGTGCGGCCGGCCTGGTCGCCACGATCGGGGTGGTCGACGGCATCGCCATCAACACCGCCCACGAGCTGGGCCACAAGCGGGAGGCGGTGGAGCGCTGGCTGTCCAAGGTGGCCCTCGCGCCGGCCGCGTACGGGCACTTCCACGTCGAGCACAACCGGGGCCACCACACCCGCGTCGCCACGCCCGAGGACCCGGCCAGCGCCCGGCTGGGGGAGAGCTTCTGGGCGTTCTGGCCGCGTACCGTCTCAGGCAGCCTGCGCTCGGCGTGGCGGCTGGAGGCGGCCCGGTTCCGCCTGCGGGGCCGCAGCCCGTGGACGTGGCGCAACGACGTGCTCAACGCGTTCGCCATGACCCTCGCGCTCTACGCGGCGCTGGCCGTCGCCTTCGGCCCGGGCGTGCTGCCGTTCCTGGTGCTCCAGGCGGTGGTCGGGTTCTCCCTGCTCGAGGTGGTCAACTACCTGGAGCACTACGGGTTGGCCCGGCAGCGCACCCCCGCCGGACGCTACGAGAAGGTCGACCCCCGGCACAGCTGGAACAGCGACCGCAGCGTGACCAACATCTTCCTCTTCCAGCTCCAGCGCCACAGCGACCACCACGCCAACCCGCTGCGCCGCTACCAGACCCTGCGCACCTTCGAGTCGTCCCCGCAGCTGCCCGCCGGCTACGCCACGATGGTGGTGGCCGCGTTGGTGCCGCCGGTGTGGCGGCGGCTGATGGACCACCGCGTGCTCGCCCACTACGGCGGCGACCTGAGCCTCGCCAACGTCCACCCGCCGGCGCTGCGCCGACTGCGGGAGCGCCGCCGGGGCCCGGGGGTCGACTGACGCGGATCCGCGTCGCGGCGGCTGGCCGTCGGAGGGATCCTCAGGGCGTCCAGTCGGGGTCGCGGCCGAAGGCGGCCACGAGGCGGTCCTGCTGGTCCGCCCGCGCCGGCATGTCGACCTCCGGGCGGACGAGCCGGCCCCGCTGGTAGTCGCCGATCCGCTGGTCGAACCACCGCGCGCAGGCGGCGACCGCGTCGGCGTCCAGCCGGGGGTCCGCGCCGATCGCCACGGCGAGGTCCCAGCCGTGGATCAGGTGTTCCGCGATCAACTGGTGCAGGTACTCGTCGGCGGGGGTCTCGCCGGAGGAGAGCGCCACCGTGCGCTCCAGCGCCCCCGGATGGGTGAAGGCCAGCTCGGCCTGCCCCGCCGCCTCCCGGGCCGTGCCGGCCGGGTCGGGGCCGAGCACGTCGCCGTCGTAGCGGTCGCCCACCTCTTCGATCGTCCGCCCCGCGAGCAGCGCCACGCTCCAGCGGTCCTCGCCCACCACGTGGTTGACCAGCGTCCGGACGTCCCAGTCGGGGCACGGGGTGGGATCCGACCACTGGTCGGGGCCGACCCGGTCCACCCGGTCGGTGAACTCGGCCAGGCTGCGGCGGTACGTCTCCAGCGGCTCCATGCCGACGATTGTTCCGGCTGCCCCCGGCAGCCGAGCGGTTTTGCCGGCTTCGCAGCCGCTCCGGCCGCCGCCCGTGCCCGGTCAGTCCAGCTGTGCCGGGTCCAGCCCCAGCTCGCGGGCGGTGAGCAGGCGTACCCACTCGGCGAACTGCCGACGGGAGATCACCCGCTCGTGCACCGCGAGCTGCACCGCCAGCCCGTCGACCACCGCGCTGATCCGCCACGCCGCCCCGGCCGGATCGGCGCACTCGAAGGTGCCGTCGCGGACCCCGTCCGCGATGACCGTGGCCAGGTCCTCCCGCCAGCGCAGGTCGAGCCGGCGGGAGACCTTCTCCAACTCGGGGGTACGCAGCGACTCCGCCCAGCCGTCGATCCACATGGCCCAGGACGTCGCCCGGCCCGCCGGCGTGTAGAGCCGCACGATCCGGCGGAGCTTGGTCAGGGGCGGGGCGCTCGAGCGCATCACCGCGTCGAGCCGGGCCAGGTCCTGCTCCACCGCGTACGCGAACGCCTGCGCGAGCAGCCGGTCCTTGGTGGCGAAGTGGTAGAAGACCAGAGCCTGACTCACCCCGGCGGCCTGCGCCACGTCGGCCGTGCGGGTGTTGGCCAGACCGCGCTCCACGATCACGTCACAGGCCGTGCGCAGCAGGGCATCCAGGCGGATCTCGGCCGCACGTCTCGTCACGCCGTTACCGTAGCCCATCCGGCTGAACACGAGCAGTTACGGATCACGGTCCAGTTGCCTCGATACAGTCGGAAGCCGGACAGTTTCGGGCCCTCACCGGCCGCGAGGCGGGCCCGAGGATTGCGACCCATCCTCCTAGGAAGGCTAGGGCGCGAGGCGGGCCTCACCCCGACCCGCACACCGGCGTCGGAGCCGATCACGTCGTGGTCGAGCCGGCCCGACTCCCGCCGGACGCGCCGGGAGTCACCCCGATTTGGCAACCGCTCGCCGGCTCGGCTAAAGTTCTCACCCGTCACCGGTTAACGCCGGAGACAAGCGGACGTAGCGCAGCTGGTAGCGCATCACCTTGCCAAGGTGAGGGTCGCGGGTTCGAATCCCGTCGTCCGCTCGGAGCTGCCGCCACGCATGACGGGGGCAACCTCGGTGGGGTGGCCGAGAGGCGAGGCAACGGCCTGCAAAGCCGTGTACGCGGGTTCAAATCCCGTCCCCACCTCGGTAACAAGCGAGGGCGATTGGCGCAGTGGGAGCGCGCTTCCTTGACACGGAAGAGGTCACTGGTTCAAACCCAGTATCGCCCACCAGCACGAAGGCCCGTCACCATCCGGTGACGGGCCTTCGTCGTCTGCTCGCCCGGTAACCGAGGGGCTCGCTCGGGACGGTCGCCGGGCCCACGGCCCGCCCCCGGGAGGCCTCGCGGGCGGCGCACCACCGCCGACATCGACCAGCGCGACGGCGCGACCCGGCCGGCGACGTCGTGCCGGTCGTACGGGCTGCGCGGACGCGACGTGCCGGCCACCCCGGCAGGGTGACCGGCACGTCCACGGTGTGCCGCGCGACCGTTCAGCTCCGGCGGCCGCGTGGAGCCGCGTCAGAGCGGCGGGGCGACGTCCCGACGCTCCTCGACCCGCCGGTACTCGACCGGCTCGGCCGTGCTGACCACCCTGCGGCGGCGCCCCCAGATGAGCGTGGTCATGATGAGGCCGAGCACGCCGGCGGCCATCAGGATCCACCCGACGACGTCGAGGTTGAGGCCGCCGAGGCTCGCGTCGAGCGCGAAGGTGAGGATCGCGCCGAGCGCGATCAGGAAGATGCTGGTGCCGATACCCACGACAGCCTCCTTCGTCAGGGATGTGGTGTGCTGTCGATGGACCTCAGTACCCGAAGCGTGAGCAGCGCAATCCTCGCCCCGTCGGGCTCCCGGCGGGGCGGCGTGTGAGGCGATCTTGCCGTCGGGTAGAGTTTCCCTCGTCGCCGACGAACACCGGCGGCACGCGGACGTAGCGCAGCTGGTAGCGCATCACCTTGCCAAGGTGAGGGTCGCGGGTTCGAATCCCGTCGTCCGCTCGCGATCCGCCCCACGTGCTCCGGTCCGCCGGAGCGGGCGGTCACCCCGGGCGATTGGCGCAGTGGGAGCGCGCTTCCTTGACACGGAAGAGGTCACTGGTTCAAACCCAGTATCGCCCACCATCCGCCTGCCGACCCGTCCCGTGCTCGCAGCGAGCGGGAACACCGCCGCGAGCGGACCGCCCTGACGGTCCCACCACGCGTACGCCCTGAGCCCGTCGGGTTCTGCCGAGGGCAGATCCGCCGACGGTGAACACGGGACCGCGTCGCCGCCGGCAGCCGGCACAGTGGAGCGCATGAGGCTGCTGGTGCTGGGTGGAACGGGATTCGTGGGCGGCGCGACGGTCGCCGAGGCGGTGCGCCGGGGCTGGTCGGTGACGGCGTTCAACCGCGGGCTGCACGGCGCGACCCCGCAGGGCGTACGCCGGTTGCGGGGTGACCGGAGCGCGCCCGACGGCCTGGCGGCGCTTGCGGACGGCGAGTGGGACCTGGTGGTCGACACCTGGGACGGCGCGCCCCGCGCGGCCCGGGACGCCGCCCGCGCGCTGGCCGACCGGGTCGACCGGTACGTCTACGTCTCCAGCGGCTCGGTCTACGCCGAGCCCGTCGCCCCCGGCGTGGGCGAGGACGCCCCGCTGGTGGACGCGGAGCCGGACGCCGACGACGGCGACTACCCGACCAACAAGGCCGGCGCCGAGCGGGCCGTACGGGAGACGCTCGGCGAGCGTGCACTGATCGCCCGGGCGGGGCTGATCCTCGGGCCGGGGGAGGACATCGGCCGGCTGCCCTGGTGGCTGACGCGCGTTGCGCGGGGCGGGGACGTGCTGGCGCCCGGCCCGGTCGACCTGCCGGTGCAGTACGTCGACGTGCGTGACCTCGCGGGTTGGCTGCTGGACCGGGGCGCGGCGGGCACGGGCGGAACGTTCAACGTGGTCAGCCGCCCCGGGCACGCGACGATGGGGGAGTTGCTCGACGCCTGCGTCACGGTCACCGGCGCCGACGCCCGGCTGCGCTGGACCGATCCGGAGCCGATCCTGGCCGCCGGTGTCGTGCCGTGGAACGACCTGCCGATCTGGATCCCGGTCGGGCACGAGTACCGCTGGTTGCAGGAGCGCGGCGTCGAGCGGGCGTACGCGGCCGGGTTGACCTGCCGTCCGGTGACCGAGACGGTCGCCGACACCTGGGCGTGGCTGCGGGAGGTCGGCACCGTCCCGCCCCGGGCGGGCCGACCGCAGCGCGCCCCCGTCGGCCTGGACCCCGACCGGGAGGCGGCGCTGCTCTCCGCCACGGACGCGACGCGCGCCTGAGCGGGCCGACGCGCTGCGCGCGCTGACCGGGTGACGCGGCGCCGCCGGCCCGCTGCCGGTCAGGACCGGACGACCGCCAGATCGAGCACCTCGTCCACCTCGCGGCGCGGGGTCGGCCAGCCCGGCTGGCCGTAGCCGACGCGCATCACCATCTGCGGCGTACCGAACCGTCCCAGCGACAGCCGCAGCTGCTCGCGCGCCGACGGCACCTCGATCGGCTGGGACAGCATCGACACCGACAGCCCCGAGTCCGTCGCGGTCAGCAGCACCCGCTGCAACGCCTGCCCGGCGACGACCTGGTCGACGGCCGTGTTGCCCGGCGAGCCGAGCACCGCGACCAGCGGCTCCGGCTCGAAGTCCCGCCCCGGTGCCCGGTTGAGCCCGCCGAAGCCCCGGGAGGGCAGCAGGTCCTGCGGCTCGCCCTGCGGGCCGCCGGAAGCGGCCGGGATGCCGTCCGGGGCGGGCGTGGCGCGTACCCACTCCTGGCGTTCGGCCCGGTATTCGGGGCTGCGCTCCAGCACCCGGTGGGCGCTGCGGGCGATCTCGGCGAACGCGTTCACGGCGCTCACGCCGACCAGCAGCTCCAGCCAGCACTGCTCGGCGCGGGCCGCCTCGGCGAGGCGCCAGCGGGCGTCGGCGGGCACCGGGTCGGGCCAGAACGGCGCACGGTTGCTGAACCGGCGGGGGATGGCCGCGTGCAGGGCCTGCTCGGCGGGGGTGGGGCGGCGCGGCACGTCCGGGACCAGCCGGGCCACCACGTCCGGCTCGGCCGGGTAGGGGCGCAGCCGCACCTTCGCCGGGGTGCCGGCCGCGGCCAGGGAGAGCCGCAGGTTGAACAGGGCCGCCCCGCAGGCGATGCGGACGCCCCAGCCGTTCGGGTCGGTGGCCGGCAGGCGCCGGGCCGGGTCGACGAGCACCTCGATGCCGCCGTCGCGCAGTCGGAACCGCCACGGCTGGGTGTTGTGCAGCGACGGCGCGCGGACGGCGTCGGTGGCGGCGGCCCGTAGCTGCTCGACGGTGAAGCCGGTGTCCATGGTCGTGCTCCTTCCGTGACAGGTCCTGCGCCGGCGGGGGTGGTACGTATCCACGGTGCGTCACGACGACGGATCCCGGGCAGGGCCGGACGTCCCGTCCCGCAGGGCGGCGCGGGTGTTGCCGGTTCGGGACCTTCGGCCCGTGCGGAAAGCGGTGGGCGGGGGTAGAAACGAGGGATGATCCGCGTGTTCCTGCTCGACGACCATGAGGTCGTCCGTCGTGGCCTTGCCGACCTGCTGGAGAGCAGCGGGGACATCGAGGTGGTCGGCGAGTCCGGCCTCGCCCAGGAGGCGGCCCGGCGTATCCCGGCCCTGCGGCCGGACGTGGCGATCCTCGACGCGCGGCTGCCCGACGGCAACGGCATCGACGTGTGCCGGGACGTGCGGGCCGTGGACTCCTCGATCAAGGGTCTGATCCTGACCTCGTACGAGGACGACGAGGCGCTCTTCGCCGCGATCATGGCCGGCGCGTCGGGCTACGTGCTGAAGCAGATCCGCGGCACCGACCTGGTCGACGCGGTGCGCCGGGTCGCGGCCGGGCAGTCGCTGCTCGACCCGGCGATCACCACCCGGGTGCTGGAGCGCATCCGCAGCGGCGTCGAGCAGCCCCGCGAGCTGAAGTCGCTCACCGAGCAGGAGCGGCGGATCCTGGAGTACGTGGCCGAGGGCCTCACGAACCGGGAGATCGCCGGCAAGATGTTCCTGGCCGAGAAGACGGTGAAGAACTACGTGTCCAGCGTGCTGGCCAAGCTGGGCCTGGAGCGCCGCACCCAGGCGGCGGTCCTCGCCACTCGCCTGCTGGGCAAGACCCCCTGACCGACCCGCCTGTGGGGCAGGACCCCCTGACGGCCGCGGGCTCAGTCGCCTAGCGGCACCGACCAGGACACCTCGGTGCCGCGGGGCTCGGCCCGGCGTACGTGGAACTCGCCGCCGTGGCGCTCGGCGCGCTCGCGCAGGTTGACCAGGCCGCCCCGCGCGGCGGCTGGATCGCAGCCCACCCCGTCGTCGGTGACGGTCACGGTCACCCGGCCGGCGTCGACCCGTACCGCCACCACCACGCGGTCGGCCCGCGCGTGCCGTACGGCGTTGGAGAGCGCCTCCCGCAGCACGGCGGTGAGGTCGGGGCGGACAGCGTCGGGCACGGCGCTGTCGATCGGCCCGCTCAGCTCCAGGCGGGGACGGTGACCGAGCGACTCGGCGGCCACCTCGATCGCCTCGCGGATCTCGGTGCGCAGCGCCGCGCTCATCGGGGTACGCAGCTCGAAGATGGTGCGGCGGATGTCCTTGATCGTGGCGTCCAGGTCGTCGACCGCCGCGTTGATCCGCCGGGCGACCTCCGGCTTCGTCGTCATCGGGGCGGCGCTCTGCAACTGCAGGCCGGTGGCGAAGAGCCGCTGGATGACCACGTCGTGCAGGTCCCGGGCGATGCGCTCGCGGTCCTCCAGGACCACCAGCAGCTCCCGTTCCTCCTGCCCGCGGGCGCGTTCCATGGCCAGCGCGGCCTGCCCGGCGAAGCTGCCCAGCAGGGCCATGTCGTCGTCGTTGGCGACGGGCGCCCGGTCGGCCCGGTGCGCGATCACCAGCACCCCGTGCAGGGTGTCGGCGGTGGCCAGCGGCGCGACCATCGCCGGGCCGGTGCGCAGCAGCGCCGGCCAGGGCGCGGCGTGGGCCAGGTCGTCCACCCGGTCGTGCCGGCCCTCGACGACGGCGGCGGCGAAGCTCGTCTCGGCCGCCGGCAGCACCGTGCCGACGAGGGCAGCGGCCTGCTCGTCGGCGCCGTCCACCACCTCGACGGTGAACTCCTCGGCGTCGGGGTCGTAGAGCAGCACCAGCGCGACCTCGGCCTCGGCGACCTCGCGGGCGCGTCGCGCCACGAGGGTGAGGGCGTCGGTGCGGCGTACCTCGCCCAGCAGCACGGCGGTGATCTCGGCGGTCGCCGCCAGCCAGCGTTCCCGGCGGTGGGCCAGCGCGTAGAGGCGGGCGTTCTCGATCGCCACGCCGGCCGCCGCGGCGAGCGCGACGACGATCTCCTCGTCGTCCTCGGTGAACTCCGCGCCGCCCTGCTTCTCGGCCAGGTAGAGGTTGCCGAACACCTGGTCGCGGATGCGTACGGGCACGCCGAGGAAGCTGTGCATCGGCGGGTGGTGCGGCGGGAACCCGTAGGACTTCGGGTGCTGGGTGATGTCGGGCATCCGCAGCGGACGCGGATCGTCGATGAGCAGGCCCAGCACGCCCCGCCCATGGGGCAGGTCACCGATCCTGGCGTGCAGCTCCGGGCCGATGCCGTGGGTGATGAAGTCGTGCAGCAGGCGGTCGTGGCCGATCACGCCGAGCGCGCCGTAGCGGGCGCCGACCAGCTCGCAGGCCGACTGCACGATCCGTTGCAGGGTGCTGCGCAGGTCCAGGTCGGTGCCGATGCCCACCACCGCGTCGAGCAGGGCGCGCAGCCGCTCCCGGCTGGTCACCACCTCGCCGACCCGGTCCAGCATCTCCTGGAGCAGCTCGTCGAGCCGCACCCGGGACAGCGGGCTGAGCCCCAGCGAGGGGGTCACGTGCGGTTCGGGGCGGGGATTCGGGGTGCTGGCCACCGGGCGATGGTATCGCCCGGTGGCCGTGGCCCGGGCTTCGCTACGCGTCGGGGGAGCGCACCGCGGACGTGTCGACGACCTGCGCGACGTCCAGGCGCGGGGTGTGCGGCGGGCCGGCGTGCGCCGGGTCCGCGAGCCCCAACCGGATCACGAGGTACGGGTAGCCGAGGCCGGCCAGCAGCCCGCGCAGCGTCTGCCGGGTGCCCCCGACCTCCACCACCCCGCTCAGCGGCACCACGGAGACCCCGAGCCGGGTCGCGGTCAGCCAGGCGGCCGAGAGCGCCTCGCCGGCGCGCAGCCAGCTGTCCGGCTCGTCCTCGTCGCCGTAGAGCACCCCGTACACGGCCGCCCGGTCGTGCCCGGGGCCGACGGGCAGGGTGCCGGGGCGGCCGAAGTCACGGGCCGGCACGGTGGTCCGGGGCGCCTCGGCGGGCAGCACCTCCGGCGGCAGTCCGGTGCCGGTGCCGGCCCGGCTGGTCCAGTACTCCAGCTCCTCGCGCAGCTGCGAGTCCTCCGCCTCGACCGAGGCGGCGCGGCTGGCGACGGCGGCCAGCTCCAGGACGTTGTCGCGGTCGAGGAACTGCAGCTGGCAGCCCTCGGCGGCGACCGCCGACGCGATCTCGCCGAGCGCGGCGGTCGGCACGGGCTCGTCGCTGACCGGGCGCCGGTCGGTGTGCCGCACCTGCATGCACTGCACGAGGCGCATGGCCTCCGGGTTGGCCTGCGCGTGGGCCAAGCCGGTCAGCCGGGCCAGCAGGTCCCCGTCGGCCGGGTCGGGCATCCGCTCCACGACGGCGGTCCAGCCCTCCGCGGTCAGCGCGACCCGCGCGTGGTGCAGCGCCGCCCCGCAGCTGTACGCCACCAGCCGGCCCTCCGGGTCGGTGGCCGCCAGCCGGGGATCGCGGGTCGCCCGCAGCTCCAGCGCGTCCGGCAGGACGCGCCACCGCCACGGTTGGCTGTTGTGCAGCGACGGGGCGTGCCCGGCCGTCGCGGCGGCCTCCGCGAGTGCGGTGGTCAGCGGACGATCCGTCGCCGGCGTCTCGTGGCTCATGGTCACGACCTTTCCGTTTCTCCCCATCGTGCCCCAGCCCGACGGTGCCCCGGGCGGGGTTGCCGCTCCATCCTGCGCCATCGGCCGTGCCGACGCACGGTACGCAGGTCCCGGCGCCGCAGGGCATGTCGCCCCCCTCCGGTTCGCCCGGATGCCCTCCGGGGCGCGGTGGGCGCTGAGACGATCCGCAGGTGGGAACGGAGCCGCGGGAGTGCGTGCCGGAGCAGCCGGTACGGCGGGACCGGTCGCGCCTGCTGCTCTGGGCACCGCTGGCCGGGGTGACGGCGTTGGTGCTGGCCGGGGCGGCGCTGAGCCTCGCCGGGCGGCGGGACGCGGCCGAGGCGGTGTGGGCGTCCGCGACCGTGGCCGCCTTGGCGCCCGCCGCCTGGTCGGTGCTGCGTCAGTTGTGGCGCCGGCAGTTCGGGGTGGACGTGATCGCCGTGCTGGCCCTGGTCGGCGCGCTGGTCGTCCGGGAGTACCTGGCCGGGGCGGTGATCGCGGTGATGTTGGCCACCGGGCGGGCGCTGGAGACGTACGCCCAGGGGCGGGCGACCCGCGACCTGCGTGCGCTGCTCGCCCGCGCCCCCCGCACCGCCCGCCGGCGTACCCCCGGCGGGGGCGTCGAGGAGGTGCCGCTGGACCGGGTGGTGGCGGGGGACCGGCTGCTGGTCGGCCCGGGGGACGTGGTGCCGGTCGACGGGCAGGTCGACGAGCCGGTGACCCTCGACGAGTCCGTGGTGACGGGCGAGTCCCGGCTGGTGCGGCGCGCGGCGGGCGAGCAGGTCGCCAGCGGCGTGGTCAACGCCGGCGCCGGCTTTCCGATGCGCGCGACGCGCGACGCGGCGGGGAGCACCTACGCGGGGATCGTCCGGCTGGCCGAGGAGGCGACCGCCCACAAGGCGCCGATGGTCCGCCTCGCCGACCGGTACGCCGCCGCGTTCGTGCCGTTCACCCTGGTCCTGGCCGGGCTGGGCTGGCTGCTCTCCGGCGAGTTCGTCCGGGCGGTGGCCGTGCTGGTGGTCGCCACCCCGTGCCCGCTGCTGCTGGCCACCCCCATCGCCATCGTGTCGGGGCTGTCGCGTACCGCCCGACGTGGCGTGCTGGTCCGCGACGGCGGCTCGCTGGAACTGCTCGGCCGGGCCCGTACCCTGCTGGTCGACAAGACCGGCACGCTGACGGCGGGGCGCCCCCGCGCCGCCGAGGTGGTGGCCGCCCCCGACGGCGACCGCGACGACGTGCTGCGGCTGGCCGCCTCGGTGGAGCAGCTCTCCCCGCACGTGCTGGCCCGCGCGCTGGTGGCGCAGGCGCGCGAGCGGGGCCTGCCGCTGACCGAGCCGGCGGGGGTGACCGAGGAGCCGGGCCGGGGCGTACGCGGGTCGGTCGACGGGCGGCAGGTCCGGGTCGGTCAACTCGACGGCGACCTGCCCGACTGGGCGGGGCGGGCCCGGTCCCGGGCCGAGTTGGCCGGCCGCTCGGTGGTGTGGGTCAGCGGCGAGCGGGGCCCGCTCGGGGCGATCCTGCTGGAGGACCCGGTACGCCCCGACGCCCGCCGCACCGTGCGCCGGCTGCGCGAGGCGGGGCTGCGGCGCATCGTGATGGTCACCGGGGACCGGCCCGACGTCGCCGCCCAGGTCGCGCGGGTGGTCGGCGTGGACGACGTGGTGGCCCGGTGCTCGCCGCCGGAGAAGGCGACCCGCGTACGCGCCGAGGCGCGCCGGGCGGTCACCGTGATGGTCGGCGACGGGGTCAACGACGCCCCCGCCCTCGCCGAGGCACACGTGGGCGTGGCCATGGGCGCCACCGGGGCGACCGCCTCGGCCGACGTCGCCGACGCGGTGCTCACCGTCGACCGGCTCGACCGGCTCGCCGACGCGGTGGAGATCGCCCGGTACGCGCGCCGCATCGCGGTGCAGAGCGCCACCGTCGGGATGGGCCTCGCGGTGCTGGCGATGCTGGCCGCCGCGCTGGGCCGGCTGCCCCCGGTCGCCGGCGCGTTCCTCCAGGAGGGCATCGACGTGCTGGTGATCCTCAACGCGTTGCGCGCCCTCGGGGGCGGGTTGCGCCGCCGCGACGTGCCGCCGGGCACCCGCGAACTGCTCGACCGGTACGCGGCCGAACACGGCGGCGTCCGCGACGTGCTCGCCGCTCTGCGGGACACCGCCGACCTGGTCGCCACCGCACCGGACGCGCCGCAGTGCCTGCCGGCGCTGCGCGGGACGCACCGCAGGCTGACCGGGGAGGTGCTGCCGCACGAGGCGGCCGAGGAACGTCAGCTCTACCCGGCGCTGGCCGACCCGCTGGGCAGCGCCGAGGCGACCTCGACGATGAGCCGCGCCCACGTGGAGATCCGGCGACTGGTGGAGCGGCTCGGCGCCCACCTCGCGCAGGCCGGCGACGGCCCGCTGCGCCGCGACCAGCTCACCGACCTG
The DNA here is from genome assembly GCF_052068495.1 of Micromonospora sp. SD12. Lineage (NCBI taxonomy): Bacteria > Bacillati > Actinomycetota > Actinomycetes > Micromonosporales > Micromonosporaceae > Micromonospora > Micromonospora sp. SD12. The sequence goes on along the minus strand of NZ_JBQHDF010000004.1, from coordinate 4,907 downwards.
CTCGCCACCCTCTACGGCCTGGAGGCGATCCTGCGGCTGCACCTCGCCCAGGAGGAGGAGGACTACTTCTCGCTCAGCCCCGCGGAGCCGGCCGAGACCCGGTGACCGTGCCGGAGGCCCCCCGCACGTCGGCGGGGGGCCTCCCGTTCAGCGTTCCCGGACCACCGCCACCGGGCAGTGCGCGTGCTGGATGAGCTGCTGGCTGACCGAACCGAGCAGCATCCCCTTCAGGCCGCCCCGGCCCCGGGTGCCCACCACCACCAGGCACGCGTTGCGACTGCCGTCGACCAGCAGGGACGCCGGGCGCCCCTCCGCCACCTCCACGGTGACCGGCACGTCGGGGAACGTCGCGCCCCACCGGGCCAGCGGTTCGTCCAGCTCGGCCCGGTCGGCCGCCGCGGCCTCCCGCGCCTCGGGGCCCGACGGCGGGCGCTGGCCGGTCGGCGGATGCCAGGCCCGCACCACGTGCAGGGGCACCCGCCGGGCGGCGGCCTGCTCGAAGGCGAAGCCCAGCGCCAGCAGCGAACAGTCGGAGCCGTCGACACCGACCGCCACGTGCCCGCTGCGCCCACCGGCGGCGGCCTCGCCGCGCACGACCACCACCGGGCAGTGCGCGTGGGCGGCCACGGCGACCGCGGTCGAGCCGACGAGCAGCCCGCCGAAGCCGCCGTGCCCCCGGGTGCCCAGCACCAGCAGGTCGGCCTGCGCCGAGCGTTCCTGGAGCACCAGCGCGGGCGGCCCGTCGAACACCTCGCCCGTGACGGTCAGCTCCGGGTGCGCGGCGGACGCGTCCGCCGCCGCCTTGCGGACCAGCTCCTCGACCTGCCGGCGGGCCGTCTCGTCCGGCCAGATGCCGGGGGCGACGCCGGGGCCGATCCAGCCGGCCACCGTGAGCCACTCGAAGACGTACGCCAACCGCACCGGCCGCCCGCTGCGGCCGGCCTCCTCCAACGCCCACTCCAGCGCGGCGGAGGCGTCGGCGGAGCCGTCGTAGCCGACCAGGATCTCGTTGCCGCTCATCGGGTCCACCTCTCGTTCACTGCCTCGGGGGTTCGCAGCTCGCTCACTGGGCTCGCCTTTCGTGCGCGACTGCGGGGCTCGCAAGCTCACTCCTCGCGCTCACTGGGCTCGCCTTTCGTGCGCGACTGCGGGGCTCGCAAGCTCACTCCTCGCGCTCACTGGTCACCCCGCAGCCCTGGGTCCGTCTCGCGCACCCAGCGCCACTCCGCGACCCGCGGGTCGTCCTCGCCGTGCTCGCGGGTGTGGTCCCGGCAGGACTGCCGCGCGTCGACCATCTCCTGCCGCAGGTGGGCGGCCCGGTCGGCCAGCCCCGGCACCCGGTCGATCACGTCGATGACCAGGTGGAAGCGGTCCAGGTCGTTGAGCATCACCATGTCGAACGGCGTGGTGGTGGTGCCCTCCTCCTTGTAGCCGCGCACGTGCAGGTTGGCGTGGTTGGTCCGGCGGTAGGTGAGCCGGTGGATCAGCCAGGGATAGCCGTGGTACGCGAAGATGACCTGCTTGTCGCGCGTGAAGATGGTGTCGAACTCCTTGTCCGACAGCCCGTGCGGGTGCTCCGTCGGCGGCTGGAGCCGCATCAGGTCGACCACGTTGACGACCCGCACCTTCAGCTCCGGCAGGTGCTTGTGCAGCAGGTCGGCGGCGGCCAGCGTCTCCAGGGTCGGCACGTCGCCCGCGCAGGCCAGCACCACGTCGGGCTCGCTGCCGGCGTCCGTGCTGGCCCAGTCCCAGATGCCGATGCCGCGCCGGCAGTGCTGGACGGCCTCGTCCATCGACAGCCAGTTCGGGGCGGGCTGCTTACCGGCCACCACCACGTTGATGTAGTGCCGGCTGCGCAGGCAGTGGTCCATGGTCGAGAGCAGGGTGTTGGCGTCCGGCGGCAGGTAGACGCGTACCACCTCGGCCTTCTTGTTCATCACGTGGTCGATGAAGCCCGGGTCCTGGTGGGAGAATCCGTTGTGGTCCTGCCGCCACACGTGGCTGGAGAGCAGGTAGTTCAGCGAGGCCACCGGCTTGCGCCACGGAATGCCCCGGGTCACCTTCAGCCACTTCGCGTGCTGGTTGAGCATGGAGTCGACGATGTGGATGAACGCCTCGTAGCTGGTGAAGATGCCGTGCCGGCCGGTCAGCAGGTAGCCCTCCAGCCAGCCCTGGCACAGGTGCTCGGAGAGGACCTCCATCACCCGTCCGTCGGGGGAGAGGTGGTCGTCGCCGGGCACGGTGCCGGCAACCCAGGCCCGGTCGGTGACCTCGAACGCCGCGCCGAGCCGGTTCGAGGCGACCTCGTCCGGACCGAAGAGGCGGAACGTCTCCGGGTTGGCGCTGATGACGTCGCGTACCCACGGGCCGAGGGCGCCGGTCGCCCCGGCCACGGTTTCGCCGGGCCGCTGCACGTCGACGGCGTAGTCGCGGAAGTCCGGCAGCACCAGGTCACGCAGCACCAGCCCGCCGTTGGTGACCGGGTTGGCGCTCATCCGCCGCTCGCCCCGGGGCGGCAGCTCGGCCAGCTCGGCGACCGGGGCGCCGGTGGCGTCGAAGAGCTCCTCCGGCCGGTAGCTGCGCAGCCAGCGCTCCAGCTCCGCCAGGTGCTCCGGGTTCTTGCGTACCTCGGACAGCGGCACCTGGTGCGCGCGGTAGGTGCCCTCGACCTGCTTGCCGTCGACGTCGTGCGGCCCCGTCCAGCCCTTCGGCGTACGCAGGACGATCATCGGCCAGCGGGGGCGCTCGACGGCGCCGCCCGAGCGGGCCCGCCGCTGGATGGCGGCGATCTCGTCCAGCGCCCGGTCCAGCGTGCCGGCGAGCGCCTGGTGCACCGTCGCCGGGTCGTCGCCGGCGACCACGTACGGCTCGTAGCCGAAGCCGCGCATCATGGCCAGCAGATCGTCCTCGGGGATGCGGTCCAGCACCGTCGGGTTGGCGATCTTGTAGCCGTTGAGGTGCAGGATCGGCAGCACCGCCCCGTCCCGGGCCGGGTTCAGGAAGACGTTGGAGAGCCAGCTCCCGGCCAGCGGACCGGTCTCCGCCTCCCCGTCGCCGATGACGCAGGCCACCAGCAGGTCGGGGTTGTCGAACGCCGCGCCGTAGGCGTGGCTGAGCGCGTACCCCAGCTCGCCGCCCTCGTGGATCGAACCCGGCACCTCCGCGGCCACGTGGCTGGGGATGCCGCCGGGGAACGAGAACTGGCGGAACAGCCTGGACATGCCGGCCTCGTCGCGGCCGATGTGGTGGTACACCTCGCTCCAGGTGCCCTCCAGCCAGGTGTTGGCGACGATCGCCGGGCCGCCGTGACCGGGGCCGGTGACGAACAGGGCCGACAGGTCACGGGCGACGATGACCCGGTTGAGGTGGGCGTAGAGCAGGTTCAGGCCGGGACTGGTGCCCCAGTGGCCCAGCAGGCGCGGTTTGACGTGCTCGGGGGCCAGCGGCTCGCGCAGCAGCGGGTTGCCCAGCAGATAGATCTGCCCGACGGTCAGGTAGTTCGCCGCCCGCCAGTAGGCGTCCAGCCGACGCAGCTCGTCTTCGGTCAGGGGGCCGTGCAGGTCGAGAGCGGTGTCCATACTGCATGAGCCTCTCGCGGGTAGGGGAATCCTGCATCCTCAGAGCGCGGATTCGTCCGGGCCGGCCTCAGCATCTCCGGTCGACGCCGATGTGGATCAGGGCCGTTGGTCCCGTGGGTGGCGGGCATTGCGCCCGTCCACCGGAATTCCCGTCAGCCCGCGCACCACGATCAGCGGCGCGGGGGAGTGGTAGAGCAGCGCCTGACTCACCGCCCCGAGCATGCCCCGCCACGGCTCGTCGCCCCGGGAGGCGACCAGCACCACCTGCGCCGAGCGGGACTGCTCCACCAGGACGGTGCCGGGGTCACCCCGGATCGTGTGGCACTCCGTGGCCACCGACGGGAACCGGTGCGCCGAGCGCGCCACCATCCCGACCAGTGGCCCGGCATCCTCGTCGCCGTCCTCCGGCTCGACGACGCGGACCGCCAACAGTCGCGCCTCCCGCCCGGCCGCGCACTCGAACGCCCACTCCAGCGCGGCCAGCGAGCTGTCCGAGCCGTCGACCCCGACCAGCACCGGCCCCTGAGGCGGCGGATCCCGGCGGGCCACCAGCACCGGGCAGCCGGCCCGGGCGGCGAGCTGCACCGCCGGTGCGTCGACCGACACGCACTCGCCGCTGGCCGCCATGCCGCCGTCCCCGACGGCGAGCAGGAACGCCGACTCCGACCGGCGGACCAGGGTGGGGACGAGGGCACCCTCGACGATCTCGCTGCTCACCGGCAGCGCCGGCTCGACCTCGTTGGCGATCTGCGTGGCCTGGGAGATCAGCTCCTCGGCGTCCGCGCGCGGCCCCGCGACCGACGGCGCCTCCAGCGCGGCCGCCCAGTCGAACGCGTGCAACAGGCACAGCGGACGCCCGTGCGCGGCGGCCTCCTGCGCCGCCAGTCGAACCACCGGCAGGTTGCGTTCCGTGCCGAGCCCGACCAGCACCGCCGCGTCGGTGGATGCGGCCATCCGAATCACCTCCGCAGGCGTCGCGCCCGGCCCTCCTGTCGAGGCTAGTCGCGTCCGTACGTGGGTGGGGCGGGATCGCGTGTCGTGGCCTGCCGGGTCTGCCGTTGCGGGTCCGGTCCGGGTCCGGTCCGGGTCCGGGTCCGGGTCCGGGGAGATCTTGGTAGGAACGTGCCCCTCCAGGGGCCGGTATCTACCAAGATCTGCTGCGAGTCGTCGCCGCATCCGACTGCGTGGGGTGTCCGGTGTCGTGGCGGGGCGTCCGGTGCGGTGTCGCCGGCCGGTCGTCATCGCGTCGCATCGGCGCGGATGTCCGGTTTCGGCGTGTGATCGGGGGCATCGTGGGGGCGGAATCGTGGGCGGGGCGGGGTCGTTACA